>LNFE01000203.1 GCA_001464575.1 Acidobacteria bacterium Ga0077553 | reverse complement strand
TGTTGACGGATGCGTTGGGTTCGACGCGGACGAAGACGAATGGGAGCGGGTTAGCACTGGCGCGGTTTGACTATGAGCCGTTTGGGGCGGAGATTGGGCGGCATGGGTCGGGTGGGGATGGGCTGCGGCAGCGGTTTACGGGAAAGGAGCGGGATGCGGAGTCCGGGCTGGATTACTTTGGGGCGAGGTATCTGGCGGGGGGGCAGGGGCGGTTTACGAGTGCGGATGAGCCGTTCGCGGATCAACAAGCGGAAGATCCTCAGTCGTGGAACTTATTCAGCCATGTCGGAAATAATCCCCTATCTTATGTCGATCCTGGAGGCAGGGGAAAGATCAAAGCGATTCGAGCGGTCATCCAGCGCCTGCAGGTTGGCTTTGAGCAAATCGTGATACGCCACGAAGGTGGATCGATTGGGTTCAAAGAGGCAAAGGAACGCCTGGCAAAAGGTGGCGATGTTATCTTTGAGGGAGAGGCAACCGCGAGTCGAGCGGCCGGAAAGGATGCGATAAGACACAACGCACACACTAGCACTGCAGGAGCAGAAGCGTTGCCCCATTACCATCCCGTGAATTCACGAGGTAAGAAGACGCGAGGGCATGGATTCATCCGACAGCCTGAACGAATCGTGATACCGGGGGCAGCACTTGGTGTGACGCTGTTCGGTGATAACCTACTCGGGCAGACTGCGGACGTACTTAACCCGCTTTCGGATGCTCAATCTGTTGTTGATATTCTGGATCGATCCGTGATTCCAGCGATGTTCCGATTTACTAGTGAACATCTTCTGTACCCAAACCGGCCGCCCGAACGCAGTAAGCATGAGAAGAAAATGAAACCCCATATCGAGACGAAGCTTTGCGACTCGGATGGAATCAACTGCGTAGGTGGCCAGAAATGACTAGGGTCGTGCTGGTGAAGGCAGTGCTTGACTCAAGCACAAAGATGGTTGATCTACCCGGACAAGTACCGCTGCAGGGCTATTATCAGCGATTCGGTGTAAGTGGGCAGAGTTTTGAGGAGATAGTTGAATCTGTCCGCAGCCATGTTCGCGCAGATATTGGAGCGGTCATTGCCTCAGTGGAGGATCTAGGTGATTTCGATCCGCTTGGGGCACATTCTGATATTCCGGAACGGCCTACGCTCGAGTCACTCGTTGGTATTTGGCATGTTGGGGGCCGGGCCTTCTACAGGGCACGCGAGCAGTAACTGTTTTCAAGAAGAACACCTCTTTCCGAGTTCAAAATACATATGTGGCGCCAGTTCTTCAGAACCATGGCGGCTCCATTCTCTGACTCCTTCACTAGGATTGGCGAAGTATCTAAGGTTAGGCTTACGGTCGATTAGGTAGAAGTCTGTTTGATATTGGTCCGCAAACGGAATTTGAGGTGCGTCGCCCGATCGAGGAGAGAACTGTGAAAATAATTATCTATTGTATCCGAGATCTGGTTGTACTAAGTCTCGTGGCCGGATTTCCAGCCTTCCCGCAGGTAATTAAAGAGTACATCCGGCTTGGCGACCGGCTGATCGCGATTGAATCGAACGCAGGCCAGGTGGCTCCGACTGCCGACACGGTTTCGCCGTCTAGCGGATCGAACTCTGGGACGATCACCTTCACTTACTCCGACTTCGACGGTGCCACGGATTTAAACGTCGCGAATATCCTGATTGCCGGGGGGCTGGACGGCACGAATGCCTGCTATCTGGCCTATGTTCGACCCGCCAACACACTTTATCTATATAGTGACGATGTGTCAACGGCTGAGGCGTTGGTGGTCGGCAGTTCAGGGACGATTGGCACGAACAATAGCCGATGCCAGGTGAATGGGGCAGGAACAAGCGTTACGACCTCCGGGGTGACGCTGGCGTTGGCCGTGAGCTTCACGTTCAAAACCCCGTTCACCGGACGGCGCACGATCTATGCGGCGGTTGGGGACATGGCAGGGGTGAACTCGGGCTGGCAGTCGCTTGGCGTGCGGTATCTGCCGATGGCGCCGAGTCTGCCAAACGTTCCAGAAGTGGTGTCGTTGAGTCCTGCGCGGACGGCGGCGGAGCGGCAGACGCTGACGCTGGTTGTTTCCGATCCGAACGGGAACGCGGATGTGAATGTGGTGAATTTGCTCATCAATAACGGGCTGGATGGGGGCAATGCTTGCTATTTGGCCTATGTCCGCTCCACGAGCGCGTTTTATCTGGTACCCGATGATGGAGTCGGCCTGACTTCGTTTTCGGGCGATCCGTCGGCGGCGACGAACAGCCAGTGCAAGTTGTACGCCGCGGGAACCAATGCCCAACTGTCTGGGAACACCGTGACTCTGAATCTCGATCTGGAGTTCCTACGGCCGCGGTTCGGGGGAAACCGGATCGTCTATGGCGCGGTCAGAGACCTTGCCAACAACAATTCGGGCTGGCAGATTATGGGTACGATTGGGGCGCAGTAGCGGTACGGGGTTTCCAGGTACACTGCTGTTATGACGGCTGGGCAAGCGGTTGTGTGTGAGCTGTTGGTGGCGGTCCGCTTGTCGGGCCATGCGCCCTGGGGCGTGAACGGATTGATGGAGCGGAGCGGCAACTGGCTGGGTGATCTTCCTCAGTTAGGCCAGGCGGCGCAGTTGGTGCACCGGTTGGGTACACGTATTAGGCGACGGGTAACAATGGGAACGTGACGGGGCATAGTATTGCGACGCCGCAGCGGACCTGGAATCAGTATTTTGGATACGACAGCGCGAACCGGTTGCGGTTGGCGATGGAGCTGAGCGCGGGGGCGCCGGCGAACCCGAGTTCGGGAAGTTGCACGGACGCGCAGGGGACCTGGACGGGCGAGGAGTGGCGCCAGCAGCTTGGTTTTGACGGATTCGGAAACGCTTGGAGCGTGTGGTTGAACGGGCACTGGGACCCGAAAGCGCAGGGGCACTCCCCCCTGAGGGGAGGCGGCAGGCCGGGACTGTGCGGTACTTGTATCCTGATTTTGATGAACTGATTCCATGCGGCCTGTCCGTTTCCTCGGCAGCTCCTTGCAAGGTCTTCGCGACTTTCCCGAGGATGCGCGGCACGATGCGGGTTGTCAATTGGAGAGAGTGCAGCGTGGGGAGCGGCCTGGCGCCTTCAATCCCACTGCCTCCTATTGCGTACGGTGCCGAAGAAGTTCGGGTTGCGGATGATACCGGGGCCTATTGTGTGATCTACTTTGCTAGGCGGGCCGGCGCGGTCTATGTGCTGCATGCGTTTCAAAAAAGAGACTCAGGCTACTTCGCGGCGGGATCTTGAAGTGGCAGATTAAGGCTTTGCGCAACTGTTTAGAGGTGCGTGATGAGCGAAATTGAGAGCTACGCGAGTGTGTGGGACGCGATTGCGGATGCGCCGGAGCAGGCGGCCAATCTGCGAGCGCGTGCCGAACTGATGCAAAAGATCGCGGCGATCATCAAACAAGACGGATGGACGCGGGTTGAGGCCGCACGCCGGTGCGGTGCTGGAGGCCATCCTATTTCGCGGCGAACTTCCCCGCGGGGAGACCGCGGCTGTTGCCGGCACTAGCGACCGGAGCGCGCGGCGGATCGTTTCCGCCTTGCTGGAGGCTGGGGTCCTGACCTCGGAGAGTTCGCGCGCGCCTCTGAAGCTGGCTTTTCCTGCAGCGCTCGCCGGGCGCTGGATGCCGGGGCTGTTTCCAGAACTGACCGCGGGGTAGGCAGAATGCAGCACCGGAAGGGACTTCCCGCTCGGTGGGGGAGAGATAGGATAAGGTCATGGCGGGGCCACACCTTCCACTGATATCGATCGAAGAGTTCCTGGATGCGGAGGAACTGGCGGAAACGAAGCATATGTATTATGCCGGCGTGGTCACGGCGATGGCCGGAGGCACCTTCGAACACGCGCAGATCGCGATGAATCTGGGCGGGCAGTTGTATGGCTTGTTGCGGGAGCGGGGCTGCGCCGTGGTGGGGAGCGACGTGATGTTTCAAACGGGGTCGAAGGAGATGGTGACCTATCCGGACCTGATGGTGGTCTGCGGTCCCGTCGAGCGGGCGCCGGGCCGGCAGACCGTGATCACGAACCCCGTGTTTCTGGTCGAAGTGTTGTCTCCCAGTACGGAGGCGAGGGACCGGGGAGTGAAGTCGCACGAATATCGGTTGAGCCCGACACTGCAGCAGTATGCCTTGATCTGCCAGGATCGGCCGCTGGTGGAGATTCACACGCGATGTGCGGATGGCAGTTGGCGGATTACGGAAGTGATGGGCCTCGCGGCGGACTGCGCGTTCTCCTCGCTGGCCTGCAGCATGCCGATGGCGGCGCTGTATGAGGGCGTGCTGGCGGGGTGAGGATCCGCGGCGGGCCGAACGCGGCGGCCGTCCCGCGCAGCTTGACGCGCAACCAGTGCGCACGTATTCTGCGTATATGAACGTTACGGTTTCGGTGAACGATGAAGTGATCTCTCGTGCACGCCGTAGGGCCGAGGCTCTGGGTACCAGTGTCGAGCAGCTCGTTCGGGAGTATGTCGAGCAATGGGCGGGGAAGGTTGAGTTTGCGGAGGATGCTGATGCGTGGGAGCACCTCTCCAGACTGGCTCAAGGCGATTCGCGCGAATGGACGTTCAACCGGGAGGAGTTGTACGATCGCCACCACCGAAGCTGAGCTTCTTCCAATTGCAAATTGGAATTGCGCTAGAGATCGCTCAGCAACATACGCTGTGGTTGGCTTACTCCTTACGCTATGCGCCGCAGCCTGCGGGCAAGGCACTCCCCGTCGTGGACAAAGATGATTTGGTGCGTTACGGTCGAAGGATGGATGCGAACCCCAATGAGGCGAAAACCAAGCTTTCTCAACTGATCGAGCGCACCGTGGCCGGAAAGGAGATCCTCATCGCCACGGCCGACAAGTCGATTGCGGGGCCAGTTCGTCTCGAAGCCGCCTCGAGGCGAGTTTTGGGCTTGGCCAAAGGCACAATTTCCTACAGCGAGGGCTGGGATTCAGTAAGGAGCAACGAGGAGATGAGCGCACTGCTGATCGGGGCGACTTCGGATCTGGTACCCGACACTCCCGCCATCCCTGCGTAGAGCAAGGGTTGCTGACTTGATCTTCGAGTGAAGTGTATATACACTCGTATTGACAGATGGTGTTCGCTTGGGACCCGCAGAAGAGTCGAGCAAACCTTGCCAAGCATGGCATTGATCTCGCGACGGCTGCGCTGGTGTTCGCGGATCCTCATGTGGTGATCAGAGAGGACCGGGTCGACCAGATGGGCGAACAGCGCTGGCATGCTGTGGGAATAGCGGGCGGTTTGGATCCGGTCCTAATCGTCGTTCATGTATACAGGGAATCAAACGATGGCGAAGAAGTTATCCGCATCATCTCGGCAAGAAAAGCAAGTACGCGTGAAAGCCGAGCGTATTTTCAATAAGCCACTCACCGAGCAGCAGCGCACCCGGCTCAGCAGCTTGGCCAAGAAGCCAGACTCGGCGATCGATGTGTCTGACATCCCTCCCTTGACGGATGAGCAACTGGCGGAAATGGTGCCTTACCGGTTGCGGTCGAAGACAACTCTAATATCCTTGCGAGTGCAGGACGATGTGCTTACTTGGCTGAAGTCCAAAGGGCCCGGTCATCTGACCCGAATCAACGCGATCCTGGCCAACGTGATGGATGCTGAGCAGCGACTCAAAAGGGCCTGATCGAGGCCGGTTGGGCCAATGGGCGTTTCTGTCTTTCCGGGTCCATTGCCATATCGGATACCAAACTGGATTCGTCGTCGGAAGGGGCGAATCGTTATGGCCGACGTTCTCCACTCGCGTGATAGCCGATGTCTCGGTGTCTCCCCAGAGGTTCGTTCCCGCCGCATTTCTCTGGCAATGCGTCCTGGAACATCGGCGTTTTGGCGCTGCCGAGAGACGCTTGGAAACTGGTGCGACGGCTGGGGATGGCGGCGACCCATGGGTACAGTTGATGACTGGAGCACTGCGGGGAGCTCCGTGTTAGAAACGGAGGCCAGGGACGGCACCGTGCCTTTATACCGATTTGGATATAATGGACGTATATGAGCAAGGGCGAAAGCTACGCGAGTGTGTGGGACGCCATCGCGGATACGCCCGAGCAGGCAGCGAATCTGCGGGCGCGAGCCGAATTGATGCAGAAGATCGCAGCAATCGTCCAACACGAGGGCTGGACCCAAGTTGAGGCCGCGCGGCGGTGCGGTGTGACGCAACCAAGAATGAATGATTTGCTGCGCGGCAGGGTGTCTCGCTTTTCGTTGGACGCGCTGGTGAACATCTGCACAGCGCTC
Source organism: Acidobacteria bacterium Ga0077553 (assembly GCA_001464575.1). GTDB lineage: Bacteria > Acidobacteriota > Terriglobia > Bryobacterales > Bryobacteraceae. The sequence continues at coordinate 20,889 of LNFE01000203.1, read as the reverse complement.
GGCCTCCGGGTACGGCTCGATCTGGAAGCGGCTTGATTGGGGCACGTTCTGCTAGCGCCGGAATGGGTGACCCGGCGCTGAAGCGGTCTGTTCTCCTCCCTGGCGGTCTGACCCCAGTGCACGGCCATGGTACGGCAATCGACCTGCCATTGCTGCGGGATACGGCTGCGGCGGGGCCGGCGGCCTGAGGTGGCGGGCAACTGCCCCTGGGGCTGGTAACCTTTCGTTAATCTGGTCCGCCCTTACGCTGCGACACTCTCATGACCCGCCTTCTCCTGCCTCTCCTCCTGGCGGCCTCCGCCACCTTCGCCCAAGAGTTTGATGTCCTGCTGCAAAACGGCCGGGTCGTCGACGGCACCGGCAACCCGAGCTTCATTGGCGACGTCGGCATCAAGGCCGGGCGGATCGCGGCGCTAGGCAAACTGACGGGGCGCTCCGCGACGCGGGTGATCGACGCCACCGGACTCGTGATCGCCGCGGGCTTCATCGACATGCATAACCACTCCGATACCTCCATCCTCAGCGAAGGTAACGCTGAGAGCATGGTCCGCATGGGCGTCACTTCGATGATCCTCGGCGAAGGGTCTTCGCCCGCGCCTACCGTGGAGTATCCGCGCTTCCGCGACTACTGGAAAGCCGTGCTCGAAAAGGGCGCTTCGACGAATATCGGGTCCTACATCGGCTCCGGCTTGATCTTCCAACGGGCGCATGGCTCGAAGCCGGGGCCGGCTTCGCCAGACGAGGTACAGAAGATGCGGGATACGATTCAACAGGCGATGGAGGACGGGGCCCTGGGCGTTTCGACTTCACTGCACCAGACGCCAGGGTTCTGGATCTCCACCGATGAACTCGTGGAGATGGCCAAGGTAGCAGCGAAGAACGGCGGCATCTATGCCACGCATACGCGCAGCGAGGGCGAGGAGGTCTTCGATTCGATCTCGGAGGCGATTCAGATCGCCAAGCGGGCGGGGACAACGGTCGACCTGCTCCACCTGAAGATCGCTCATCACAAGCTGTGGGGGCAGATGCCGGAGCTGCTGGGGGTGATCCAGAACGCCCGGAACCAGGGCGTGAACGTGGAGGCCCATATCTATCCCTATACGGCCGGGCAGAATGGGGGATTGAGCAACATTATCCCGCCCTGGGCGCATGACGGCGGTATGCCGAAGATGCTCGAGCGGCTGGCGGATCCGGCGATGCGGGCGCGCCTTGAGAAAGACATCACGCAGGGGATTCCCGGGTGGTACAACCATTACACGGCCGTGGGCAGCGATTGGAGCAAGATCCAGATTGTCTCGGTGGCCAACCCGGCTTACAAGAAGTATGTGGGCAAGCGGGTAAGCGAACTGATTGCGGACAAGGGGAAGCCTTGGCTGGATGTGCTGTTTGAGACGCTGATCGATAACAAGGGCCGGGTGCCGGCGCTGTATTACCACCACCGGGAAGACGATATGCGGAACGCGATGAAGGCTTCGTTTGTCAGCTTTGGCTCGGACGGTTCGGCGATGGAGGCGGACCCGGCGCGGGGCGGGGGAATGCCGCATCCGCGTTCGTTCGGCACGTTTGCCCGGGTGATGGGCCGCTATGTGAGAGACGAAAAAGTGCTGACGCTCGAAGAGGCGGTGCGGAAGGCGAGTTCCCACAACGCGGCGAAGGTGAAGCTGTTTGACCGCGGGGTGCTGCGGCCGGGGATGTGGGCCGATGTGACGGTGTTCAATCCGCTCACGATTGCGGATAAGGCCACCTACGAGAACCCGTTTCAGTATGCGACGGGGATTGAGTATGTGCTGGTGAATGGAACGGTGGTGCTCGATCAGGGCAAGCATACCGGTGCCCGGCCAGGGGCGATTCTTTACGGGCCGGGGACGAAGAAATAAGCGCTAGCGGCCGAGGCGCCAAATGAGCAGGGCGGCGCGCTTGGCTTGCTTGGCGATGCTGTCGAGTTCGACCGACTCGCCGACGGCGTGGGTGCCGGCGCCGACGACGCCGAGGCCGTCGAGACAGTCGACGTAGGCGGCGATGTAGGAGATGTCACCGGCTCCGCGTTGCATGGGGTCGAGCTCCTCGATGGGGCCGAGACCGGCGGCGCGGCTGGCTTCGTCGAGGGCTTTGAGCAGCTTCCGGTTGCCGGGGGTGGGCGGCATGGGCGGGGCGCCTTCGACGAAGGTGATCTCGGACTTGGTGCCGGGAAGGCTCTTGGCGACGATGGCGTACATCTTGTCCTTCATGCGGCTTACCTGCGCCGGTTCGAGCGCCCGGACTTCGCCCCTCGCCAGGGCCTGGCCGGCGATGATGTTGGGCTTGCCGTCCGCCGTCGATTTGCCGTCAGCATCCGCCTTTAACTCGCCGCCGCCGAGGAGGAGGCCGACGTTGAAGGTCATGTTGGGCTCTTTGAGGGTCTGTTCGAAGGTCGAGATGACGCGGCTGATTTCGTAGATGGCGCCGTAGCCGGCTCGCTCCGTGAAGACCTGGCCCGAGTGCCCCACCTTCCCCGTGGAGCGGAGCTCCCAGCCGAGGTAGCCGCGGCGGGCCGTCGTCGCATAGTCGAAGCCCAGGCCCTTGATGCCTCCTTCAAAACTCAACGCCGCACGCGACTCCTTGGCGAGACGCACCATCTCCAGGCGCGAGTGGTTGGGCATGTCAGGCCGGCGGCCGGGCTCCTCTTCGTCACCGGTGAGCATGACCGTTAGCGGCAGCCCATCCAACTGACCGGCGGCCTGCAGTCCGCGCAGGGCGGCGAGCAGGACGACGATGCCGCCCTTCATATCGGCGGTGCCGGGGCCGATGGCGGTGGGGCCTTTGCGCTCGAACTTTTGGAAGGGGCTGGCGGGTTCGAAGACCGTATCGAGATGGCCGATCAACAGGATGGGTTTGCCGCCGTTGCCTTTGCGTTCGGCGACGAGATGGGGGCCGCGTTTGACGGCGTCCATCTCAACGAGGCGAGTCGAGAACCCGAGGGCATCGAACTCTTTGCGCGTGAGTTCGGCCATGGCGCGGACGCCAGCCGGATTAAACGTGCCGGAGTTCTGGTTGACCATGGTTTCGAGCAGCGCAATGGCGGGCTCGGTTTGCTGGCCGACGGCTTGCAGGATGGCCGCTTCCTGCGCGAGCAGGGCGAGGGGGAGGGTGAGCAGGAGGGCGGGCAGACGCATCTCTTGAGATTACTAGACGGCTTGACTCCGCCGGTAGAGAGGAGTCTGCTGAGGGCATGGCTGACTTAACAACTTCATGGCTGGGGATGACGCTGGGGAGCCCATTAGTGGTGGCGGCGAGCCCGCTATCGCATGATGCCGATGCGATAGACACCGCGGTGGCGGCGGGGGCAGGCGCGGTGGTGCTGTACTCGCTGTTTGAAGAAGACCTGACGCGGGAGCAGTCCGCGGCACGGCCGTTTGCCGGGGTGGACCCGTATGTCCGGCAGGTGGAACAGTTGCGGGAGCGGGTGCGGGCGCCGGTGGTGGCTTCGTTGAACGGGGTGACGCCGGGCGGGTGGACGAGGTATGCCCGGAGCCTGGAGGCGGCGGGGGCGAGCGCGTTGGAGCTGAACCTGTACGAGGTGGCCACAGCGCCGCACGAGAGCGGGGCGGAGGTGGAGTTCCGGCAGGTGGACGTGGTGGCCGCCGTGGTGGCGGCGGTGACGATTCCGGTGACGGTGAAGCTTTCGCCGTTCTACTCTTCGGTGCCGGCGTTTGTGCGGCGCCTAGAAGAGGTGGGGGCCCGTGGGGTGACGGTGTTTAACCGGTTCTACCAGCCGGACATCTCGCTCGATACTCTGCAGGTGGACCGGACGCTAGCGCCATCGACGGCGGCGGAGCTGCCGCTGCGGTTGCATGCGTTGGCGCTCTTGGCGCCGGGGGCGCGGCTATCGCTGGGGTGTGCGGGCGGGGTGCATTCGGGGATGGACGCGGCGAAGGCGATTCTGTGCGGGGCGCACGTGGTGCAGTTGGCTTCCGTGCTGCTCGAGCGGGGGCCGGGGTATGTGGGGGTGATGCGGGAGGAGCTGTCGCGGTGGTTGGACAGCAAGAAGTTCGGGTCGAGCGCCGCGGCGCGGGGGAAGTTGGGGTTTGGCTTTACGGCCGATCCGCATCTGCCGCCGGGGCGCGGCGGCAGACCCGTGGGGGATTAGAACGACAGGGTGAGCGAGCCGGTGAAGAGGCCTTCGGCGGCCGTCCAGTTCACGACGCTCCAATAGGCGTCGATGTAGTCCGGGCGCTTGTTCTGATACTTGAGGTAGTAGGCGTGCTCCCAAACGTCGAGGCCGAGGATGGGGGGTTTGCCGTCCATGAGGGGCGAATCCTGGTTGGCGCTGGAGGTGACTTCCACGCTGCCGTCCGCGTTCTTCACGAGCCAGGCCCAGCCGGAGCCGAAGCGGCCGACCGCAGCGGCCTTGAAGGCCGTCTTGAAGGCTTCGAAGTCGCCGAACTTGGCGTTGATGGCTTCCGCCAGGGTGCCGACGGGGGCGCCGCCGGCGTTGGGGGCGAGGGTGGCCCAGAAGAGGGTGTGGTTGGCGTGGCCGCCGCCGTGGTTGCGGACGGCGCCTTTGGCGGAGTCGGGCACGATGGCGAGGTTGTTGGCAAGCAGCTCTTCGAGCGACTTGCCTTCGAGCGCGGCGTTGGCCGTCACGGCGTTGTTGAGGTTCGTGACGTAGGTCTGGTGGTGGCGGGTGCGATGGATGTCCATCGTCACGGCGTCAATGTAGGGCTCGAGTGCGTCGTTGGCGTATCCCAACTCAGGCAGTACAAAAGGCATCTGGTAGTCTCCTCAAATTAGGCGGTGAATCCGCCGGCTTTCTCGAACTGGTGCGCAAGACGGAACATCACGTCTTCCGCGAAATGCTTGGCTAAAATCTGCATGCCGACCGGCAATCCGTCGGCCGTGGTCCCGCAGGGGACGCTCATGCACGGGATTCCGGCAAGGTCTCCCGTAATCGTATAGATGTCGGAGAGGTACATTTGTATCGGGTCATTTACCTTTTCTCCGATTTTGAAGGCAGGGAAGGGGGAAACGGGGGTGATTAAGGCGTCGACCTGCTCGAAGGCTTTGGTGAAGTCCTGCGTCAGGAGGTTGCGGACTTTTTGGGCCTTGAGATAGAAGGCGTCGTAGTAACCGTGGCTGAGGACGTAGGAGCCGAGCATGATGCGGCGCTTCACTTCCGTGCCGAAGCCTTCGCCGCGGGAGTTTTTGTACATGTCGGCGAGGGTGTCGCTTTTGGCGGACCGGACGCCGTAGCGGGCGCCGTCGAAGCGGCTGAGGTTGGCTGAGACTTCGGCGGTGCAGATGATGTAGTAGGTCGCGATGGCGTATTCGGTGTGGGGGAGGCTGACTTCGGTGACTTCGCAGCCGAGCTGCTTCAGCACTTCGACCCCGGCCAGGATGCGGTCACCGGTTTCGGGGGCGAGGCCGGCGAAGTACTCCTTGGGTAGGCCGAGCTTCAGACCTTTCACGGAGTCGCCGAGGAGGGCGGCGTAGTCCGGCACGGGGTGAGCGGCGGAGGTGGCGTCGCGTTCGTCGCGGCCGGCGATGGCGCCGAGGAGGGTGGCGGAGTCGGCGACGGTACGGCTGAAGGGGCCGATGTGGTCGAGGGAGCTGGCGAAGGCGACGAGCCCATACCGGGAAACCCGGCCGTAGGTCGGGGTGACGCCGACGCAGCCGCAAAAGCTGGCGGGTTGGCGGATGGAGCCGCCGGTATCGGAGCCGAGGGAGACGACGGCGGTGCCTTGGGCGACGACGGCCGCGCTGCCCCCGGAGCTGCCGCCGGGGACACGGTCGAGGGCGACGGGGTTGCGGACGGGACCGAAAGCGGAATTTTCGTTCGACGAACCCATGGCGAACTCGTCGCAGTTGGCTTTGCCGAGGATGATGCCGCCAGCGGCTTCGAGGCGTTCAACGGCGGTGGCGTCGTAGGGCGGGATGTAGTTCGAGAGGATCTTCGAGGCGCAGGTGGTTTTGACGCCTTTGGTGACGATGACGTCTTTTACCGCGATGGGCACGCCACCGAGGGCGCCGAGGGGTTCGCCGGCGGCGAGTTGGGCGTCGACGCGGGCGGCGGCGGCGAGGGCGCGTTCGTCACTGAAGGTGAGGTAGGCGTTGGTTTTCGGGTTTTCGGCCTGGGCGAAGCGGAGGGCTTCGGTGGTGAGCTCGACGGCGGAGAACTGCTTGCGGCGCAGGCCGTCCTGGACCTCAGGGATGGTGAGTTTCGCTATGTTCATGGGGGCTACCGCTCGATCACCTTAGGGACCTTGAAGTATCCGGCGCCGGATACGGGGGCGTTGGCGAGCGCGACTTCGTTGGCGAGAGGGGTGTGCTCGATGTCCTCGCGGAGGGAGCTGTTTTCTTCGCCGGCGAAGAGGACCTGCGTCATCGGCTCGACGTTGGCCGTATCGAGTTCGTTGAGCTTTTCCATGTGGGTGAGAATGCCGCTCAGGTCTTCGGTGTATTGGTGAATCTCCTGCTCGGTCAGGGTGAGATTGGCGAGTCCGGCGACGTACCGGACGTTTTCCTCTGTCAGTTTCAAGCGCTCTTCCTCTCCCGCTGTTGCTGTTCGCGTTCGCTGCGCGCGCGCGAGTTCAGGTACAGCAGTTTAAATATGGGATCTTCGATGCCGTCGGCTCTTGGTTCGGCTACTTCGGCGCGGGCGGGTTCCCGCCGGGGCGTGCCGATGCGGAATTCCAGGTGTTCGACCAAACCGGGCCCCAGGATCGCCCGCAATTTGGGCAGGATCTGCGGCGTCAGCGTCATCAGTTGACGCTGCCAGGTGCCGTCCTCAACTTCCACGACCAGTTTTTGCCCGAATAGGCGGACCGGACCGGTTCGACCCGCCAGGCGTTTGCCCACCGCGGCAGGCCATGCGGCCGCGGCCAGTTCTTCGGAACTGAGGGAGGCGGTCTTCATCTTCAAACGGGTGACGAGGCGTCCAGCGCGCTGCATGAGTGGTTGGGAAGGAGGCCGGGGGAGACTATTAGTCTACTATCGAACGGGGCGGACGCCATAGTGATTGGCCAGGAAGTCGACGAGAACCTCTTTCAGTTCGGGGCGAACTTTGGCTCCCCAGCGCTGCATCTTTTCGACTTCTCGCTCCCATTGGGCGCGGGTGAGGCGTTGTTGTTCGATGGGCTCCATGGAGTGGCAGGTGAGGCAGCTCTGTTCGAGGGCGGCGGGGCGGACTGCGTTGCTGGGGGCGGGGAGAGGGGCGCCGGATGGCGGGTTGGCGGTGACGTGCAGGCGCACGGATTGGACGGCGTTATGGCTGTAGCCGGAGGGGTTCCATTCGGGCTGCAGCGGTTGGGTTTCGCCGAGCGCGTTACGGGCGCGGACGAGGACGGTGTAATAGGCGTCGGCGGGCGGGGTCCACGGGAACTCCCAGAGGCGCCAGGCGAAGGGGGCGCGGTCGCTGCCGAGGGTGGCGGGTTTCCACGTGCGGCCGGCGTCGGTGGAGACTTCGACGGCGACGACGGGGGCGGCATGGGACCAGGCGGCGCCGGAGAGCTTGGCGAGGAGGCTCTTGATGCTGAGGCTGGTGACCGGGGTCATTTGGGCGGGGTCGACCGCGGAGCCGGGCAGGACGGGACGTGTCGGGATCCGGTAGGCGGTCTTCATGAAAAAGCCGTCGAATTCGGTGTCGCGGACTTCGATCTTCATGACCCACTTCACCCAGCTATCGCCGGCCCAGCCGGGGACGACGAGGCGGAGGGGGAATCCATGGGAGGGGTCGAGGGGCTCGCCGTTCATTTCGTAGGCGAGGATGGTGTTGGGGTCGAGCGCCTTTTTGAGCGGGATGGAGCGTTGGAATTCCGGCTGGGCGCCGATGGCGACGTCGGCGCCGTCGAACATCACTTCGACGGCGCCGGGTTGACGGCCGGCCTTGCGCAAAACGTCGAGCAAGCGGACCCCGGCCCAGCGAGCGTTGCCCACCGCGCCGTATTTCCATTGCAGGCCGGCCATGGAGGGCGTGTAGAGCCCCCGGCCGTTGCCGGCGCACTCGAGGACGCTGACCAGTTCGACGCGGGGGAGCTTCTTCAATTCATCGAGCGTCCAGACGAGGGGTGTGGCGACTTTGCCGACCACGCTGAGCTTCCAGTCGCGGAGCTTCACATCGGGGGTGTAATGATGGCTTCGGACGAAGAACTTGTCGACGGGGGTGATCCAGGTGCCGAAGCCCTCCATGGGCATTTCGAAGTCTTCGGGCCGGGTGGAAAGGACGCGCATAGCGGTTTTGGGGCCGCCCCATAAGAGGGAAGCGCCGAGTCCGGCCAGGATTGCGCGTCGGGAAGCCATCCCCTTTAGTGTAGAGGGTCTAGTTGCCGCCGAAGTTCACGCTGTAGTCGAGCTGCGCGCCGTCGTCGACATTGAACTCGCGCGATTTTTCGCCGCGGCCGGGCATGGACACCGTGACTTTGTGACGCCCGACGGGGAGGGTGAGAATGGCGGGGGTTTTTTCGGGGTACTCGATGCCATCGACGGTAATCTGCGCGCCAGCCGGGCTGGAGCTGACGGCGACGGTGCCGGTTTGGCGGCGAAGCGTAATGTTCAGTTGCGCTTCGGCCGGCAGCATGAAAATCTTGTTCGCCGATTCGTACTTATCGAGTTGCGCCACGAGCACATGGCGTCCGGGCGCCAAATCCAGGCTGCAGGGGGTGGTGCACGGTTCGGCCTTGCCCGAGTCGATGATGACGGTTGCGCCGGGCGGAGTAGAGCGGATATTTACGGCCACCATGCCCTTGGCGGGAGTGGTGGCGTTTGGGCTGCCCGGATCTGGCGGGGGCGGGGCAACAGGGGGTGGGGCCGGCGCCTTGGCATCGGCCTTCGGCGAGGAGCCCAGCGATTTGGGAAGGGGGGGAGCTACCGGAGCATCGCTATTTTCGGTTGGGGTCGTGGTCGCCACCTCTTCGGCACTGCCCATGAACTTCATCAGGCCAAAGCCGATGAGGAGCAGGGCGACGAGCCCGGCGGCGGCGATGACCATGGTGTTGCTGCCCTTCGGCGCGGGAGCCAGCTGGGCGGGGGGCTGGGGCCGTTCGAGGCGTTCCGGGGCTGGCGGTACGGGGCGTGCGGCCGGGGCCGGGGCAGGAGGTTGTACGCGAGGAGCGGCCGGCGTGGGGGCAGGAGCGGGATCCGGTGTCGGAGCGGGGATGGGCGCTGGCTGCACCGGGATCGCTTCGGTGGCTGCCGTCAGGACCTGGCCACGCGTTTGGGTGGTCCAGTTCGGATGGCGCCGGCACTGCTCTTCGAGCGCCGCGATGAAGGCAGAACACGAGTCCCAGCGCTGGGCCGGATCTTTGCTTAACGCTTTTTGCAGCACGGCGTCGATGGAGACGTCGAGCGTCGGGTTCAGCCGGACGGCTGGCATGGCTGGCTCGCCAACGAGCTTGAAGAGCAGCGTCGGCAGCGAATCGGCGACAAACGGCTTTTCGCCGGTCATCACCTCATAGGCGATGACGCCGAGGGAAAACTGGTCGGCCTGGCCATCCACGGGCTTGCCTTGGATCTGCTCCGGTGACATGTAGTTCGGAGTGCCGACCACGAGGCCGGTTTGCGTCAAGGACTGCGACTGCATCTTCGCGATGCCGAAATCGGCGATCTTGGCGGTCCAATCCTTGCGGACCATGATGTTGGCCGGTTTGATGTCGCGGTGCACGATGCCCTTGGAGTGGGCAAAATCGATGGCCGCGGCAGTCTGGCGCAGGAGGGTAAGAATCTGCTCTTTTTCGGGCGGTTTATCATCGAGCAGCATCTTTTCGAGGGTGGAGCCCTCGATGTACTCCATGAAGATGTAGGCGATATCGCCCTCTTCCTGGATGTCGTAGATGGTGACGATGGGGGGGTGAGAGAGGACCCCGGTGCTGTTCGCGCGGGTCCGCTAGTTCGCCAATGCGAATGGACTTGACGGCAACGGTGCGGCCGATGGCGGGGTCTTGAGCCTGGTAAACCACACCCATGGCTCCTCGTCCAAGTTCCTGTTGGATGACGTAACGGCCTATTTTACGCGGGGGAGTCTGTTCCAATGTCGATACAGTATTCTAACGCGGAATCGACAGCGGAATCCCTTATCATGAAGGGAACCATGCTTTCTTCCTTATTTGGTTCCGGCGACGGCGGCGGAAACCTCCTGGAGCGCCTGAAAAGCGGTATCGAAAAGACCCGGGCGGGTCTAGTCAGCAAGATTGAAGACGTCGTTCATGGCAAGAAAGAGATCGACGCCGATCTGCTGGAGGAACTGGAGTATACGCTGATCACGGCCGACATTGGGGTGCGCACCGCCACGGAGATCCTCGAAACCATCCGGCAACGTGTTGACCGCCAGCTGGTCAGCGATGCGAGCGAGATTCGAGGACTGATCCGGCAGCATCTGCTCGAAGTGCTTTCGGCCTCCGAGCGGCCGATGGTGCGGGTGGAGGCTCCTCCGCTGGTGATCATGATGGTGGGTGTGAACGGGGCGGGGAAGACGACGACTACCGGCAAGTTGGCGCGGCGATTGCAGGACGAAGGCAAGTCGGTACTGATGGCGGCGGCCGACACTTTCCGCGCCGCCGCGATTGAGCAGTTGCAAGTCTGGGCGGACCGCGCCGAGACGGACATCATCAAACAAACGCAGGGTTCCGACCCGAGCGCCGTGATCTTTGATGCGATGCAGGCCGGCCGGGCCCGGAAGTCTGATTTCGTGATTATCGATACGGCGGGGCGGCTGCAGAACAAAGAGCATTTGATGGCTGAGCTTGAGAAGATGCGCCGCACGGCGGCCCGCGTGATTCCCGATGCGCCGCACGAAGTGTTCCTGGTTCTCGATGCGACCACCGGCCAGAATGGCCTCGAGCAGGCGCGGAAGTTCACCGAGTCCGGGGGCGTTACGGGGATTGTGCTCACGAAGCTGGATGGGACGGCCAAGGGCGGCGTCGCCATTGCCATCGCCCGCGAACTGAACCTGCCGATCCGCTACATTGGCGTGGGAGAGAAGGTCACGGACCTGCTTCCGTTTAACGCCGAAACCTACATCGCCTCCCTATTCGACTAACCGCATGGACTTTCTTGATCAGGCGCTTGAACAAGCACGGCGCGGCCTAGGCCGAACCTCACCCAACCCGGCGGTCGGCGCCGTGGTGGTGAAAGACGGGGCCGTGATTGCACGGGGCCACCACATTTACTCGGATCTCCGCCACGCCGAAACGGTGGCGCTCGCCCATGCCGGCGAGGCGGCGCGGGGCGCGACGCTGTACGTCACGCTGGAGCCTTGCTCGCATACGGGGCGCACCGGCCCCTGTGTGGATGCCATCATCGCGGCGGGGATTACGCGGGTGGTTGCCGCGATGGAGGATCCCAATCCGTTGGTGTCCGGCCAAGGGTTACCGCCGCCGCCGAAGCCCTGAACGAGCCGTTTTGCTTTTTTATGCGGGAGCGCCGCCCGCTGGTGACGTTAAAGAGTGCGTTAACGCTGGATGGCAAGATTGCTGCCCCGGATGACAATACGGGTTGGATTACGTCTGATCAGGCGCGGCTGCATGTGCAGACCTTGCGCCACCACACGGACGCGATTCTGACCGGCATTGGCACCGTGCTCTCCGACGATTGCCTGTTGACGGACCGTTCCGGCGCGGACCGCAGCCGGCCGCTTCTGCGCATCGTGGTGGATTCGCAGCTTCGTATTTCCCCGCATTCGAATATGGTGGAGACGTGCTCGGATGACGTGCTGGTGGCGACGACTTCGGCGGCCAGTCCGGAACGGCGGGCAGCACTGGAGCGGAAAGGCGTCGAGGTGGTGGTCCTGGATGGGCCCGACGGCCGGACCAGCTTGCGGGCGGTGGTGGAGTTGCTGGCCTCGCGGAACTATTTGTCGCTGATGATCGAGGCGGGGAGCAAGGTGAACTGGGCGGCCCTCGAATCGGGAGTGGTGGACAAGATTTTCTTCTACTACGCCCCGAAGATTCTGGGCGGGACGCAGTCGCTGCCGGTAGCGGGCGGGATTGGCCGCCGGCGCCGGTCCGATGCCTTGGTCTTTCGCGATGTAAAGCTGCATCCAATTAGCAGCGACGAGTTTGCGGTCGAGGCGTGGATGCTTCGGCAGCCGCGCTAATTCCCCTATGTTTACTGGAATCATTGAAGAGCTTGGAACGCTCGAAAGCTTTACGCCGCAGCCGACGGGCGCGCGTCTTCGCATCCGCGCCGCCACAGTGCTATCGGATGTTTTTTCCGGGGCGAGCATTGCCGTCAACGGGGTCTGCCTGACGGCGGTGGATCTGGAGCCGGGCACGTTCGCTGCCGATCTGGCGCCAGAAACGTTGTCCCGGACGAATTTGGGCGACTTGCGCCCCGGGGACCGGGTGAATCTGGAACGGCCGCTGTCGCCTTCTGGCCGGTTGGGTGGTCATATGGTGCAGGGCCATGTTGATGGGACGGGTGAGCTCGTGGCGCTCGAGCCGCTGGGCAATGACAACTGGTGGCTGCGGATCAAGGTTCCGGCGGCACTTGACCGGTATCTGATTGAAAAGGGCAGTGTGGCCGTAGACGGGATCAGTCTGACAGTAGCCCGGATTGCGGATGGGGAGATGGCGATTACGATCATTCCGCATACGTATGAGCACACGACGCTGGGTTCCCACCGGCCCGGCAGCCGGGTGAATCTGGAATGCGACATGCTGGCCAAGTACGTCGAAAAGCTGTTGGCGGCGCGGCAAGGGTAAACTGTTCCTTATGCCTAAACTTAAAGTCACCGTTGATCCTGACCTGTGCATTGCCGCCGCTTCGTGCATGGGTTCCGCCCCGAAGTTTTTCCGGATGGACGACGACAACCGCGCCGTGGTGGCGGGCGCTGATGGTAGCGAGGCGTTCACTCAGATTTTGGAAGTGACTGAGGCGGAGAAGGCGGCCATTTTGGAAGCGGCCGGTTCCTGCCCCACCACGGCCATCGCCGTCGAAGATATCGCGTAGTGGCGGAGCGGCAGATTCTCGATGTCGGCTGCGGCGTCAAGAAGTTCCCGGGAAGTGTGGGGATCGATCGGAATCGCGATACCGCCGCCGATATCATCTGGGACCTGGATCAGTTTCCCTGGCCGGTGGAGGCGGAGAGCTTTGACGAAGCTCGCCTGATCCATGTGATTGAGCATGTTGGGGACGTGATCCAGACGATGGAGGAGTTGCACCGGATACTGCGGCCGGGCGGTCGGATCGTGTTGGAGACGCCTCACTATACCGACTTCAGTTCCTGGTGCGACCCGACGCATAAGTGGCATTTGAACAGCTTCAGCTTCCGCTATTTTGGGGCCGATAATGCGGGGTACGGTTACTATTCGCAAGCGCGCCTTCGGGAGGTGAGCGTGGAGGTGAAGCTGTTGGCGCTATGGCGGTATCTCGGATTCGAATTTCTGGTGAACCGGTCGCGCGCATTCCGGAAGTTCTGGGAGTTCTATCTTTGTTTTGTGATCCGCGGGAAAGTTCTGCGGTTTATCTTCGAAAAGGCGTAGTAGAAATCGCGTCCCTAGAACTAAAGTCCCGTTCGCATGCTGCCGATAGAGGGTTGTATGCGAAGGAACTGCACCATCCCTTACCTGACGATCACCGCAATGGCGGTGCTTCTTCCTGTCTCCGCTCTCGCCCAGTCCAATAAGAACAGCGAAGGCGGCGAACCAAAGTATGAATTCGGCGTCGGCGTCATGGGCAGTTTCTATGACTCGAAGTCGCTGACCGGCCCTGGCGGCTCGGCCAAAGCTGGTTTTGAAAGCGGCCTCGGCGGTAGCATCTGGCTGGGCCAGAATATGTATCGGCGAATTGGCGGAGAGTTGCGGTATGACTACGCGATGAACGATATGCGGCTTAACGGCGGCAGCACCAAGGTCACGTTTGGCGGCCAGACCCATGCCTTTCACTACGACGTGCACTATCACTTCACCGATCGTGGCGGCAAGGTCCGTCCCTATGTGCTCTTTGGCGGTGGCGTGAAGTTCTACGATGGCACCGGGACGGAAACGGCGTTTCAGCCATTGCAGACTGTGGCCGTGCTCACGAAGACGCAGGAGATCGTCCCGATGATCACCTACGGCGCGGGCGTGAAGTTTCAGGTGACGGCGAAGGTCAACATGCGGTTGGAGTTCCGTAACAACATGTCGCCTTTCCCGAAGAAGGTAATTACCCCGACGCGGGCGAGCGGCGGAGACGGTTGGACAAACAACTTCCTGCCGCTGGTCGGTATTAGCTTGGTGTTCTAGAAAGACCAGGAAAGCGGCTTCAAACGATCAAGAAGCCGCTTTCCACTTCCTCTTCGACGATGCGATTCCAAACGACTCGCGCCAGTACTTCGACGCCTTCGAGACGGCAACGGATGAGTTGACCGCTGGTGAGAGCGGGGTACATGTGGGAAGCACGAAAGCCGCTCGCACTTCGGTCGAGCAAGCGCCCTGGTACTTCGAATATTTTTGGCGTCTCGAGAATGAGTACCACTTCGCCTTGCGCGGCGATGCGCACTTCCTGGCGGCGCTCATCGACGGCTGCAGGGGATTGTTCGCGGTTCGATTTAAAGAAAGAAAACATTCGGATTACTCCTCGCTCTCGACGGCAGTAGCGATTCCGTTGGAGGACTGTTCGTACTGACGCAATTTACGGCTCAGTGTGCGGCGAGAGATGCCTAGCAGTTGAGCCGCCCGTTCCTGGTGGCCTCCGGTGTGTTGTAGCACCTGGAGGATTAGCTGTTTTTCCATGTCATGGAGCATCGCTCCATGCGAAAGCGAATGGTGAAATCCGCTTCCGGACTCCACGTCAGAGAGGCCTTCATTGACGGCAGCGTACAGCCGTTTCAGGTCGCTTTCGGCCTGCGGCAAATTTGCATAGGCGTCCTGAATCGACTCGGGCAAGTCCAGAGTGCAGATTTCGTCTTCTTTGGCGAGCAGCGCGCACTGCAGGACGACATTGCGTAGTTCGCGGATATTGCCAGGCCAGGAGTAGGACTCAAGGGCGCGCATCGCATCCGCGGTAAAGTTCCTTCCGGAGGCGTGCTGAGTCAAGAATAGTTGCGCCAGGGGAGCAACATCTTCGATTCTTTCCCGCAATGGGGGAACGCTCAGACAGACTTGGGCGAGGCGGTGGTAGAGGTCCTCGCGGAACTTGCCCGACCGCGCGAGTTCGCTGAGGTCCCGATTCGTCGCCGCCACGATCCGGACATCGGTTTCCACCTTTTTCGTCCCGCCGAGGCGGAAGAACGGCGCTCCATCGAGGATACGCAGAAGCTTGGTCTGCAGCCGGATATCGAGGTCGCCAATCTCATCCAGAAAGATGGTGCCCCCATTGGCGAGTTCAAAGAGGCCCGGTTTGGCTGCATCCGCGCCGCTGAACGCCCCTCTTTCGTAGCCGAATAGCTCGCTTTCCACCAACTGTTCGGGCAGGGCGGCACAGTTCAAGTCCACCCAGGGCTTTGCTGCGCGGGCCGAGTACTGGTGAACCGCACGGGCCACCAATTCCTTCCCACTGCCGCTTTCGCCATGGATCAACACCGCTACGTTGCTCTTGGCAATCCGCTCCACCTTCGCAAACAGATCGCGGATTGGCCGGCTGCAGAGCACCGCGGGCATGCCAAGAAAACTGTGGGAAGGATTGATCATTGCGGTATGCCCTAATTCTGAGGGCAACGCCAACGCTGCGAAAGTGGCCGATTGCCCGTAGGGATCATCCAAATCACCTTAGGCCGGTCTATGGCACGGTACTAAGACCCGAGCCGAAAACGAAAACGAAAGGAACACCTGGCAGCCCTAATGAATTTCGGGAGATACGCCGATGAACGAGTTGGCCTGGGTTGTACGCCTCTGGGTGGTACGCCTGGCTCAGGTCCTGCAACTCATGAGCTCCTCAACCGCGTATACTCCATCGACCAAGGTCTTCCTGAGAGTCACGACGACGATCGGTTTAGTCGCCCTCTTCCTGGGGCTCTTCCCATTTGAGTCCACCGATTTCCTGAAGTTCCTATGTCACGCCACTTTGGCGGTGTTGGCAGCTTGTTTCCGCGTGAGCCTGCCGACGATCACCGGGACGTTGACCATCAACTTTCTATTCGTTCTGATTGGGATCGTTGAATTCAGCCTGAGTGAGGTTCTCTTCATTGCTGCTTCGATGACAGGATTGCAGTGCGTTCTGGCTCAGGATCGCCGCCCGACGTTGGGAAAGATTCTTTTCAACGTTGCCGTTGTCTCGATAGCGACGATTGCGACATACGCCGTCTATGCGAACCCGCACTTCGTTGATGCCGGCGTCTCCTCCACCGTGCTGTTGGTAACGGCGGCCTTCGTTCTCTATGTAATGACCACGTTTCCGGTGTCGATGGCGATCGCATTGACGGAGCGGCGCCCGATTGTGCGGACGTGGCGGGAGTGCAGTCTGTGGTCGGGGCCTTACTACCTCGCAGGCGCCGCGGTGGCGATTCTCTTTACAACGACGACGCGGATGCTGGGTTGGCAAATGGCTCTGCTGGTGATGCCGGTAATCTATCTGATTACGCGCTCCTATCAGCTATACATGGGGCGCCTGGAGGACGGGCGGAAGCATACCGAGCAGATGGCGGAACTGCATCTGCGGACCATTGAGGCGCTTGCCCTAGCCATTGAAGCCAAGGACACGACCACGCATGATCATCTGCAACGGGTGCAGGTCTACGCGGTGGAGATCGCCAAGGAACTCGATCTGCCATTCGATCAAATCGAGGCGTTACGGGCCGCGGCCTTGCTGCACGATATCGGAAAACTGGCGGTGCCGGAGCACATTATCTCGAAGCCTGGAAAGCTGACGCCGGAAGAGTTCGAAAAGATGAAGATCCACCCGATTGTCGGTGCGGAGATCATTGACCAGGCGCGGTTTCCGTACCCGGTCGCCCCGATTGTGCGTTCTCACCATGAAAAGTGGAACGGTGAGGGCTATCCGGATGGGCTGATCGGTGAAGCGATCCCGATTGGAGCGCGAATCCTCTCAGTCGTCGACTGCCTCGATGCTTTGGCTACCGACCGGCAGTACAGACGCGGGTTACCCCTCGAAGAGGCCTTGGAGATTATTCAGAAGGAGTCGGGGCGATCGTTTGACCCGACGATCGTGGCGATTCTGACGGAGAAGTGCGTTGAGCTGGAACAGAAAGCAACGCTGCGGCGCCCGGCCAGGGTGCGCCTGTCCACGGCCATCCGCGTTGAACGGGGCGCCGCGCCAGCGGCCGGCTTTGAAGAGAAAAACGAAGAGGTGGTCCGCCCAGAGGAGACTCGCGAGCCGCTTGAGTTCTTAACATCCATCGCCTCAGCCCGGCAAGAAGTGCAGGCGCTGTTCGAGCTCTCTCAGAACCTTGGAAGTTCGTTGAGTTTGAATGAAACGTTGTCGGTACTGGCCCATCGTTTAAAGCGCATGGTGCCTTACGACTCGATGGCGATCTATTTTGCCCGCGACGGCAAGCTGCTACCCGAATTTGTGACCGGTGAGAACTTCCGCTTATTCAGTGCGCTCGAAATTCCCATTGGACAGGGGTTGAGCGGTTGGGTCGCCGAGAACAAGCAGCCGATCTTGAATGGGAATCCCTCAGTTGAGCCGGGTTACCTGAACGACCCGACGAAGTTCTCCACCCTGCGCAGCGCGCTCGCTGTGCCGCTTCAAACGGACAACCGTGTGGTGGGTGTCCTGGCGCTCTATGCGTCGGCGCGCGATTCGTTCACGGCGGATCACCTGCGCGTCCTGCTCGCGATCAGCGCCAAACTATCGCATTCTATCGAGAACGCGATGAAGTACGAGTTAGCCGAGACCAGCGCTACAACCGACTTCCTCACGTCGCTGCCGAACGCCCGCAGCCTGTTTATCCAGATGGACAGTGAGTTGAATCGGTGTCGCCGTTCCGGAGCGGCGCTCGAGATCCTGGTTTGCGATCTCAATGGGTTCAAACAGATCAATGACCGCTTTGGCCATCTTGAAGGCAATCGTGTCCTCAAGGAGTTTGCGAGCTTGTTAAGAGAAGCTTGCCGCGACTACGATTACGTCGCGCGCATGGGAGGCGACGAGTTCGTGGTGCTCCTGCCCGAGCTTCCGGAGGCGGCCATTGAGCAGAAGATCGCGCAATTGTCGACCCTGGCCCGCCAAGCGGCCCAAACGGTGGTAGGCCAGTCCGCACTTTCCGTGGCGATTGGCTCCGCGCGTTTCCCAGTGGATGGTGAAGATGCCGAACGGCTGATTGCCGTCGCGGATCAACGGATGTATCAGGCCAAGGCCATCATGAAGACTCCGTCGGCGCTCGAGCCAAGAGAACGAAGGGACTCGCCACTGGCGGCTTCTCCGTACGTCCACTGATTCCCGGGAGACAATGGGGCATGTTGCTTCCAAGAGAATACGACTGGCTGCGTTGGGCAGGCTGGGCGGAAGGTTTATCGTTTTTGCTCCTGCTCGGGATTGCGATGCCGCTGAAGTATCTGGCGGGCCAGCCCGCGGCAGTGCGGCTGGTGGGCTCTGCCCACGGTGGGCTTTTCGTCATTTATCTCGTCGTTGCGCTGATTGCAGCGCGCCGCTTCTCGTGGCCATGGACCCGGCTCGCGATGGCTTTGGTGGCCGCGTTTTTGCCGTTCGGCCCGTTCTGGTTTGACGCCCGCTTGCGGCGAGAACTGACTCCAGGCGGTTAACGAGTTCGAGCGCACCGATCCCTACCCGAGGGTCCAAGGCCCAGAGGAAGCCGCCCGAGCGGCTCGGTCGCGGTGAGGAGGAACTCTGTGGGCGCGGAGAGCCGGTAGGCGCCGGTACAGCTCCGCGGGGCGCCAACGCGGCCGACTTCGTCGCCGTGGACGGAGTTGACCTCTGCCGCCGGGTTTCTGGCGTTCGGCTCGTTCTGGTTGGACGCCCGCTTAGGCCGAGCGCTCACTCCAGGCGCTTCACGAGTTCGAACTCACCGATCCGGACCCGAGCCTCCGAGACCCAGAGGACGCCTCCCAGGTTCACCTCTTCGCCCGGGCGAAAGCGGCCACCGGATTCCGGCGCCTCGGTAACGGTGAGCAGAAACTCGGAGGAGGCGGAGAGCCGGTAGGTGCCGGTATAGCTCAGCGGGGCGCCGACGCGGCTGACTTCGTCGAGGCGGAAAGCGCCGTCCTTGCCGAGGGTGAATTCAAGAAGCGCGGCGTTGCGCCCTCGCTGGCGGGCCGCCGGCTGCCTGGCGGTCCAACGGCCGGCTAAGTCCCGCGATTCGCGCGTCTGCGCAAAAAGGAACCCACCGCAGGAGAGGAGTAGCGCGCGGCGGCCCAAGGATCGCATGATTCGATTCTCCCCCGCGAACCCGGTAAACTCAAGGAGTTCATGCATCCTCCCGTCCCCGCATCGAAAACGCCTTGGCGCGACCGGCTGCGGGCCCTTCGCAATATTCCGCCGCTGGCGGCGATGGTCTGGGAGACGTCTCCGGCGCTAGCTTCGGCTAGTCTAGGCCTGCGGCTGCTGGCCTCGTTTCAACCGGTCGCGATGCTCTGGGTGGCGAAGTTGATCATCGATCGGGTCGTGAAGGCCGTAGTCGCCAAGACGGCTCCTCCAGAAGATCTCTGGCCTCTGGTGGGCCTCGAGGTCGCTTTGGCGGTGGGTGGGGACCTATTGCTGCGCGCGGTAAACCTCTGCGAATCGCTACTGGGCGACCGGTTCGCCAATCATGTGTCGCTCCGTTTGATGCGCCACGCGGGGAAGCTGGATCTGGCTCATTTTGAGGATCCGGTTTTCTACGACAAGCTGGAACGGGCGCGCAAGCAGACCACCTCGCGGCTCAGCATGCTGACGCAGTTGGCTGGCCTTGCGCAAAGCGGCATCACGCTCCTGTCGGTGTCTTTAGCGGTCGCCACCTTTTCCGGCTGGTTTCTTGTTTTGCTGGCGGCGGCGCTGCTGCCCGTATTTTGGGGGGAGACCCGGTTTGCCATGCTCGCCTATTCGCTGCTTTACCGGTGGACGCCGGAGCGGCGAGAACTGGACTACCTTCGCATGCTCGGCGCGTCGCTAAACACGGCAAAAGAGGTGAAGATTTTCGGCATCGGGGACTTTCTGCTCGACCGCTCCCAAAGCCTGTTCGAGCGCTTCTTCGCGGAGAACCGGCGACTGGTGATTCGCAAAGCGATCACCGGCTCCCTGCTTAATCTTTTGCCAACCTGTGGCTACTATGGGGCCTACGCCTACATCCTGTACCGGACGATTGGCGGCGAGCTTTCCGTGGGCGATCTCACCTTTCTTTCGGGAGCCTTCGTGCGCTCGCGCGGCAGTATGGAGAGCGTGTTTGCTGGCCTGTCGCAGGTATCCGAACAGGCGCTCTATATTCAAGACCTGTTTGATTTCTTCGCCACCGAATCGCGGCTTGAGAACCGGCCGCACCCCATTCCGGCGCCACGCCCTATCCGGGATGGCTTTGAGTTTCGCGGGGTCAGCTTCGCCTATCCGGGGCGGCCGCGGCCGGTGCTGAACAACGTCAGCTTTCGTCTAGAGACGGGCCAGAAGATTGCACTGATTGGGGAGAACGGGGCAGGGAAGACGACCATTGTGAATCTGCTGGCCCGCCTTTATGACCCCACGGGCGGACAGATTCTGCTCGACGGGGTGGATTTGCGGGAGTATTCCGCCCCGGATTTGCGGCGTGAGATTGGGGTGATCTTCCAGGACTACGTCCGCTTCGACATGGTGGCTCGCGAGAACATCGGGCTCGGTCTGGTCGACCGTTTAGATGATGAAGGGCGCATTCGGGAAGCGGCGGGGAAATCGCTGGCGGATGCCGTCATCGAAGGCCTGCCGAACGGCTACGACCAGATGCTGGGCCGCCGGTTTAGCGGCGGCAGCGACCTTTCCGCGGGGCAATGGCAGAAGATCGCGCTGGGGCGGGCCTACATGCGCAACGCCCAACTGGTGATCCTCGACGAACCAACGGCGAGCCTGGACGCGCGGGCCGAA
>LNFE01000202.1 GCA_001464575.1 Acidobacteria bacterium Ga0077553 | reverse complement strand
CAGGGGTGGGAGGTCGTCAAGGGCGATCTGCCTACGTTTGCCATTCACGCTCTTCTGGTAGCCGTCGTCAGCGGGGCGGTGCCGTTCATTCTGCAGGGCCCGATGATTCTCGGCATCCAGTACTCCGTCATGCGCCGCATGTTTGTAGGGCGGACGGAGGTGGGCGACGTCTTCAAAGGCTTCAATTATTTTGTCCCGGCGATGGTGGCCGGCATCCTCTACTCCATTTTCAGCAGCCTTGGCTTTGCGCTCTGCCTGATCCCCGGCTTCTTTGTTGTCGCCGCCCTGCAGTTTCCGTTCCTGCTGATCCTCGATAAGGGCATGGACTTCTGGCCGGCGATGGAGACGAGCATGGAGGCCGCCAAGAAGGATTGGGGCGGCTATCTGGTTTTCGTTCTGCTGCAGATGCTCGTGATCTTCGCCGGCGTCCTCGCCTGTTTTGTAGGGCTGTTGGTCGCTCTGCCGGTGGTGCACGCAGCTACGGTCGCCGCCTATCAGGACGTCTTCGGCTTCGAGCAACGGACGATTGATAACGCGCGATGACGTGGCGCGACCGCATCGCCGTGGCCGCCTTGCCCGCGGGGGCGCTCGCCTTCTGCGCGGTGTACCCTCCAGAAGGCGGCCCGCGGCTGATGTTCTGCCCGTTTCGAGTGCTGACAGGCTTGGTCTGCCCGCTGTGCGGGATGACCCGGGCGATGGCTTCGCTCGGGCACGGCCAATGGCAGAAAGCGATCGACTACCACCCGCTGTCTCCGTTGGTGATGGCCAGTGTTGTCGCCTGGCTGGGTTGGAACCTGCTGCGGCCAGAGCGACCGGTGGACCCCGCGCGAGTCCCGCGGCGCGTCTGGATTGGGATTGGCCTCACCCTTTTGGGGTTAAATACCCTGCGTTGGTGGGGTACAATTGGAAGTCCACCGGCCTAGACCGGGACCCCAGCAGCATCAACTATGTGGAAAGGCGACTACTTATTTTTATTGCAGAATCTGATCGTTAAGGATTTCAAGATCCGGTACCGCAACATGTCGCTCGGGGTTTTCTGGTCGTTATTGAATCCCCTGGTGATGATGGCCGCCCTTACCTTCGTCTTTACCGCGGTGTTTCCGAACAATCAGATCGAAAACTTCCCGATATTCGTTTTGTGCGGCCTGGTGCCGTTCAATTTCTTCACGGTAGCCTGGCAGAATGGCACGATCTCGGTTGCCAATAATGCGGGTTTGATTAAGCGGGTTCCCGTGCCGCGCGAGATTGTTCCCATTGCCACCGTGCTGTCCACTTGCGTCCATTTGGGCATCCAGATTGGGCTGTTGCTGGCCTTGGTGGTTGTTTTCGGCCGGGGTGTCAATTGGAACTGGCTGTGGCTTCCGGTGGTGTGGGGTCTGGAGATCCTGTTCGTCTGTGGCCTGACGCTCATGACCTCGGCGCTCGATGTTTACATCCGGGACGTACGCTACGTCGTCGAATCGGCCTGTACACTACTCTTCTGGATGGTGCCTGTCTTCTACGCGATTCATTCGGTGCCCCAGGGCTACGCTAATCTCTATCAGTTCAATCCGCTCGCGGCTCTCATTCTGGCTTTGCGGACCATCCTGATTGATGGCGATTCCCCCACAGCTACGCTGCTGTTAAAACTTACTTTCAGTTCGACGCTGGTTTTTGCTCTTGGGCTGTTCGTATTCCATCGCCTGAAGCGTCAGTTCTTCGACTATCTCTAAATGAAGGTTATCGAACTCCAAAACGTTAACAAAACGTTCCACCGGTCCGGCGGCCAGAAACTCCTGCGCCACTACATCGAGGATATTCTGGGTAAGACCGATCCGGAGCGATTCTAATCGGTCGCGGTGATCGGGGCCAATGGCGCGGGCAAAAGCACCCTGCTCAGCCTCGTGACGGGTCTGGTGCCGCCGTCGACCGGCACGGTAACCGTCTCCGGGCGAGCCGCGGCGCTGCTCGATCTCGGCTCTGGTTTTCATCCCGATCTGACGGGGCGGGAAAACATCATTTTGAATGCCTCCCTGCTGGGTTTTTCCCGTAAGCAGGCGCACGACCTCTACGACTCGATTGTCGACTTTTCGGAGCTCGATGACTTCATCAAGGAGCCACTGCGCACGTATTCGAACGGCATGATGCTGCGGTTGGCCTTCTCGGTCGCCGTCAACTTAGACCCGGAGATCCTGATCATCGATGAAGTGCTCGCCGTCGGCGATCAGAAGTTTCAAGCCAAATGCACCGAGAAGATCTTTGAGATCCGGAATCAGGGCAAAACGATTCTGTGTGTGTCCCACGTTTCGCCGACGCTGCGCGAACTTTGTGATCGGGCATTGTGGTTGGACCATGGCCAACTGGTGATGGACGGCCCAATTCGCGACGTCATCGAAGCCTACGAAGGCCGGCTGACGAGACAAGCGTAAACTGGGGCATGGCCCCTCTTACGGTTCTGAACGAAGAAGAAGCAATGCTCCAGAGTTCAGTGCGCCAGTTCGCACGGGAGCAGATTGCCCCACGCGTCCGCGCGATGGATGACAGCGCCACCCTTGACCCGAAGATTCTGAAGGGCCTTTTTCAACTGGGCCTGATGGGAGTAGAGGTTCCCGAAGAGTACGGCGGCGCAGGCGGCACGTTTTTCCACTCCGTGCTCTGCATCGAAGAGATCGCCGCCGTGGATCCGGCCGTGGCCGTCATCGTCGACGTGCAAAATACGCTGGTGATTAATGCCCTGCTGCGCTACGGTTCCGACCAGCAGCAGGCCTTATGGTTGCCGAAGCTGAACGAATCGCTCGTGGGGGCCTATGCGCTGTCGGAGGCTGGATCCGGCTCGGATGCCTTTGCCCTGACTACCACAGCCCGCGCCGAGGGCAGCAGCTATATTCTCGATGGCCGCAAGCTGTGGATCAGCAGTGCTCATGAGGCGGGGTTGTTCCTCGTCTTTGCCACGGTCAACGCGGCGGACGGCTACCGGGGCATCACCTGCTTCCTCGTGCCCCGCGAAAGCGACGGCCTGCAGATTGGCAAGAAAGAGGACAAGCTCGGCATCCGCGCTTCTTCCACCGCGGAGGTTTCGTTGAGCGGGGTCCGCGTCCACCGCTCCGCCGTTTTGGGCGAGGTCGGCAAGGGGTACAAGATTGCGATCGAAACGCTCAACGAGGGGCGGATCGCCATCGGCGGCCAACTCGTGGGACTCGCTCGTGGCGCCTACCAGCACGCCCTCGCCTACGCCAAACAGCGCCGGCAGTTCGGCAAACCGATCGCAGAGTTCCAGGGCGTGCAGTTCCAACTAGCCGAAATGGCCACCAAGCTCGAAGGCGCCCGGCTGATGGTCTACAACGCCGCTCGCCTGCGGGAAGCCGGCAAAAGTTTTGCGACGGAAGCGGCGATGGCGAAGCTTTATGCTTCCACGGTTGCCGAGGAGATCGCCTCGCAGGCGGTGGAGATTTTCGGTGGCATTGGGTTTACCAAAGACTCGCCGGTCGAAAAGTATTATCGTGATGTAAAGATTGGCCGAATCTACGAAGGCACCAGCAACATGCAGCGGATCACAATTGCCAAAGGGATTCTGTCGTAACGGAGCTGGCGCCCGAAGCGTCCGATGTAACGGAGAGCGTATGCGCACGATTGCAGTGATACTGATGGCCGCTAGTCTGCCGTTGGCAGCGAGCAAGACGGAACCAACCAAGGACGAGATCGCCCAGATCATCGACAAGTTTGCCGCCAAGGAGGCGGAGTTTGCCAAGGCCCGCGAGAGCTACACCTACCGGCAAACGATCCGTATCCAGGAGTTCGAAGCCGGCGGGCAAGCACGTGGCCGCTTCGATCTGGTCTCCGACATTATCTTCTCGGCCGAGGGCAAACGGACGGAGCGAATCGTGCGAGCGCCTTCGCCTACGCTCGTTCTGGTTTCGCTTTCTCCGGAAGACGAGCAGGACCTGCGGAGCGTCCAGCCTTTCGTGCTGACGACCAAGGATCTGCCGAAGTATCAGGTGGATTACATCGGCAAGGAGAAGTTGGACGAGATCGACTGCTACGTTTTCGCGGTGAAGCCGAAGAAGCTCGAACCCGGTCAACGATATTTTCAAGGACAGGTTTGGGTGGACGATCAGGACCTTCAGATCGTGAAATCGTACGGGCGCGCCACGGGTCTGCTGAAGAAGGGCAACGACCAGCGGTTCCCCAAGTTCGAGACTTGGCGCGAACAAGTAGACGGCAAGTTCTGGTTTCCGGTGCTGACCAAAGCCGACGACACCCTGATGTTCGATAGCGGCGCCGTCGGCTTAAAGATGCAGGTGAAGTACGAGGACTACAAGCAGTTCCGGTCCACGACGACGATCACGTTCGGCGATGCGGTGGACACCCCGCCCACCAATACGCCGCCGGCGCCGAAGCCGCCCAAGCCTTAACTTTCGCAGTTCAACTTTTGTTTCGCCGCATTCGGCCTCCGTGCGGTGCGCGTGTGAGAAGCCTGTGTTTTAATAAGAGATTACGCCTCTATGTCCAGCACAGGTTTTCGCATCCGCCGCACGGTAAAGGCCCTTAGCCGCCGCTTGCGAGAGTTGCGGATGATCGGCAAAGGCCTTTGGTCGACGGATCACATCGTCCAAGCGCACATCATCCCGATGCGCCGCTGCAACCTCTCCTGCACCTATTGCAACGAATACGACGACATCTCAAAGCCGGTTGATGTCACCGTCATGTTGGATCGCATCGACCATCTGGCGAAGCTGGGGACGACCCTGATCATGATCAGCGGCGGCGAGCCCCTGCTCCACCCGGATCTGGATCTGCTGATTAATCGCATCCATCACCACGGCATCATCGCTGGGATGATCACGAACGGCTACAACCTGACCGCCGCGCGCATTGAACGGCTCAACCAGGCCGGGCTGGACCACCTGCAGATCAGCATCGACAATGTCATGCCGGATGAGGTCTCGAAGAAGAGCCTCAAGGTCCTCGACAAGAAACTGCAGCTGCTCCAGGAGCACGCTCTCTTCCACGTCAACATCAACTCGGTGTTGGGTGGCGGCGTAAAGTTCCCGGAAGACGCGGTGAAGATTGGCCGTCGTGCCCTGGAATTCGGCTTCAGCGCTACGGTGGGCATTATTCACGACGGGCAGGGCCAGTTAAAGCCACTGGGTGACACCGAGATGTCGGTGTACCGCGAATTCAAGGTGCTCGCCAAGCGGAGCTTTGCCCGCTTCGCGAAGTTTCAAGACCGCATCGCGCTTGGCCAGCCCAGCCAATGGCGCTGCCGGGCCGGCGCTCGCTACATGTATGTGTGCGAAGACGGCTTGGTGCACTACTGCTCGCAGCAGCGGGGCTACCCGGGAGTGCCGTTGCTCGGTTATTCCAAGGCGGACATGCGCCGCGAGTTCCTCACCGAGAAGGGCTGCGCTCCGTATTGCACCGTTTCGTGCGTTCACATGACCTCGCTCATCGATTTTTGGCGGGCTCCGCAAACGTTGGCTCAGAAAGCCGTCACGAAGCCCGAAAAGACGGAGCTGGTCAACATCCAAGGCCACCGCAGCTAGGCGCGGCGGCGGATCATTCCTCCGGCGATCAGCCCGGCTCCAATCATCAGCCAAGTGGAGGGTTCCGGAACTTCCGAGTAACTCCAGCTGATGATGTCGTGGTTCTCCCACGCTCCGCCGGTGGAGGAAGTGAATCCGATGTAGGCATTCTGACCGTTCTGGAGGTTTAGCAGGTTCGCCAGGTTGACGTTGGCGGCGAGGAGCGGCGTCGACATATCCGTCAAGAAGACCTGGAACAACCCGGGAGAGTAGACGATTCGGGCGTTATAGGCGGTGCCGTTCGAGAGGTCGTCGGCCACGGTCGTGATGGCGAGATTGGGGTTGGTGAACGTGCCATCAAACTCGGTCCCTGCGCAGTGCTCGGGCCGGTTCATCAACGTCCCCAGACTTTGGATCGCCACATGGTTACCGTTCGGCTCGCAGTAACTGGGCTTGTTCGCCCACGTGTCGAACTCCACCGCCAAGCTGTTCATGATGTTGTAGTAGCCGATGCCGCTGGCGAAAAGTCCCAGCTCGTTCAGACCCTGCGCCTGCACGACGAACGCGAATCCATCGGCGCCGTCGTTCTCCACACCCGGCTCCCAGTCGGGCTTAAATCCGCCCCGTTCGGAGATGCGGAAAGTGAAGTCGGTTGTGAAGCCGGCCTGGACGTTAACGAGTGAGTTGTACCACGCCGCGCCGTTCTTGTTTTCGAGCGCCGGCGTCAGCCGCAACAGGTTGGAGGATACGCTGGCGTCCCCCACCAAGCCAAGATTCGCGGGCGAGCTGAAATCAGCGAAAGTGAACGAATTCGCCAGCAGAGCGCCGCTGGAAACGGACAAGAGTAGAGTAAGTCGAAGTAACATGGTGCCTCCCTACTGATTGGGCCACGCCGCTTCGTTCGCCGAATGAGACAAATCGCCCTTTCGTACCCGGACCACCCGGGAGACTTGTACTAGAACTCGAAGAATACTCGCCCAATCACCCCGGCGCGCGTAAACGCCCCGAACTTCGTCTGCTGATCAAAGGCGACGTAGACGCCGTAATGGCGGCTGAGCCATTTGCGCAGAAAGATCTGCGTCGAGACGCTATTCAGGTTCACCTCAAGCGGTGTCTGCGCGATATACCCCAGTATTTCCCTTCTTGGCCATACTGTACCGCCAAGCTGGCCGAATTGCCGATCTTGTTTCCGGGTTGGTTCCGGTTGATGAAGTAGTTGCCTTCAATAATCATGCGCTTCGGGTAGTAGAGGAAGCCGGTGCTGTAGATCTGGCCCTTGACCGGCCCCTGGAAGTTAAACTGCGAGACGCCCGCGGTCAGCAACAGCCGCCGCTGCAGTACCGGCAGCTTATAAAATCCCCGGAGGTCGAAACGCCGGCTGGCGAATAGCGAGAGGCCGCCCCGTTCCGGCGCGTAGCTGAAGCCCTGCGTCGTATAGAAATTCTTTGACCAGTTCGCAAAGCTGAAGAAGCTGAACGACTGCTGCGTCACGCCCGGCCGCGTCTGCGAATTGAACTGGAACACCGGCGTGAAGCGGGGGATCTTGCGGACCCACAACGTCGCATCCGTCCCGCGCCAGTATCCATAGCCGTTCGAGACGGCGTTGTGATATGTCCCCACCTCCAACAGGTAGGGCAGGGGGCTCTCGTAGCCCGGCCGTTCGAAGGTCGCCGGTGTGCCGGTGGTCTGTTCCGCGCAGGCGGCCGGAATCAAGCCGAGAATCAGAAGAATGCGAAGGTTCATGGAAGTCACGCTCTTGCCTTGTTCGGTTGCAGCCAAGCCATGGGTGTCGAAATGGCGATCACGCGGTTCGCCGACGATACCTTGCCGTTAATCACGATGTTGCTTTCGAGCGTCACCGCCTTGGTGGCATGGGCCGCCACCGGTAGTTTCTCCCGCAAGCCCCGCACCCCGAAGGAAAGCCGCATCTCGCCGCCGGCCTGCAATAGCGACTGGAAATAGACGTCGGGCTTCAACTGCAGATTGCCGTCCGCGACCAGGTTGCCCTTCACCACCGATGCCGGGCCAATCGTGATGTTCCCGTGCGCTTTCACATCCGCTTCGAGCAAGCTCTCTTTCCCGCACGAAAAGTGGCCGCGGACGACGATGGGCGCCCGCAGACGCAAGGGCGCGGTGACGTCCAGGTTGCCCTCATAAAAGTACGTGCCGCCCCCCATCGAGAACAGCTTGGCCGGGTCGAACCCATGCCGTGCTCCCGCCGTTTCCTGCGGCCCGTGAGGAATCTGCACCAGCGCGCCGCGCACCGGAGAAAGCTCAATCGACTCGTCGTTCCGCCCTTCCGTTGTAATCTCTGGCGCGAACAACGACTGCGCGTAGGCGCCGGGCAGGAATTCAATGGCCGTCCGCGAGGTCGCCCGGGAGTGAATCGCCGTATCGGCCCCGATGGTCAGCTTGCCCGCCGCGTCCACCCATCGCCGCACCGTTACGCCTTCGCCCAGTTGCAACGCGCCGTCCGCGGCAATCGCCTGCAGCGAAGTACCCTCGCCAATGTCGCCATCGCCCTTCACCATCAATTCGTTGCGGAAATCGCAGTTGGGTCCACAGGCAAACGCGCCCTCGGTCACCAGAATCTCCTTCTCCACGCGGCCGCCCGGATACTGCACCGTCGGCGCGACGTAGATCCGCTCCTTCCCGTGGTCATAGACGCGCAGCCCCGCCGTCGAGTTCGTCGCCGCCGGCAAAGTCGCCAGCCAATGCTTCAACTTCCGGCGGAACGACTGGCCGAAGTAGTCTTCCAGGCGAACGTACCCCATGTCGAGTTCCGACGACTGTTTGCCCCGGATGGCGATCCAAGCCCGGTGCGCTAATGCGAAGTGCAAGTAAAAGATCGCGAGAAAGATCGCGGAGAAAATCAGGAAGGCCATTGGATCAATCCCCCATCCCTTCGTTGTTGGCGTAGTAAAGACCCTTCACGGACTGCCGCGCCGCACCGGCCGGCTTGGCGCCGGCTCCAAACGCTTGTCCTTCGGTATCGAGGCGCGTCCGATGGGTTTTGTACCAGCCGTCGCCCCCGCTGCCCCAGAAGCGGTTCCAGTAGAATTTCCGCAAGGCATTGCAGATGGCCCCTGTGTTCGCAAAAAAGTTGAGCAGGCTCAATGGCATCAGCAGCGCCCGCAGACGGGTGCCGTCGAGGAGTGTGGCCACCCCGATTTCGAGAAACGTCGCCTGGTTCGAGAAGAGCAGGTAGCCGATGATCAACATCGCCACCGGCAACACCGGAACCGCGTGGGCTTCCGGAATGAAGAAGAGAACCAGCGAGGCCACCCAGCCGATGACGATGATCGGCGCCGTCAAATACATCGCCAGCAGGAAGAGGGCGTCCGTCTTCTCCTCCCGGCTGAGAAAGCGGGCGCGGAGCAGATCCGGCCAGTAATTGTGGAGACACTCGGTGTGGCCCGTCACCCAACGGCTCAGTTGCCGCCGCCGTACGGCCCAATCCTGCGGCACCTCTTCGTAGCATTCGGCGCGGTTGACATAGGCCGTCCGCCAGCCGCTCAGCAGCAGGGCGAACGTCAGGTCCGTGTCCTCGGTCAGCGACTCGGGGTTCCATCCGCCCACCGCCCGCAGCGCTGCCGCGCGGACTCCGCCGACGGTGCCGCCGAACTGCGCGGTAAAGCCCAGGTTGAAGCGCGCCTGTTGCACTGATTGGTAGCCGGCGCAGCGTTCGAGTGAAAGCAGACCGGAAAGCAGACTATCGCCAATGTTGTGCGGCACCACGCGGCCCATCACCGCTCCGATCTCCGGATCGACGAACGGGGCCGTCAGCATCTTCAGCACCGCGCGGCCCGGCACATAGTCGGCGTCGAACATTAAGTAGATGTCGCCGGTCGCCAGCTCGGTCGCCTCGACGAGCGCCGCCGGTTTGCCGCCCACGCCCTCAGTGCGGTGGTAGGGCTTGATGAATGGATACCGCCCCGCGAACTCGTCGACAATGGCGCGGGTGCCGTCGGTCGAACGGTCGTTCACCGGGATCACTTCGAGCAGCTCCCAATCGTAGTCGCAGTCGACGAGCGCCTGCAGAATGTCGCGGGCGACCTTCTCTTCGTTATGCATTGGGATGAAGACGGTGATGCGCGGCATCACGAAGCCAACCAATTCATTGGTTTCCCGGGGATGTTCGAGGCGCATCCGGGAGTAGCCCAGATAGTAGTGCCGCACCGCATAGGCGCCCAGCACCAGCATGGACAGCACAATCAAGAGCCACGAAATGGTGATTAAAGCTGTGACTGCCATGAACTACGGACCCCCCAAAGTTGACCCGAAGTTCGATAGACCGAAATCGAGTAGAAGAAAAGCAGGAACAACAGATCGCTCAGCGTGCCCAGGGCGAACCACAGGAGTGGCATGAACAACAGGCCCGTGTGGTGCAACATGCCAACGCAAAAAACGAACCGGAGCACCGAGAACAAGAAGCCGTACACCTGCACCAGCGCCATCCATCCCAACCCCACGCCCAGATTGGGCTGCGGCAGGAGAAACAGCAGCAGGCTGACAAACGGCATCAGCAACCAGACCAGCA
This sequence comes from Acidobacteria bacterium Ga0077553, assembly GCA_001464575.1. Taxonomy (GTDB): domain Bacteria; phylum Acidobacteriota; class Terriglobia; order Bryobacterales; family Bryobacteraceae. The sequence continues at coordinate 48,310 of LNFE01000202.1, read as the reverse complement.
ATTCCTGGCGTAGCCAGATCTGCCCAAAGACCTTGGACTGCAATTGAAACGTGTCGAAGAACACGTTGACGACCGCGGAGACCAGCAGCAGGACGATTAGAAAGTTCGCCAGATTGCGGAAGAGGGAAAAGCGCCGCGCTACAATCAGCAGCGCCACGATGCCCAAGATTAGGGCGAACCGCGCCCCTTCGGAGACTTGCGAGAACGTCGGGACCGGCACCAGAGGGCCCGAGCCCGGCTCCAGGCCGGGGAAAACCGAGACCGGCTCCCAGCCCGCGTTCGGTATCCCCGCCCACCGCAGCAGGGTGTCGGCCATCGAAGAGTGGAGCGCCATTAAAGGCACGGCGAAGTAGGCCAGCAGGATAAAGACGGCGAAGGCGAATCCCAAGGCGATGCCCACCCGGGCCCGCGTCAGTTGCACGGATCGAACACTCCGGTGGAGGTATATAGACGTCCGGCGCGCGGCTCGCCCCCCGGTGCTGACAGCTGGATTCATTCCCCATTATTCTGGCCACCGCGCCAGCGTCCAACAATGGACACCCGGTACCAAACGACCATGGTTACCTAGGCCCACCGCCTTAGTACCAGGGGACCGGACACCCTGTACTAAGGTGCTTTAGCGGGACGTGCTGTAGAGCACTTCCACCGCCCGCCGTACATATTGCTCGTCCGACAACGCTTCCACGGCTTCGGCCGGAAACTCCACCATTCTCCGCAGTTTCTCCGCCAAAATCGCAAACACCGCCACGCGCGCTTCCGGCGCCAACTCCTCCCGCCGCAACACCGCGTCCAACGCCAACCCCGCCAACTCCGGAGCCGTCCGTTGCCGCAGGCGCGCGGCTAGCGCCGGATGCTCCCGCAGCGAATTATACTTCTCCCGCCCTAACTGGCTCCAATCTCCGCGCACGCTGACTTCCGTTCGCACCACCACGGTCCCGGCGGCCAAATCGCCCAACCGCTGCCGGTGCCGGGTCAGCCAACTCGTCGCCGCGCCTACCAAGTACAGCGCCGGCAAGGAGTCTACCGGACGCAGCAGATTCCGGATCACCATTTGCGCCGGCCGCGCCGGGCGAGCCGCCTGGTCCATCACCCGCAGCCCCAGTAGCCGCTTCCCCAGCGTCTGCCCGTTCCATGCGATCTCCATCACGATTCCGTACCCCGTCGATACTCCAAAGAAAACCAGGGTCACCACCCCGCCGATCACATCCGGCGCCAGTCGCTCAAATGCCCGGAACACGCTCAGCCCTGCCGTGACGATCGCGAGAATCGCGAGCAGGTCGATGATCAGCGCCATCATCCGCGCCCCCGCGCCGGCCAGGGGAATCGTGAACGGCACGCCCTCTGGCGTCCGGATCTCCAAGCCGTCACTCGCCATCGCGGCCCGCCAACTGCAAAAATGCCAATAAGCCGCCGAGCTCGCCCACCCCGAAGGCGATCTTCACCGCATACGGAACCACCGGTTCGTGATACTGCGAGAAAAACGCCTCGACGATCCCCGCCCACACCAGCATCACCGCCACCCCGCCCATAATCGCCAACGCATCCGGAAAGATCGCGCGCAGCCGCTCGCCGACCGGTGCCCGGCGTCCCCGCGGCAGGAGCGCCCCGGTCAACAGGAACGCCGCCTGCCCGGCAAGAATAATCGCCGGAAGTTCAATCACCCCATGCGGCAGCAGCCAGCCCAGCAGAAACAGGGTCTGCCCGTCCTTGATGTAGTCCATCGCCACCGCGCCGAGATAGACGCCGTTTGAAAACAGCAGCACCGTTGGTCCCACGCCGTAAGTCATTCCCAAGGCGAAGGTGAAGATCGCCACCCGCGTATTGTTCTGAATCAGGTGCGCCGAGAAGCGTCCGGTCCGCTCGGCTACCATCTTGCTCCGTTCCACGGTCTCCTGCTTCACGCGCTCGCTCGGCTTGGTCGCCAGTCCGGCGAACGGAAACAGCGTTTCCCGCTCTTCGTACAGCACCACCAGCAATCCCGCGCCGACCGCTGACCCGCCCCAGAAAAGCGCCATGGCCAGCGCCAACGCGCCCGCCTGCCGCCGGACTGCACGGGGGAAGTCCCGGAGGAACCAGCCGAACCACGACGCCTTCTTCCGGTCCGTTACCCCGTGAATTGCCGTATATCCGCGGCTCACCAGGCTTTCGAGATACTGCCGCAGCCGGGCCTCCGAGTGCAGGCCGCGCACCCGCAGCAGGTCCGCCGAGGTCCGCTGATAGAGCGCGTGCAGCCGTTCGAGTTCCGTGACCCCCACGGTTGCGTAGGGATGCTTTTCCATCCGGGTCAACACCGCGTCCAGCTCCTGCCAGCGTGGTTCACCCTCCCGGACAAACCGATCCAAATCGAGAATCATACGAGTTGCCTCTGCCGGATCTCCTCGTACATCGTCAGGGCGCGCAGCCCCATCTCGCGTGGCTCTTCAAACGCCAGCCGGATGCCTTGGTGGCCCAGATCGAGCTGTAGCTCCCGCAGTCCGCGCCAAACCAGATGCCCCCCGAGGGCGCGGTAGATGTCGACTGCTTCTGCCGGCGGCGGCCCGGTGAACAAGGGCTCCGCGCCGGGCGCCCGGGCCGCCACCACGGCGACCAGATGCCGTTCGCCCAGGAGTTTCGCGGCTCGGACGAAGGGTTCCGCCGAAGCCTGGTCGTCGAGTGAGGTGAACACCAGTAGCAGCGCCCGCCGGGGCAGCCGGGCTCGCAGGTAGGTGGCCGCCTCCGTATAGTCCGTCACGGCCTCGGACGGGCGTAGCGGATAGAGCATCTCCTGGCACGCCGCGAAGTGCGCCGCCCCGCTGCCGGCCCGGACGAAGCCATTGATCCGGTCGCTGAACGCCAGTAGCCCCAGCCGGTCGCCTTGCCGTTCCGCCGCCAGGGCCAGGTGGAGGGCCGCCGTCAAACTCCAATCCAAAACCGTTTGCTTCTCCTGCCGCCGGGCCTGCAGACGACCGCAGTCGAGTAAACAGTAGATCTCCTGCGTCCGCTCAATCTGGTAGGTCCGCGTGATCGGCGCTCCCCGCCGCGCCGTCGCTTTCCAATGGACGTCCTGAAAACTATCTCCGGGACTATACTCCCGCAGCTTTTCGAACTCTCGCCCACGGCCCACCTGCCGTACGTGCCGCGACCCGGTCAGCGCCCGCTGCAGCGCCTTCATCTCCTGCGCCCCGCGCACTCGCGGATACACCCGAATCTCCACCACTGGCGTAAACCGCTCCCGCAACTCCCAGAGCCCCAACTGGGAAGGCGCCTGCACCGCCAGCGCGAGAACACCATACCGCCCCCGCTCCCGCGGCGTGAACGTCCACGGGTTCCCCGTCTCCGCCTCCATCTCCAACTCCGGCGGCAGCGCTAGCGAAAGCAATGCCCCCGCGGGGGCCCCTACCGGAATTGCCAATGTTGCGGGCACGCCCAGGTAGCAACGCACGGGCTCCACCGCCCCGATGCGGACACCGGCGATCCGCCGCCGGCTCAGGCCGAAATCAACGGCTGCGGCCAAGGCCACTAATCCCACGCCCACCGTTCCCGCCATTGGCGACACGGCCGCCGCGACAGCCGTTACGGCCACCAGCGCGATCAGGCGGGGCGTCGGAGCGATCATACCGGGACGGCCACCTCCGTCAGAATCTTCGTGACCACTTCGCTCGCCGTCAGCCCTTCGATCTCGAACTCGGGCCGCAGGACCAACCGGTGCGCGAGCGCCGCGACGGCCATTCGCTTCACATCGTCGGGGGTGACAAAGTCCCGCTGCTCCAACGCGGCCTGCGCCCGCGCCGCGCCTAGTAGTGCTTGGGTCCCGCGGGGCCCGGCCCCCGTCAGCAGCGTCTCCGCGGTCCGGGTGCGCCGCACGATCTCGACGACGTAGCCGACCAGCTCATCGCGCACCCGAACCTGCCGCAGCGCCGCCTGCAACTCCGCCAACTGCCCGCCCGCCAGCATCGGCCGCACCGCGCCCTGCGCCAGGCGCGCCTCGGGCGAATCGCCGCTCAACTGCCGTTGGGCCAGCTCCACCTCCTCCGCGCGATCGAGGTAGCCAATGTCGATCTTCAGTTGAAAGCGGTCTTTCTGCGCTTCGGCCAGTGGATACGTCCCTTCGTGTTCAATCGGGTTCTGCGTGGCGAACACTGTGAACTCCGGAGGCAGCAGATAGGTTGCCCGGTCAATCGTTACCTGCCGTTCCTGCATCGCCTGCAGCAGCGCCGATTGCGTCTTCGCCGGCGCGCGATTGATTTCGTCGGCCACGAGAAACGAGGTGAACACCGGGCCGGGCGCCAGGGTGAACTCGTTCTTCTGCAGGTTGAAGACGTTGGTGCCGGTGATATCCGCGGGCATCAGGTCGGGCGTGAACTGTACCCGTTGAAAGGTCCCGCCCATCACGGCGGCCATCGTTTTGGCAAGTAGCGTCTTCGCGACTCCCGGCACTCCTTCGAGCAAACCGTGCTGCCCGCAGAGCGTAACCACCAGCGCCCGGTCAATCGCTTCCCGCTGTCCAATCATCACTTGGCCAATTTCGGCGCGTACCGCCGCCAACCGTTCGTGCATCGCTTCCAACGTCATAAGCTTGGCTTCTCCCTTACGGACTCCTGCATTCTTCGGTACGCCACCACCGGGTCGCCTGTCCCGTCCGGCAACTCCTGCCTCCGCTGCCAGCGCGGCAACAGACCCGCGGCCCGTTTCCATTCCGCTTGGCAGGTCGCGAGCAGTTCGCCCGGCGCTACGTGCTTCCGCAGCAACTGAGCCATCGCTGCCGCCCCGCCCCCTGGCTCGGCGCGGGTCACGGCATCCGCCCGCTCCGGCAACACCGGCACCAGACTGCGCCACAAGTACAGCGCGGTCGCCACCAGCAACAGGAGTACCGCGGGTCCCCAACCGGCGCGCCGAATCAGGCTGACGATGCCGCCCCTTTCCGCTACCCCCAGCGCGCTCTCGACAAACGTGACTCGCCGCCCCGGGCCCAAGAGCAATAGTAATCGTGGGCCGTTTGGCTTTTCGCGCAGCGCCCCGCTTAGCAGTTCCTCGCCGCTGAGCACGACGAGCGATCCTTTCCCCAGCCGCCGCTCCGCGTACCGGTCGCCCAACTTCCAAGCCGTATCCTTCACGACGTACTGCCAGTTTGTCGTCTCCAAATATCGCTGCCCTATGTACTCGCCCGAACTCTGGGGCTCAAACCGGATTCCTAGCCACTCGTGTGTATCGGTCTCGGTTTTTGGTCCTTTGCGCAGGGATACCCGGCGGCCCGGTACGCCCACCACGACTCGAGCGCCGCCTGCCGCCAATCGTTCGGCGGCTTTGGTCAGGTTCTTCAGCGAGCCCGGGTCCTGATGCAGAAACAGCACCGCTCCCGGCTCCGCCGGAAGCTTGGCGTCCTGTCCGAAGTGCCGCTCGACGCGCCACCCCCTCAGCTTGCGCAGACTATCGTGCAACAGCTTCGTCCCGTCGGCGTCCGCCCGCAAGCTCGACCATTTCGGATAGACATCCCCGCGTTCATACGCCGCGCCCGCCAGGTCAAGAATCGCCCAGCCGAACCCGGCCGCCAACAGGCCCAGCGCGACTCTAGCCCACATGGTTCCGGATCTCCTCCCACCGCGTCCGCACTTCGCTCACCCCCGCCGTGCCCAACTCATGGAACCCGTACCACGCCTCTTCGAACCGGCGCCGGTTGACTTCAAACAAGGGGTGCACGTGCGGCATCGGTCGGCCCCGCCGCTCCAGCTCGCGGCCATACTCGCCCCCGCTTTTGGCCGGACCGATCGTCACGAGGCCTCGCTCACTCAGCCGCCGCAATCCCGCCAAGTGAAGCGCGCGCAGCGCCAACCGGTATTCGCCCCGCGACGCGTAGTCATCGGCCAGCGCCAGCCAGGACTCCTCCGGCAAGGCATCGGGCCGCAAATCTTCGCGACTCAAATCCGGGGCGGTCATCGCTGGCGCGGCCACCGGGGCTTTCGGCGGTCGCCGCTGCTTCAGCAGGTAAACCACCAGGCCAGCGACCAGCAGCACGGCGAGCCCGATCAGCAAATTCTGCGACATCTGCGGGCTCAGCCCGAAGTTCCCCACGTCTGGCGACGTCTGCTGCTCCGGCCGCAGCCAGGTCAAGAAATCTTCAATCCATTGGGCCAGGGTGCGCAGCATCTGCAGGAACCAGCCCTCTCGCGCCCCATCCTGCTCCACCACTTTCGGCTGCCGGAACGCAAAAGCCGGCTCCCGCATCGTTTGGGTGATACTCCGCTCCAGCTCCTGCGCTTCCTGCGCCGCCAGCGGCAGCGCTAACACCAGTGCGGTGGCCACCATCCGCAGCGCGGCTAGCAGGTCGATCCCCGTCTTCCGGGATTCCTTCAGGAACACACGCCGCGCCGCCATCGCGTTGAGCAGCGGATCCACGCAGAGGTAGGTTGTCAGCGTCACCACCCAGAAGCTTGGGAAATTGAACATCCGGTCTTCAATTCGGCCGAACGACGTCTCCCATCCGAAGAATGCCCGCAGCAGCATCGGCGCCGTTAACCACAATACGAAGAGATTCACCCAAAGCAGGAAGCCACCGGCCATGGCCAGCGAAAGCTCCCAACTCTGCAGCAGCACGTCCTGGGTGGCATATCGCAGGGCCTCGCGCGGGGAACTCACCGACAGTGTCCGGTAGAAGGTCACCGCCGGAGCGAACGGGAAAAACAACAGCGCGGCCAGTGGGAGCACCAGCAGGGCTGTCGGTTGCAGTGTCAATTGCGGGCCCACACGCAAGGGCGGCGGCGATCCGCCGAGTACCCGCAGCAACTCGCCTTGAAAGTACGATTCTCCGACCTGCTTGAACAGGTACGCCGCCGCCACGAGCAGCGTTAAGCCGCCGGCCTGTTCGGCATAGTAAGCGTCAAAGGTCGCCGTCAGCAGCAGCCGCCCCAAGAGATAGACGAACGGCAAGGTGCACACCGCCCACACCACCCAAGCCGAGCCCGGCGCTCGCCGCAGTAGCGCAGCCGCCGCGTCAGCTGACTCGGTCCAGGATGGCCGCTTCACGCCGAGGCCCTCCAAATCAGCTCCCCCACCCCGAGGAAAAAGAGCCACGCCAGCAACAGTCCGGCCACCGCCCCCAGGCCCCATCCTACGCGGCCCCAGGCCGGGCTCGGCGGCTTGGCCAATTGGGTTCGTTTCGTCAGGCAGAGTACGCACAGCATCCGCCCGTCATGTTCGGTGATGCATTCGCGGCAGAATGATTGTTTGCAACTCGGGCACTTGGCCACTGCTTCGCGCCCGGGGTGTTGCTGGCATCGCGCGTGCGCAATCATGCCTGCTCCTCATCGCCCTGCTGCGCCACCCAACCTGCCACTGCCGCACCCACCACCCGCCAGCCGATCGCGGCCGCGAGAGCCACCTTTTGCCATTGCTGCGCGGCTAGCGTCAATTCCGCCAGGGTCAGCGAGAAGGTCGGCCGCCGCCACTCCAGCAATAGGAAGAAGCCAAACAACAGTAGGTCCACTACCATCGCCGCCACCAGCGCGGCGGCCACCACCTCATGCCGGCGCAACATTCGCCACCAGGCAATCGCGGTCGTCAACGCCCCGGGTATAAGGAACACTGCGATGTTCCAGATCTCCGTGCGCATCTCCGGCCGCGCCGAATAAACCACAATCAGAAGCGCACTGAGGATCAGCGTGCCCGCCACCGCCCATCCCAACTCCCGGGGATGCCGGTACGCCTTCTCGGCCTTGCCCGGCACGAGCGTCGGCATCACCGCCGGCCTGGCCAGTCCCGCCTGCGCCTCCTGCACCCGAGTCAGGATTTGGGGCACCGCCTCGGCGGCCGCGCGCATGGTTCCCAACCCTCGCAGCGGCCACTCTCCGGAAAGGCTAATTACCCGCGCCACGCAACGCTTCCCCTGGGCCAGCGACCACAACTGCAAAATCAAGAGTGTCGCCGGCAGAAAAGCCAGAGCGACGCGCACGCCGACTTGCGCCGGCAGCATCGCGAGCACGAGCAACAGGGTGAAAACCAGCAGCCGAACGATGCGGCCCGTCGTCCAGAGCGGCGCTTCCGCCACTGTGATCGCCCGCATCTCCGCGTAGGGAAACCGCTGATACTCGTGCTGCACCCGCAGCGAAGTCACCTGCAGCAGATGGTCCCCGCCATCATAAAGCGCCGCTGAGCGCAGCCAGCCCGGTGACCAACCCGTCAACATGCGATACTCGCTCACCGGCTACCTCCGCCGGTGCGAATGAGCAGGACAATCAGCCCCACCAGCGCCAGCAGCCACAACCCGGAGATGGACAGCGCCGCCCAGCGCACGGCGGGCGACCGCGGCACCGCTGTCCGCGTCTTCTTCCAGGTCGCCAGCGTGAAGGTCCCCACCAGCGGACCGGTGAGGATGGTTAGCATTGGCACCGCCGCCAGCATCAAGCCAATCGAATCGTAGAGCGTTGCCCGCCGCCGGAAGCGGAGATCGCCGGCGGTAGTTCCTCGTCCGAAGCAGGCGCTGCAAACGGCCTGGTCGCCGGTGCCATCGACACATAACGCGCACACAAAGCGTCCGCACTGCCCGCAGGCGGCTTCCGCCTGATTCGCCGGATGATGGAAGCAGGAAGCCATTCCCTCTCCCGTCAGCGCAGCCGGGGGCTTGCCTCTGGTTTCGGTCCATCCTGCCGGGAACACCCAAGCCTGCACCCTGGCCTCGCAGCCCCGGCAGGGCAAAGCTTCTGTCCGGTTCCAATCCTCCGGCGGAACCTCCACTCCGCATAGATTGCATCGCGGCATGGCTGTCATTTCTTCATCACCCGCGTATCCGCCACCATGTCGTGCAGTGCCCGCTTCTCGCTGTCCCAAAGCGGCAGCAGATACCCTAATCCCAGCGTGAACCCGGTTAGAAACTGGGCAAAGTAGCGGCCAAACGACTGGCCCCGCCGCAGCCGGTTCCCTTCGCCGTCAAGCACCTGCAACTGCAACATGAGTTTCCCCGGCGTCCCGCCCTTCTTGGTGACGAACCAGACCTCATACCCGCACTGCACCCCTAACTGCCCCAGCACCGTGAGCCCGTACACCCAAAGGAACGTCGCGCCCATCTCCTCGGGCTTGCCGCCTTGACTCGCCCCGGCGGCCAGGACGAACATCGGGATCTGCAACGCCATGTTCACGACCGACAGAATGACGCCGTCGATCATGCGCGCGACGAACCGGACGCCAAACCCCGCGAACTCGCCCTGCCCGAGGAGCACGGCCGAGCCCTCGCGGAGTTCCGCCACGTGCCGCGGTTTGCAGTAAGCGCAGACATCCGCCCCGCCCCACCGGGCAATCCAGCTTTCCGGATACATCGTGCCGCATCGTTCGCAGCGTCGCCGCGGCCCTTCGGGTTCGCCGTGCGCGAAAGCTTCGGCTACCGGCTGCCAGCCGGCCGCCCCTTCGCGCCACACCAGCGTGCCCACCGCCAGCAATCCGGCCGTGGCCCACTCCTTCACCTGTTGCTCTTCGAACGGGCCCTGTTGGATACCGTTTTGCCACGTGTACCAGGTCAAGTCATCAGTATAGCCAGAGTTATACTGAATCCAGTCGTACCTTGCAGCCGTAACCCCTTGAGAGAATGTTTTTCTTCCCCATCTTATTTGCGGCCCTCGACTCGGAAACGGACCGCGCGCTCGCCGCGCGCTTAAAGGCTCGCGAGCCGGAGGCCCTGCGGGAACTCTACGACAAGTACGGCCGGTTGGCCTACTCCGTCATCTTCCGCGTGGTTCGTAACGCTGCCGCCGCCGAAGACCTGACCCAGGAGACCTTTCTGCGGGTCTGGAATCGCATGGCTGGCTTCGACGCCGCGCGTGGCTCCATCGGTCCGTGGGTGCTTACTGTTGCCCGCAACCGCGCGATAGACTACGTCCGCTCTGTCGATGGCCGGATGTCGCAAAATGCCATCGAACTTTCCGGCGCCGAGTCCCCGGCGCTCTTTGTCGATATGGAGTCCGTCATTCTGAATTCGCAACGTGCCAAGTTACTGAAGGCCGCGTTTCATAAACTCTCCGAGCAACAGCGTACGGTGATTGAACTGGCTTACTTCGAAGGCCTCTCTCAAACCGAAATGGCGGAGCGCCTGAGCCAGCCTTTGGGTACAGTGAAGACGTGGGTGCGCTCCGCGCTTCGCCTATTGCGGGAAGAACTGGAGGAGCCTGTCACCGTATGAGCGACACCAACCGGGACACGCTCTACGAACTCTACGCCCTCGGCCTGCTCGAAGACCCCGAGCGGTCCGAGATTGAAGCGGAATTGCGCTCCGGCTCTCCGGACGCTCAACGCCTGCTCCGCCAAGCGATGGCGAACAACGCGCTGCTCGCGACGCTCGCCCCCGCTGCCGAACCGCCGCCGCGCCTCCGCCGCCGCATTCTGGCCGCCGCGGGCGTCGAAGAGAAAACCGGTTGGACGTGGCTTGGCGCGTGGGGCCTGGCCACCGCCGGCCTCTTGGCCGGACTCGTTTACTTCAGCACCGAAGTCAGCAGACTGCATAAGGATGCGTTCGGCGTGCGCGAAGAACTCGCCATCACCCAAACCGAACTCCGCCGCTCTCAGGCCACGCTGGCCTTTCTGCGCGACCCCGGCACAACGATCCTGAAGTCGGGTACCGCCGAAGAGCGCCAGCCAGTCGCCCGTGTCTTTGTCAACCCGCTGCAGGGTGTCCTTTTAATCGCCAGCAATCTGCCTCGCCTCGAACAAAAACGGGGGGCCCATCCCTGCCGGCACCTTCGCCGCCGACGGCTCCGGCGCCGCGCTGCATCGCAGTACCGCCGGCTTTGACCCGTCCGCCACCGCCGCGGTTGCACTCTCCGTCGAACCCGAAGGTGGCTCCCCGGCACCTACGACTACGCCATTCCTGATCACTGGACTTTAAATCCTACAATAGGTCCGATGACCCCTCTCGTTATCCTCGGCGCCGGCTCCATGGCCGTCGAGGTTCTCGACATCGCCGAGACCAGTGGCCAATTCGAGGTTCTCGGCTTCGTCGTTAACCGGCCCGGCGCACCGGCCGAACTCGAGGGCCGGCCCGTCTATCGCCTTGCCGACCTCCCGCCTGGCGTTGCCTGCGTCGCCGGCATCGTCAGCAACCAACGCCGCGCCTTCATTGAGGAGGTCGCGGCCTTAGGGCACCCCTTCGTTTCCGTCATCCATCCCTCGGCGCAGATTTCCCGCCGCGCGACCATTTTTCCCGGTTGCGTCATCCACCCCGGCGTCATCGTTGCCTCGAATTCCACTATCGGCGCGCACTGCCTGCTCAACCGGGGCGCTTTGATTGGCCACGACAATCGCCTCGAACCCTTCACCACGGTTGGTCCTGGAGCGAACCTCGCCGGCGCGCTCACCGTAGGGCCCGGTGCCTATCTTGGGGTCGGCTGCGTGATTCGCGACCACCTCATCATCGGTGCCGGTGCCGTCGTCGCCGCCGGGGCCGTCGTCGTAAAATCGGTGGAGGCCAACTCCCTCGTGGGAGGTGTTCCCGCCCAAGTCCTGAAAATGGGCGTCGATGGCCTCTAGCGTCAAATGATCGATCTTTCCCAGCCTGTCGTCATCAATCTCGCCCTTACCGGCATGGTTCCCCGCCGCGCCGACAATCCTTCCGTTCCTATCACCCCCGCTGAAATTGCCGCCGACGCTGTGCGCTCCCGCCGCCCTGACGAAGAACCCACCTACGAGCGGGAGCTCTTCGCCGAAATTACCCGGGGTATCCGCTACGTCATTCCCGATGCCGTCATCTGCTCCACCACCAGCGGCCGCCTCTATCGCACCTTCGAGCAGCGCAGCGATTCGCTCAACGTCGACGGCGATCTGAAGCCCGATCTCGCCTCGCTCACCCTCGGCTCGCTGAACTTCCCTACGCAGGCTTCTGTCAATGAGCCCGTGATGATCCAACACCTCGCCCTGGCAATGAAGGAGCGCGGCATCGTCCCCGAACTCGAGATTTTCGACTTCGGCATGATCGACTACGCCCACTACCTCATTGGCCGCAAGATTCTGGAGCCGCCGTTCGTCTTCAATCTTCTCCTCGGCTCCCTCGGCACCGCCGCCGCCACCGGGCTCAATCTCGCCCTGATGATCGAACGTCTCCCCGCCGGCTCCTTCTGGTCGGCCGCGGGCATCGGCCGCTTCCAGTTCTCGATGAACGCTCTTGGCCTCACTCTCGGCGGCCACGCTCGCACCGGCCTTGAAGACAACCTTTTCCTCGACGCGGCCAAGCAGCATCCGGCTTCAAACGAACTCCTTGTCGCCCGCACCGCCCGCGTCGCCGAATCCCTCGGCCGGCCCATCGCTACCACGGCAGAGACGCGCCGCCTTCTCGGCCTCGCGTGAAACGCCTGCTCCTCCTTGGTCCGGTGCCGGAACGCTCCGCGGTCGGCGGCCTGCCCCTGGCCTTAGCTAACCTTGCGACGGAACTCCGCTGCCTTGGCTGGCAAGTGGACGCTCCGGTCTTTGCGGCCCCCGCCCCCACCATCGTCGCCGCGCCCGGGCCCATCGCTGCTCTCCAGCGCTCCCGCTGGTTTCTTCGCGCCCGCCACACCCTGCCGGCCGGACTCCGCCGTACCCTTTCCGCGCTCCTTTGGTCCGCTGCCGTTCGTCAAGGCATGGCGCAAAATCTGCGCTGGGCCGAAGAGCAACTGGTCCAGCCGGACCGCTACGATGTCGTTCTGGTCTGCCCCGATGTCAACGTCCCCGGAATTGTGGCGCTCGCACTCCATCGTCATCCCCATGTGGCCGTTCTCTCCCTGTTCGCCCTCGCCGAAGAGCTTCGCCCGCATCTGTGGAGTCTGCTCCGCCGTCCCGCCCTTCACCCGTTCTACTTTCGCGCTGCCCCCGCCGGACAGATCCGCTGCGCCATTTTTGCCAGCGAACGGTGGCGTCAGCAGGCCCTTGCCGCCGGGCTTGCGGCGGCCGTCGCCCACACGATCTATTTCGGCATCCCGGTCGGCCCGCTTCCTCCCCGGCCCGTGCTCCCCGGCCGCCGCCTGCTTTGGGTCGGCCGCCTGACCCCGGAGAAAGGCCTCCATCATCTGCTGCCTGCTCTGCCGGAACTCCGCCGCGAATTCCCGGGCCTAACTTTGACCGCCGTCGCCGGCGAGGGCGAGCCAGCCTACCGTGTTCACATCGAGACTCTCATCGCAAGCCAAGGTCTCACCGGCTTTGTCCATCTCCATCCCCCGGTGCCCCGCGACGATCTTCCCGCTCTCTACGCCGGTCACGACGCCCTCTTCTTCCATTCCGTCTTTGAGGAGCCCGTGGCCTTGGTCCTGATGGAAGCCTACGCCCACAGCATCCCCGTTGTGGCCAACCACGTCGAAGGTTCGGGCCTTGTCCGCGACGGCGAAACCTGCCGCACCTGCCAGCCGGCGGAACCAGCTTCCGTCGCCGCCGCCTTCCGCCGCCTGTTTGCGGACCCAACAGCCACGCAACAGATGGCCGCCGCGGCTCGCTCGCTCGTCGAGTCGAAGTACTCACTCGCTGCGATGGGCGAGGCCTACGACCGCCTGCTTTCGATCGCGTACTCTAAAGACGCATGATCCTGCTCGCGCGATTCTTCCTGCTCGCTGCTCTCCCTCACCTGATGGCGGCGGAGGACGGTCGCAGCTATGCTGCCCGGTTCACTGCGGAAGTCGACCGGCGTGTTGATCTTTCGCCGGCCGTCCAGGAGTTCTACGCCAGCTACCTCGCCTCCCTGCCCGAACTCACCCCCGGCCAGTTCGTCGTCCTGGTCGACCGCAACCGCAAGGCCCAACTGCTTCTCCTGTATTGGCGGGCCCCCGATCGGCAGTTTCATTTCCTCGGCGCTTCTCCGGTCTCCACCGGCCTCCCTGGCCGCTTCGAATACTTCCTCTCTCCTCTGGGTGTCTTCGAGCACACCCTCGCCAATCCGGACTACCGCGCCGAAGGGACGAAGAACGAGTACGGTATCCGCGGCTACGGGGCGAAGGGGATGCGCGTCTACGATTTCGGCTGGATTCGCGCCAATAAAGGCTGGGGCGACCGGCGCGAAAGCGAACTGCGGCTCCAGATGCACGCCACCGACCCCGATCTGCTCGAACGCCGTCTGGGCACCCCGCAGTCCAAAGGCTGCATCCGCATCGCGGGCCAGCTCAACCTCTTTCTTGATCGCCACGGAACCCTCGACGCCGACTATCAACGCGCCGTTAGCGCGGGCAATCGCCCTTGGGTGCTTCGCCCCGACTGGAGCCCTACCCCATGGGCTGGCCGCTACCTGGTCATTATCGATAGCTCAGGAGTCTGGCTGAATCCCTGAGGCATTGCTATACTGCGGATGGCTCGTCCCCGCCGCGGCGCCCGTTTCCGCGACCCTCGTAGGTCCCCAGTTTCAACGTCAACTCCGAGAGTCAGGAAATTGCCATGAATACCCTCCAGCGAAAGCTGCTCCTCGCCGGTCTGCTCCTTCAGTCTGCAGCCGTTCCCTCCTACGCGCAGGCGACGGAACCAGCCGTCCTCGCCAAGGCCAAGGCCATCCATGATCGCGTTCTGAAACTGGACACGCACAACGACATCGACCCGTCGAACTTCACGGCCGACTGCAACTACCTGAAGCGGCTGACCACCCAGGTCAATCTCCCCAAGATGGTTGACGGCGATATGGACGTGGCCTTCTTCATCGTCTATGTCGGTCAGGGCCTGCCTACGGATGAAGCTTACGACATCGCCTACAAGCAGGCCATCGAAAAGTTCGAATCCGTCCATCGCTTCACCAAGACCATCGCCTCCGATGTGATGGGCCTGGCGCTCACCCCGGCTGACGTCCGCCGCCTGCACCGCCAGGGTAAACGCATCGCCGTCATCGGCGTTGAGAATGGCTATCCCATCGGCCACGACATCAAGCGAGTGAAAGAGTTCTACGATCGCGGTGGCCGCTACATGTCGCTGGCCCACAACGGCAACAGCCAACTGGCCGACTCCAACACCGGGGAAGCCTCGGGCTATCTGCACAACAATGGCCTGTCGCCCATCGGCCGCGAAGTTATCGCCGAGATGAACCGCCTCGGCATGATGGTCGATCTCTCCCACCCTTCGAAGGGCGCGAATCTTGAAGCGATCCGCCTCTCGAAGGCTCCGGTGATCGCCTCCCACTCGAGCGTCCGCGGCCTCGCCGATCACAGCCGCAACATGGACGACGAGCAGCTGCTGGCTCTCAAGAAGAATGGAGGCGTGATTCAGATCGTCGGCTTTGCTTCCTATCTCAAGGTGGATAGCAAGGAACGTGCCGCGGCCTTGGCTGCTCTCCGAAACGATTTTGGCTTCGGTGGGGGCGGCCGCACCGGCGGCCCGACGTTCCGGCGTCCGACCGCTCCCCGCGCTTGTGCCGTCGAGGAACCGAAGGCCGCCGCAGCAGGACCCGCCCCGCGCCGCTCCGGCGGTTTCCTGAGCATGCTGCCGCCCGACCGCCGCGCCGAGTACGAAAAGCGCTCGGCCGAGATTGACGCCAAGTACCCGCCCGGCGCCCGCGCCAACGTTCAGGATATGGTGAACCACATCGACTACGCCGTCAAACTCATTGGCATCGACCACGTCGGCATCTCGTCGGACTTCGACGGTGGTGGCGGCATCGACGGATGGGATAGCGCGGCTGAAGCGTTCAACGTCACGCTGGAACTGGTGCGCCGCGGCTACACCGAAGATCAGATTGGCAAACTGTGGAGTGGGAACCTGCTCCGGGTGTGGGCCGATGTCGAGAAGGTTGCCCAGAAGCTACAGAAGCGGTAGCACCAGCGCGCGAACCTCATCGTTCGCGTCATGGGCGCACTCCCGCCGCATCTCCGGCGAGACCGCGCCCAGCTCCATCAGCCGGTCGACGGTGTAGTCTCTGCAAAAGCAGCATGGCCCGCGACGATAGACCGTCTCGAGCATCTGTACCTCGGCCTCCGGCTTAGGGTGCCGCTCCCAGAGCGATTCGAGGTCCATCCCCAACCGGTGCCGCGCGTGCCGGTCGGGT
Organism: Acidobacteria bacterium Ga0077553; assembly: GCA_001464575.1. Lineage (GTDB taxonomy): Bacteria > Acidobacteriota > Terriglobia > Bryobacterales > Bryobacteraceae. The sequence continues at coordinate 32,376 of LNFE01000202.1, read as the reverse complement.
TCGCTGGCGAACCAGTGCAACGCGAGCTCGTGGTCGCCTGGCTCGACGTTTTCGCTGAGCATGGCGATGGCCCACTCCCTACCCTGCCGGTGGTCTGCCATTAGGGTGAGGGCTAACTCTCGGATGGCCGGATGGCAGATTTGAGAGGCCGCAATGCAGGCCGCTTTCCCCAACTTGGTCTCGCCGGCTTCCGCCAGCCGCAGCAAGGGGCCTGGCTCGAGCGGAAAGGGCCGACGGGCGAAGATCCGTAGGTGGCGGAGTTGCATTTCGGGGTCTTCGGTAGCTACCAGAGCGCGCGCAGCTGCTTCGAGTTCGTTCGGGGTGGCCTTCGCTCCCCAAATGTCCAACCGTCGCGGACGGGGGCCGTCGAGCAGCGGGCGCAGTTCCGCATAGGTCAGCCCCGTCGTGGAGTCTCGATAGTCCCGCGCGGACTCAGCCTCCACGGCCGCCAGGAACGCCACGATGCGGGCGTCTGTCTCGGAGGCCTCGGTCAAAGCTTGGCGCGCCACCGCCTCGCCAAAGTGCTCAGTCGCCGAGAACCACAGCATGCCGTGTTTGACTTCATCTGGATAGTGCAACAGCAACTCGCCAATCTTCGCCGCCGCTGGCAGCAGCCCCGGCAGACCATCGAGTAGAGGCAACTCTCGAGCGATCCGGTCGCCATGCTGCGGGCCTGGGTTGAAGTTGTCATAGACCGCCCGGCGCGCCCCCGGTCGTTCCCTGCCATCGCCATCAGTGCCGCCAAGTGAAAGCGTTGGGCCGCGCTCCAATCGTCGCCGCCCTTCCGCAGGGACTCGATCACGTTTTCGTCGTAGAACTCCCGGTCCGGCGTCAGCTTCACCAGTTCCCACATGTAGCCCGCGCGGGTTCCTTCAATCGACGGCTCCACGGCATAACAGTGCAAACAAGCATCGAGAATCACATTCCGAAACTCGCCAACATCATGCTCCTGCGCATAGACAATCGCCCGCCCATGCCCCGCCTGTATCAACTCCTGAAACTCTTTCTCGCTCAATGCCTCAGACTAACAAACATGCGTCTTCTCCGCGGCATGCTCCTGCTCGCCCTCGCCTTTGCCCTCGCCGCCCAACAACCCTTCTTCTACAACCGCCCCGGTGGCCTCGACCCCCTCACCGTCGGCATGAAGAATGATCAGCCCATCGCCATCGACTGGGACGAAGACGGCCGCACCGACCTTCTCCAACGCAACCTCTACGCCACCACCTTTGGCGAACCCTGGTGGGGTATCTTCTTCTTCAAAAACATCGGCACCAACCAAAAGCCCCGCTACGCCGCCTCCCGGCGCCTCGCCCTCAACGGCCAACCCCTCGCCGACAACTACGCCAGCTACCAGACCCTCGATTGGAACCGCGATGGCCATCCCGACCTCCTCAGCGGCATCGGCGCCGGCCCCCGCAAAGGCACCCTGCAGCTCTACCTCAACCAAGGCCGTCGCGATCCCCAAGGTCTGCCCCTCCTCAGCTCAGGACCCACCATCCCGTGGTCCAAAGACGGCGGCGACCTCGCCTATGGCATGCGCCTCTTGCACGGCGATCTCTACACGCTCAACATGCGCGTGCAGTACTTCCCCACGCAAATTCTCGAACACTCGCTCTTCCGCCATCGCGCCACCGCCCAAGGCTTCGGCCCCGCCCAACCCGTCGTTCTCAACGGCCAAACCACCTACCCTGAATGGCCCTCCACCCAACGCGACGGCAAGTGGCTCGGCGCCAGCCGCACCCGCCGCGGCCCCCTCTCCTCCTGCATCGTCGAGTGGGCCGATCTCACCCAAGCGCCCCGCTGCATTGCCGATACCACCCCCGACGGCTTCGCCGTCCCCAGCGCCACTCCGGACGGCATCTTTGCCGCCACCATGGGCGGCTGGCTCCGCTTCTTCCCCCACCGCGGCAAGCCCCACATCGTCCTTGCCGAAGGCATGCCCTGCTCCTTTGGCGGCTACAGCAGCGTCGAAGTCGCCGACTGGGAAGGCGACGGCGACCTCGACTTTATCGGCGGTAACGAGACCGGCTTTGTCCAACTCATCGAGAACAGCAGCACTCCTACGCGCACCCAGTTCAAGACCGCTAGGCCAATCCCCAACGTCTACGCTGCCCGCTGGATGTTTATCGACGACGAAGACCCCGAACGCCCCTACGGCCAGGCCAAACCCGCCTATGTCGATTGGGACCACGACGGCGATCTCGACCTCCTTGTCGGCAACAACTCCAACCGCATCGCCTACTTTGAAAACACCGGCTCCCGCCGAAGGCCGCGCTTCTCAAAAGCCGCCAAGCTCCTCCACGACCAAGGCGAACACTTCTCCTTCCGCTCCCGACCCGCTCCCGTCGACTTCAACAACGACGGCCTCCTCGACCTCATCGCCGGATCCGCCGGACCCCGCGATCGCAACGACGCAAAAGACATCGCCATCGCTCTCTACCTCCGCTACAAAGACGCCCACGGCCAACTTCGCCTCCGCGCCCCCGTGCCGCTCCAGGACCCGCAGGGCAGGGAACTCCGCACCCCCATCCCCTACCACCACGGCTTCGAAGCCGCCGATTGGGACCACGACGGCGACCTCGATCTCTTCGCGAGCGAAAAGTCCCACCTCGTCCTCTACCGCAACACCGGCCGCGGCTTCGCGCGCGAACCCATCCTCTACAACGGTCAGCCCCTCAGCGTCAGCCACCACGAAACCAGCATCAAGCCCATCGACTGGGATAAAGACGGCCGCCTCGATCTCATCACCGGCGGCGAGTCCGGCTGGGTCTACTATTTCCCCCGCGCCGTCCTGACCCCCTAGCGGGCGCCGCCCGTCTCCTTCCACCCATACGCCGCCATCAGGATATGGAAGATCTGCGTGTTGGGCATGTAGCCCTTCACGCGGGATGCCCCCGGCCCCATCGCCGCTACGAGGACCTCCTCGGCCGTGTGGGTGTTAAACATCTGCACGGCACTTCTGCCCTCTTCGGCGGCCGGTGTCTCCGGCAGCAATGGCTGGCCCGGCTTCCCGCCCCGAACCCGCAGATCGAAGGAGTGGTCCGCCGTGAACAAGAGCAAGGTGTCGCGTTTGTTCACCTGATCCGCGGTTTGGCGGATGAGCTTATCCATGGTCACCGCCTGGTCCAACCCGCCCCGCAGCTTGTCGGTGTGCATGTCCCACTCGACCATGAGAAAGTAGCCCTTCGGGTTTCGCGACAGAATTTCGATGGCCCGCCGCACCACCGGCGCCGGATCGAACCGCTCATCAAACAGCGCCACCACGCGTTTTGCCGTGGCCGGGATCTCCTCCGGCCGGTCGTACATCGCGTAGCCTTTCTCCCCCAGCGCCTTGCGGAAGTCGTACTTCGCCTCCTCCGTTGCCGCGAAGATGCCCTTCCGTCCGCCGCCGATGACCAGATCCACCCCGTCGCCGAAGCGCGGCTTCGCAATCTGCGCGACGATTTCGGCGAACTTCCGCCGGTGGTTGGCATGCGCGTAGCAGGACGCCGGCGTGGCGTCGGCCATCGACATGTTAGAGATCACCCCCGTCGATAGCCCATGCTCTTCGGCGTACTCCAAAATCGTCTTGAGCGGCACGCCATCCGCCTTGCCCGGCACCGCTTCGGCCGACTGCGAAATCACGCTGTTCCTGGTCTTATGGCCGGTCACGATCGCCGTCATTCCCGCGGCCGAATCCGAGACCCAGGCGCCAACGGGTGACGTTTCAGACAAGCCCATGTGGGGCATCGTCTGGATGAACAGCTTCCCCGGCGCGCCATACCCGTGGATGCTCGCCGCATGAAGCGTCGGGATGCCGCCGGCATCGCCCAGGAACACGACGACGTTCTTTGCGCGGGGTTCAGCCGCCGCCAAGCCAACACTGGTCAGGAACAGTAAAAGTCTCTTCACGTTGAGGCTTAGGTTACCAGCCTCGCCTTATCCCAAGCCAGTGAGATCCCGGGCGTGCCGGGCGCCCTGCTGTAGCAACCACGCCATGAGTTCCGCGTTCCTGCTTTGCACCGCGCCATCGAGGGGCGCCAGCTTATCCCATCCCACCCAGTTGATGTTCGCTCCCTTTCCGGCGAGAAATTGCACGGTCTCCAATTGGCCTCCGCGGCAGGCGTGCCACAGCGCCGCGGTGACCAGTTGAGAGTCCGGTGGCGGCCCCTGCTCGTAGAAATCCGCCAGACGATCCATCAGCCCTAATCCGGCCGACTCCGTGAACGTGGTCTTCGCGCCCCGTTCGAGCAATCGCCGCGCGGCATTCCATTGCGCGAAGATCACCGCATCGGACATCGCGGTGCCGTTCGTGAAAATGGCGCCGGGGCTTTCGATGTCCGCGCCGCCGTCGAGCAGCGCATCGATAGCGGTGACGTCGTTACTGCTGGCCGCCCAATGCAGAGGCTTCTCCGGTGCATTCCCGCCAAACATCGGCGCATTCGAGTCGGCGCCACGCTCGAGCAACAACTCGATCGTCTCGGCCACCCGCGGGAAATGGCCGGGCCAATCCGTCGCCAAATGCAGCAAGGTGCGGCTCTCTGCTTTGGGGCCAACCACGCGGGCTTGGGCGAGCGAAGGGTCGCGGTCCAGCAAGTCCATCAGCGTGGCCACATTGCCGGTTTGAATCGCAGATTTCAGGGTCTGAGCCAGTGGCTCGGTGCTTCGGATTTCCATGGCTCTCGCTTCCATTGTGCGCCACGAACTACCCTGAAGAGATGCCGCTGAGCCGCAGCCGCCGCGCCCGTGCCGCCCGCCGCCGGAAACGCCGCATGGACAATGTCGAACACGACCTCAGCAACGAGCAGTGGGCGGCGCTGCTGCAGGCGTGGGGTGGCTGCGCCTACTGCGGAGTGAACGACCAACCGTTGCAGCGGGATTGCGTCCTGGCCATCTCTCGCGGCGGCCGCTATACCGTCGATAACGTCGTGCCGGCTTGTGCGTCCTGCAACACGAGCAAGTGCAATGAGGAAGTCACCGCATGGCTACGGCGCAAGCGGCTGGGAGAAGGCGCCTTCCTGTTACGCTACTCCCAGATCCGGCTTGCGCTCACCACGCTGGATTCCGGCAACCCGGTTTAGTTTCCGGGTTGCCGGGGTCACTCCACTACTTGCGGGCGATCTGTACTTTGGGTACGGCCAGGTAGCCTTTCACGGCATTCTTGCTCACTTCGTTCACGACGAGTTCGTATGGCTGCCGGGCTTTTGACAGAACATAGAACTGCACGGGTTCATTTGCGGTCTTGTCCTTCTTCTCGATCTTGCGATCGTCAGCGATTACGTCCACCGTGAATTTGCTGCGCTTCACATCGGTCTTCTTCACCGCGAGTTGGATGTCGCCTACCCGCTGCGCTTTGCCGTTGCGCGGCAGTTCAAACTCTACGTAGTTCCGGTCGCCCAGCTCTCGCAACGCGTTCAGTTCCTTCGCGTTGGTGGCGATCAGTCCGCTCATAACACCCATGTCGCCCGTCGCACGGCGCAGGTCCGCAATCGTCGATTGCAACTCGGTCTGGGTCTTGACAACATCCTGCTTCACCGCGCCGACGTCGGTGGAGACGTCAGCGATCTTGGAATTGGCCTGCAGCGTGGTTTCCTTCACCTGCGTCAGCTCTTCGGCGATCTGTTTCGCCTTCTCCTCTTCGCTCTTCGCCAGATTCGAGACGATCTTGTCGGCGTGGCGCCGGGCGGCGATCTGGGCAGCCATCGCTGCCTTGTTGACGCTCTCCTGCGTCTCCTTCCGGGCGGCATCGAGATCCGTCCGGACCACGCCGAGGTTGTCCTGCAAGGTCTTGTCGATGCTGCTCAGGTTGGACTGCAGTGCGCTAACCTGCTGCTGCACCGCGTCCACTTCCTGATTCACGTCGTGCAGGCGGACGGACTGATAGCCGTTGAAGCCCAGGGAGAGGGCAAACGCTCCGGCCAGGACTGGAAAGGCCCAGGTCCCGCGGCCGCTCTTGGGTGAGGTCTGATTGTTGTTTTCCATTGGATTCACTGGTTGCGCTCCTTGCCCGTGATAAATGCAAGCGCTCTGCCAAACCCGTCGACGCTGAAAATGAGGGACTTAGTTTCGCACGGCACGATTCGTGTCGCAGAAACAGCCACGGCGAACCGTCGCAGCGTTTCGCATCGTCCGAAACTCAGACACTCGAGACGAGTTATCCTAATGCTTGTTTGACGAGGCGCTTCCATCAATCCTGCATCTTGCTGACGGGATTCCTCGCCATCACGCTGTCTTCCTGCTCCGGGCCAGAAGTCGTCAACGCTGCGGCGGCCAATGATTTCGTGGATTCCCGCGCCTGCGCGGAGTGCCACGCCGACATCGCCCGCACGTACGCAAAAACCGGCATGGCGCAAGCCTTCTCCGTCCCCGGGGCGGAAAACATGCCCAATCCGGAGCCCTATTTCCATCGAGCCTCCGCCACCTGGTATCAGAATGTGGCCAAGGGCGCCGAGTGGGTGCAGCGGTGGTGGCAGGTCGGGCGCAAGGGCGAACCTGTCCATGTTGGCGAGTCGAAAATCGACTATGTGATGGGCTCTGGTCACCTCGTGCGGACCTATCTGCATCGCACAGCGCGGGGCACTTTGATTGAATTGCCGCTTGCCTGGTACGCCGAGAAGGGCGGATCCTGGGCTCTCAACCCTGGCTTCGATCGTCCGGACCCGCCCGCCGGGCGAAGAATCGGCTACGACTGCATGTTCTGCCACAACTCCTATCCGGCCATTCCTGCCGGCCACGAGCACGCGGGGGCAGAGCCCGTCTTCGCGGGCGAGTTGCCGAAAGGAATAGACTGCCAGCGCTGTCACGGGCCCGGCGGCAACCATGTCCGCACCGCGAAGGGAGCGAGTCCGAATCTTGCGGCCATCCGGAGCTCCATTGTGAACTCGTCTCGTTTGAAGGCAGATCGAGCGATGGAAGTCTGCGCGCAATGCCACCTAGAGACCACGGTGCGGCTGCTTCCCAACGTGATTCGCCGGTACGACCGCGGTCCTTTCTCCTACCAGCCCGGTGAGACGCTGAGTGCTTTCCAGCTCGCTTTTGATCACGCCCCAGGTTCTGGTAAGGAGGATAAGTTCGAAATTGTCAGCTCGGTCTACCGCCTCAAACAGTCAAAGTGCTTCCTTGAAAGCCAGGGCCAACTGAGTTGTACGACGTGCCACAATCCACACGACATCCAACGTGGCCAAGCCGGTATTCAGGGCTACAACCAATCGTGCATGCGCTGCCATGAGCCGGCGAAGATCGCTGCGACGGCCCATGCGGCCACCAGCAACTGCGTCGGCTGTCATATGCCCAAGCGGCGACCTGAAGATGTGGTGCACACGGTCGTGACCGATCATAAAATCCAGCGCCGTCCCGCGGCCAACCTCGAGCAGGAGATCGCCGAACGGCACGGACCTGAGTGGGAGTATCGCGGCGACGTGGTCCCCTACGGCGATCAGGACGACCTGTACACCGCCGTCGCGCAGGTGACGCACCAGCGGAATCTGGAACGAGGAATCCCGAGGCTCCAGGCTGAAATCGCGAGAAAGAAGCCGGAGCGGCCGGAGTTCTACATGGAGCTGGGCGACGCCTTGCAACATGCGCGGCGCCCGGAGGAGTCCGCTGCCGCTTACCGCCTGGCCCTGCAGAAGAGGCCCGGGTCCGCGCTGCTTTGGGCCCGTCTGGCCATGCCCTTACGCGCGTCCGGGAAGACGCGGGAGCCGCTGGAGGCGATGCTGAAATCGGTTCAGGCGGATCCAGGCCAACCGGAGAATTGGCACAATCTCGGCCTGCTGCAGTCGAGCCTCGGCGATAAGAAGGCGGCGATCGCGTCCTTCCGCAAGGCGATTGCCCTCGATCCCGAATCCGCCGACTTCCACAACAGTCTGGGCGCCGTGCTGGCCGAGATTGGCCAGGCGCAGGAGGCCGAGTCCGAATTTCGCGCCGCGCTACGCCTTCGGCCGGCGTTCGCCGCAACGCATGCGCATTTGGCGTACATGATGGCGAATCGCGGGGAGTTTGAGCAGGCCGTTTGGCATTATGAACGCGCGGGTGAGGGCGCCGTGAACCAATTCAGCTATGGGATCACCCTCGCCCGCATGAACCGTTTGCCCGAAGCCCGCGTTCACCTGCAGAAATCGCTCGACGCCGACCCGAACCAACCGCTGGCCCACGAGGTGCTCGGGCGCCTGCTCGAAGCGGCGGGGGAAATTCCCTCAGCAACGGCGCATTACCGCGAAGCCATCCGCCAACGGCCTGGATTCGGCCAGGCCCATCTCAACCTGGGAGCGCTGCTCGCCCGGCAAGGGAACCGGACAGAGGCGGCGGCGGAGTTCCGGCTGGCTCAGTCCGATCCGGACCCCCAGATTCGCCAGGTGGCGGCCTCAGGCCTGGCAGCGCTCGGCATCAGACCTTGAGCAGACCGCGAAACGCCCTCGACGCATAGTAGGAGTCCGCGCCGTTGTGATAGACGAAGACGGTATCGTACCGGCGATCGCAAAACAGAGCGCCGCCCAGCTTCCGGATCGGCGCGGGGGTGCGAATCCAGCTGGATGTCTTCCGGTCAAACTCGCCCAGGCGCTGCAGCTCGCGGTACTGCTCTTCGGTCAGGATCTCAATGCCGATCGCCGCCGCTACATCCAGGGCACAGTCGGCCGGCTTGTTCTGCTTGCGGCCATCGAGCGCCACCCGATCGTAGCAGAGGCTGCGGCGTCCGCTCGGGCTCTCGGCCGAACAATCGCAGAATAGGATCTCGCCCGTGCTTGCGTCTAGCCCGATCACGTCCGGCTCGCCGCCTGAATCTTCCATCGCCTGCAGCGACCAGAGCTTAGCCTCGCTCGTTTCCAGCCGCGCCAGGACGGTCTTCCAGGCCAGCCCTGGATGCCGATTCTTGTGCTTCTCAAAGCGGAGCTCCAGGGCGGCCAACAGCTGGGCCCGCTGCTCCGGTGAGAGGCGCTTGGAGTGATCCTTTTTGCTCTGTGACGGGGTCTTCATCGGATATCCACCCTGTATTGAATCATCGTTCACCCGCCTATGCCAAAATCAACTTCGATGCAATCTGTTCATTTGATCACCCTGGATCCCGCCCACTTCCACGCCGCCCTCGTCCAAAAAGAGATGTACGCCGGCGTTTCCCCCCTCGTCAAAGTCTATGCCCCGCTTGGCCTCGACCTCACCGAGCACCTCACGCGCGTCGCCCGCTTCAATCAGCGCGCTGAAAACCCCACGACCTGGGAGCTCGATGTCCACGCCGGCCCGGGCTCCTTAGACCGTATGCTCCGCGACGAAGCCCCCGGCAATGTCGTCGTTCTCTCCGGCCGCAACCGCTCCAAAATCGAGCGTATCGAGCGCTCCGTGGCCCACGGCTTCCACGTCCTCGCCGACAAACCCTGGATCCTCCGCTCCGCCGATCTACCCCGCCTCGAGGCCTCCCTCAACGCCGCCGACGAAAAGGGCGTCATCGCCTACGACATCATGACCGAGCGGTACGAGGTCACCTCCATGCTTCACCAGGAGCTCGTCAACACCCCCGCGGTCTTCGGCACGCTCCTGCCCGGCGACCCCAGCAAGCCTGCGATCTACATGGACAGCATGCACCGCCTGCTCAAGACGGTCGCAGGCGTGCCCATGCTCCGACCCCTGGAGTTCTTTGACATTGAAGAGCAGGGCGAGGCGCTCTCGGACGTGGGCACCCACCTCGTCGATCCATTGACTATCGTACGGACATCGAACTCCTCGACGCCCGCCGCTGGCCCACCACCTTGAACCCTGAGCAGTGGAGCCGCGTTACCGGCGGAGCCCCCGTCCCCGCCTCGCTGGCCGGCTACCTCCGCGACGGCAACTTCGACTACTTCGGCAACAACTTCGTCTCGTATACCTTACGTGGCATCCACGTGCAGATGGACGTGCGTTGGGATCTAGAAGGAGTCAGCGACACTCATATGGCCACCTTCCGCGGCACGAAGGCAAGCATCGATGTGCGCCAGGGCGCCGCCGAGAATTACCGTCCGGAAGTGTACGTGGTGCCGAATGGGCCTGAACTCCACGGCGAAGTTCTCACTGCGCTGCAGGCCAAGCTGGCCGAGATCCAGGCGGCCTTTGACGGCGTTGGCGTTGAAGACCGGGGTCACGAACTCCTGCTCACGATCCCGGACCACCACCGTGTCGGCCATGAAGCCCACTTCGCCGAAGTCACCCGGCAGTTCTTCGCCTATCTCGCCGACCCGAAGGCGCTGCCGACCTGGGAAAAGCCGAACATGCTGGCGAAATATTACGTCTGCACCAAGGGCGTCGAAATGGCGGTGGCCAAACGGTAGCCGTACCCTGCGGCGTTGGAGATGGCCGGCCATGGGTAAGCATCCGTGGCTGGCCTTTCGTGAGAACATTCCTCGGCTCCGCACACTTCCCCCAGAGATTGGATTACTCCCGGCCGTAGCTTAGCTCGCGAGGCCACTTTGCGGTACGACTTCAGTCTCGGGGAAGGTCGAGAATGAATGTTGCGCAAGCCCGGCCCGGTGGTTCCGCGGTCCCGCGGGATCTTCGGATGGACGCCTTTTCCGGTTGGGTCAACCTGCGCGATCGCAGCGACCCCGCCGTGATTCGCAGTCAAACCCATGCAGCCCGGAAGGCCGGCGATCCCCTGCTGCTCAAAGGCCCTGAAGGCTGGATTGCCTTTCATGGGCGCCTTGATGACCGCGCGAGCCTGGCGCGGACCCTGGGTGTTGCCAACGCAGCCGCCACCGCCGATGTCGAACTTGTCCGCCTTGCATTCGCTAAATGGGAGGAGCACGCCCCGGAGCACCTGCTTGGCGATTTCGCGATGGCGGCTTGGAACGAGCGCGAAAAGAGCTTGTGGCTTGCCGCTGATGTCTCCGGGATCAACACCGTTTATTCCTGGCGCCAAGGAGACCGGCTCTACTTCGCCACGTCCCTGAGGGACCTCCTGCAGGAATTCCCGGCGCCGATTGACCTCAACGAAGAGTACATCGCCGATTGCCTGGCGATGAACCTCGAGGATAATGACGCCACGCCTTATCAGAACATTCGCAAGGTCGCGGCCGGAACTTGTGTCGCTACCACGGTGGGCCGGGAGAGGGTCGTCCGCTACCATCAGTACGACCCCGAGCGCCGAATTCGCCTGGCCAACGATAACGAGTACGTCGAGGCTGCCTGGGAACTGTTGCAGCAAGCCGTCCGGGACCGGACGCGGGACATGGACTCCGTCCACATTCTGGGCAGTAGCGGCTTGGACAGCGCTGCGGTGGCCGCCGCCACGGCGGCTGTCCGTTCGGAGCCTTTTGACTACATTACGGCGATTCCGGACTTGGCACTGCCCACAATCCCCTTGCGTCCCACGCAGAGTAACGAACAGCATCTGGTGGAGGTGATGGCCCACGCCTTTCCGGCGATGAGGCCCACGTTCGTAGCGCCGGCCGCGGACCAGAACTGGGACCCCGGCTGGTTAGAGTACATTCAAGGCAACTACGCTCCGCATCGCTCCTCTTCGCACGTAGCTTGGTTTCACAACGCGTGCCGGACCGCCGCCCAGCTCGGGGCACATACCTTTTTGGGGGGAGCCGGCGGCAACATGACGCTAACGTGGGATGGTTGGCGGCGCCTTCCCCGGCTGTTCTTGAGCGGGCACTGCGGCGAAGTGACCCGGGAACTGCTCAAGGGCTGCGGCGGCAATCCGCGCCGGTTCGCGGGGCTTACCTGGCGGGAACTTATTCGTCCGCTTCTCGGCCCTCGCTACAACTACCGCTCGCTCGAACGATACGCCGGACTGCGCCGGGAGGCGGTGGACGATCTTGGCGTATTGAGCCGGATGCAGGCAACGGGCAACGATCCGAGTTTTGTCCGTTCGCTCGATCACCGCGTGTGGCGTCTGCAGACGCTGCTCCGCGGCCGGGCGCGCCGCACTGAGTTGACGAATATGCACCGGTCCCTTTACGGACTGACGCACTCAACGCCGTTGCTGGATCAGCGCTTGGTCGAATTCTGCTTGGCGATTCCAGAAGATCAGTACCTCCGCAACGGGAACTTCCGCTGGCTGGCGCGCCGCCTGCTCCGGGCCGGTGGCGTTCCTCCCGCGATCGCGGAAAACCGTAGCTTCGGTTATCAACATCCCGAATGGTTCGCGCACCTCATCGAATCGCGCCCAGCGATGCGGGACCAGATTGCCCGCTTGCGGTCCAGTCCGCTGGCCAGCCGCTTGATCGATACGGACAGGCTGGAGCGTTTGCTGGATGCCTGGCCCAAGAACCCCATTGCCGCGGAGCGCCTCCGCGTCGAACTGGGGAGCGTCCTGGCCGGAGGGATGGCCGTGGGTGCTTTCGTCCACTGGGCCGAAGCTGGCGTGCGCGCCAGAAGTGCCGCCGCTGGACAGATCCGGGACTGACGCCCACTGGCGGCCGTTCTTTCAGGACAGATACTGAAACCGCTCCATCATCTCCCGATGGTCGGTCTCGATTCGACCCTGCTGCGACGGCGAGAGCGATGCTGGCCAGTCCCCTGCCACGCCCCGCCGGAAAAACGGTGCGGTGGACTCGGGTCGGCGTTCCCTGAAACCCGCGGCCGCCTCCTGCGAACGAAGCACCTCGAACTCAGTCGCCTTCACCGCCGCTTGAATCTGTCCTTCGTCCGCGGCAATGCCCAACAGTGCCGCCGCGGCCCGCAGTCCGGCGTGCGGGTCCTTCTTCAGATCCTCATAGCGCAAAACCAAGACGGGCAGCTCGTGCTGCTCACTCCACGACGCCACATGGCCAGACCAAGTACCCAACGGTTGGGGCAACTGGCGCTTACAGGAATGCTCGGCTCGGGCCAGCTCCACGGCGGGATCCGCCATTAACCGGATAATGTCGTCGACCGGCCAACCGCGATGATGGGCATAGGAGACTGCTACGTCCCGCGGATCGCGGACCAGATACACCGCTCCCTGCGTCACGGCTCCCTGGAAGGCGGGTTGGCCCGACGGGGTCGGCCAGAAACGATCGTGGACCTTGCGCAATAGCAACGGTGATCTGGCGGAGGCGAGGATCTCCGCATGCAGGGCCGGACGGGCATTGGCAATCTCGTCGCGAGTCAGTTCACTCGACTCCACCCCGAGAAATTCGTCCATCTCCGCAAAGGAGGCCACGGAGCAGTCGAGAGTGATCTGATTGATGTTGATCTCGGCGCCGCCTGCCAAAAGGCTGGCCAGCATCATGCGCATCCAGGTGTTTCCCGACTTCGGGTAGGAAACTAGCCAGCCGAAGCGAGAGTCCCCCATCTAGCCCTCGTTTATGGCTTGCCGCACCAGATCGACCAGGCGGGGCAGATCCGGCGGACCCTCCGGACGAGTCAGCCGGTAGACGCGAATCGCGGCCCCCAACTCCGTCAGTTGCTTAAAGATTTCCACTTGGCGGCCCATCGTGCGGCCCAATCGGGCGCGGTAAACCAGTTCGTCGATCGGCATCACAGATTGCGGGCCCTTCAACCGTTCGAGCCTCGGTGCCTTGGCCTGCACGTCGAGTGACAACCGGATGAGCGCGCGCAGCGGCCGCGAGTTCGTCTCCTTGTCGACTTCCGTCAGCACCCGCTTCGGATGATGACTTCGCGCTGTCATCAGCGTCTCCGGATCCTGGCCCAGAGCTTTGACCATGTCGGGCCAAAGGCGAAGCCGGGATGGGCCGGGAGCCACGGACGGGCAACCGCCGGGAGTGAACTGGATGCGGCACACATCGTCAGCAATCAGCGGGTATCCGTGCAGGGCAAACGCAGAGGCGAAAGTCGACTTGCCGATACCCGACGGCCCGGCGAACGCCACCGCCGAGCCATCAATGGAAACGGCACTCGCATGCAACGGCAACGCATGGCGCTGGTGCAGAACCACTCCCGCCACCAGGCTCGTGAAATGGGTCTCGACTTCCATCGAACTCTGAGACGTGTCGGTATCCAGCACGATCTCGCTCCCGCCCGCGATGCGGAAACGCAATCGATCGCCGGCTTTGGCGATCGCCTCGCCGTTCTCGCCAATATCCAGAAAGGGACTGGACCACACGGAAGGCTCCAAATGATCGGGAACCGGCCCGAGTCGCAAACGGATATCGGCGTCGCCGCATCCGTTGCCTGCGGGCAACATGGGGAACGCGACCTCGCTGGTCAGCCGATAGCCGTAGTACTGATACTGATACTCGTTCACGGGATTGCGTCAGGCGGCGGCCACGGCGGCGGCCGATTCCTCTTCCCGGGCGGTGAGCATGCCAAAATCGCGGAGCTCGCTCAAGAATTCGATAACATCCTGGGCCATCACTGCGGGATCACCCTGATACTGGCCGCTCACCTGGTCACAAACGGCTTGCACCGTCTGGGCGGTCGCCAGGCACTTCCAGATGCGGGAAGCCACGGGGTCCATCCCCAGGTAGATCCCCTGCCGAATCGAAAGGGCAAGCACTTCCCCGGCAACCTCCGTCGTGATCTGCTCAGGATCCCATCGCACTACGGTGTTGCGGGAGAGTGTCGTCGCGTTCTTCATTTTGGTCCTTCCTTACGATGAATCCAGATGTTTACGGCAAACCGGCTGTCCGCGAACTCGTGGCCCGGACACTTCACTTCGCCCACCGAATGCGGGGCGATGGAAGGGAAAGCCACCAGCTGGTTGTGCTGCGGTTCGATGTCCTGCACCCAGGAATCCGCCTCGCCTCGCCCTCCGAGTCCGTGCATGCGGAGAGCGCCCCCGGCAAAGGCTTTCGGCTCGCGCAGCAGGTAGTAAACCAGGGTTAGAACGCGGCTGCTCGAATTACGATACGAACCCACGAACGTATCGATGTGGCGGTCAAAATGCGCTCCATGGCCGTGAGCGGCCAGCTCAATCTCAAAATAGTCGGGGACAAATGCCGGAACCTTCAGCGCCCGCTCGATGTCCGGTTGAGCGGCGCGTGCCGCCGCGCAAATCACGGGCGCGAACGTACCGAGGTCATGCAGCACCCGGGTTTTGCGGAGTTCCGGATCAATTTTGGGCGCTCCTTCGTGATACACCCGTCCGTCGGTGAAACGGTCCTGGTTGGCAATCGCATACTGAAGCAACTCAGCCGCCGTATCGGCGGGCAGCCAGTGGGGAACCACCTGGTACGGGAGAAAGACGGGCTTTCTGGTGGCTTGGATAGGGGCCGTGGCGGCTCCGGTCATTTGTTGGCCTCCGTTGTGGCGGCGCCCGGCTCCGGTGAATACCGAACCACCGGGGGGTATAGGGGCCGGCCGCCTGTAAAGTCAAGATAGGTCTGATCGCCCAGCCGGTACGCGGTTTGAATCCAGTACAGCAGCGTCTGCTGCAAATGCACTTTGGATTCCGGCCGTTCCCGGTGGTTGTGGTCGTGGACAAGAGGCAGAAGTTGCGCCTCAATTTGTCTCGTCTCGTCAGTGAATGCGTACTGGTCGGAGGGGCCGCAATGGATCTCGAACTCGGTGCAGCCCCGCTTGATGAACACGGGGACCTCGGGCCCCAGGTTCGGATGAGCGTTCACCGCCTCTCTCACGTGGGTGTAGGCCTCGCGTGCCGCGGGCAATCCATCCAGGAAAAAGTAGGCGCCGTAGATACCTGATGTCACCGGCGTGGGAGCATCGAGACCGCACTTGTAGGTGTAAGGGAGTTGTTGGCCTATCTCATGAACAGCCATAAGTTGCCGAAGCGTGCGCGGAACCACCTTCACCTTGAAACACATTTCACAGCCCGCGGGGACCCGCTGCCGCTGATAAACATGCTCAAACATCACCATCTGGAACCTGCACGGACGGTTCCGGTCGCGAATCACCTTGATCCAGGCAGACGGCCTGGGCGCTGGCGGCGTGCTCCATCGCCCTTCCTGCCCGATTGCAATCAGATGACCGGCCGCCTCGGCGGCCGCCCAACTGGCTCCTATCGTCCGCCCAGCGACGGAACGGTCGAACACTGCAGATTCTGAAACCATATGGGGATCGCGAAACTGGCCCCTGCCTCGGTCAGGAGGTTGACCCATTTCCATCCGCGACGGGACCACTGGTCGTCAACGTTCCAGTCTCCACGTCGAGGACCGTAATCGACGGTTTAGTCCAGACAGGCATTTCGTCCGCCGAAACCAGTTCTCGTTGATGGCAATCGTGTTGTCTTTCGTAATCGAACATGCAAATTCTCCTTCTATGGCGGGATAACGGAACTAACCTTGGCCACGCACACGGGCGACACCTGCAATACAACCGACGCTTCCTGACTGCACGCGAACCGTGTCGCTGTGGGGTGTAATTCCCCTTTGGCGCGAAGGCCTTCTTGTTGTACTTCGGTTGCTCGATCGTCTGGCTCCCGCAAGGACGACCCAACCGGTCTAGCGCGTTTACGGCTTTGCAATTCTTAGCCTGAGGAATCGAACTCGAACCAACGCTCGGCTGACTGGCTCGATCATATCACGAGAGTTCATCAAAAAAGATACCTAATTTACATCAATGCGCCTATTTCAATTGACTGACAGTTGTTAACGATGCGGCGCTGGTGCAATACAGTTGTTATCTCCAGCCTGGTGCATCGTCCGCCTTGCAAGGATGAGGGAGAGTCATCTGCAGACTAACTGGAAAGTGTGGTGTGGGGTCAGTGGCTTCCATTCACGAACGGTCATCCATCATTCGGGTCACAAGATAGACATGGCGAGCCGCCGCACTCGCGGACCAGTCATAGTCGCAGTGTTCATCGTTGAAGCCGCGCCGGCGTGAGGAGGGAGCTTGTGACCGGCCCTGTGCAGGAATGTCGCTCACGCCGCGATGGAGCAGTCTCGCTCCGCTGGGTCGCAATCCCTATTCGGTTCCCGCACCTGAGGCCGCGAGCGCAATCGGTGGATGGCAAGCGAAGTGTAGACCCTTCGCGGCGTTCCCTTCCCGCACGGGATTCAGAAGCGATCGGGTCGATGACTCGGACGGCACTTGGGATAGTGGAAGGACGAGCGATCGCCGAGAGCAAGTACTATTCCGCGCTTGCCCGTTCTGCTCCATTGCCGTCAAGTCAGTTCCTAGCCGAGTAAGTGATCCCCATGGCTGTTGTCCGCAGGGAGCCCCGCAATGATACTCTACGGTCGTCGTTGGGCCTTGTGTCGTTTAGGGCTGCGGCAATGCGTGTTTCTGGCGACCGGACTGGTGTTTCAAGGTCGTAACACCAGGGAGTTCAGTCATGGCGAGAATCGGATGTGTTAGCTTTGCCGGTGTGGGCATGTGTCCCCGCCGGCCTAGAGTACGAAAGCTTCGGCGAAGCGGAGATGCCCATTGGCTCGCTCCGCCAAGAACTCGAAGAGTCTTCCCGTCTTGAAGTGTACGCCGCCTTCGAACGAGCACTCGGCATTCTGAAGCGCGAAACCACCGCTCTCTATCACGACGTGCCGGAGAAGGCGCGCCGCTATGGCGTCGAGATTTTTCTCATCGATCAAGTCTGCGATGCGGCAGCGCCATGGCACTGGTGATGGAAATCCCTTATGTCAGCGTCGCACTGGCCTTGCCCCGCGAGATTGAGCCGGGTGTGCCGTGTTGGTGCTCCTCTCTGCCGTTTTCATACGAGCCCGAGATGCTTGCCAGGCAGCAAGCCGATCTCGAGCAAATGATGGCTATAGCCTGACCGCTGCTCGAGAACGTCAACACTCTGTCGTCCCCTAGCGGCCGGGCCCCGTTTGTGAGCTTCGACGACACCCATTCCAAACTGGCGATCATCAGCCAGTTACCGGCCTGCTTTGATTTCCCCCGGCAGCGGATTTACTAACTTTCCCTGGGATCGGCTCGACGGCCGGCCTTTGATTTTCGCCAGCCTGGGAACCCTCCAGAACCGCTTGCCGCAAATCTTTCGGTGTATTGCCGCCGCCCTGGCGAAGTCGCCCTTCCAACTCGTGTTGCCGCTCGGTGGTGGTCTGAGCGAGGACGAATTGGGAATGCTCCCGGGCGATCCGGTAGTCGTGAACTACGCACCACAACGGGAGTTGTTAAAACGCGCCCGATTGATGATTACCCACGCCGGCATGAACAGCGCACTCGATTGCATCGCGCACGGTGGGCCGATGGTGGCGATCCCGATCGCTCACGATCAGCCGAATATTGCTCAGCGGATCGTTTATCATGGCTGCGGCGAGGTTGTAATCCTGGATCAGTTGACCCCGGAAACCCTTCGTTTGGCGGTCCGTCAGGTCAACGATCAGCCCCGTTACCGCGAACGGACTCAGTCTCTGGCCGTGGAGATCGGACGGATCCGGGGCCTCGAACCGGCTGCGGACATCGTGGAGCGGGCCATGGAAACTGGCTCGCCGGTACTTCGCGATGCTGCTGGTTCGGCGGCGGTGGCGTGAGGACGGCACGGTGAGCCGCACTGCAAAAATAGCGGAAACTCCGTCTCGCCACCCTGATCCAATTCTTCGATTCCTTCGCGCGTATTGGGCAGTATGAATCGTACCCTGCCTGCTCTACTTTTCGCCGCTACCCTCCATGCCCAGTCCGTCGCCACCATCGAGAGCTACACGAACTTCCTTAGTGGTCTCCTTGGCGTCCACCTCACCTCGCAGCAGCGCGACACCATCCGGACTCAAGTCCAGACCTATTGGCGCGAGCGCAACCAGGAAGCCATGGGGATAGTGAACAACTCCGCCCAAACCTGGGACCAGTATCGCGACCAGCCCGCCGAGCTGCTGGACACCACCTTTCGGATGATGCGCAGCACCACCCTAGCCGGTCTGCAAAAAGCAGCCCGGGCAGGGGCCGCCGACTCCGACTACCTCCTCGATCTCTACTATCAGTCCAACCCGATCCTCGCTCCGGGCAAGCCCGACGGACTGCCGCTCACCCGCGACATGGTCGAAGCCGACCTGGCCATCAAGCACTGGTACGCCTCCGAAATCCACCGGCAGCCTGTGCCAGCGCCGGACGCCAAAGTGATCCAAGCGGCCCTGGCGGCGGCGATCCGCCACCACCCCACCCTCTCCGGCACCGCCCAAGTCGAGATGGCGAAGCAATCCGGCGAATGGGCTCGCATCCGCTACAGTTGGCCGAAAGCTTCACCCATCGACAAACTGATCAGCCGCCGCGATCTCGGCGCCCGCCTCACCCCACAGGAAGAAGCTGCCGTGCAGCAGGTGGTGGCCGGCTTCACGGCCCAGATCAATGGAATGGCGTCCCAGCACCGGAATACCATGTTCCAGAGCGCCATGGACAACTTCAAGCAGAACACCGACACCATCATGGGCCGCGGCACTGTCTGGAATCCGGCTACCAACCGCTGGGAGCAGCAGGGAGGCATCGTCACCGAGTACAACGGCGTGGTGCGCGTGCCCTAGTCCGGTCCGCGAGGTTCGGTTCTCTGGATCGCTGGTTGCCTTTCCCGCTGAGAAATTTCGGAACGTTTGATGGGCGCGGCTGGAACTTTCACCGCTGTGAAAGTCCCGGTCGCTCGGGAAGAACGCCGGATTCGCCCGCGCCCATTCCCTTCGCTTTTGGAGGTTGGTCAGTCGCGTGCAAGAGAATCATGGAAGACCATGCTACTCGAACACGCCCTCCGGGCCCCAAGATGTCCGAAATGCCAGTCCACCGCCCTTCGGCGTTCAAAACTACGGGGAATAGACCGGGCTCTTGCGTTCATCTGCCTTCCCCTGCGTTGCCGAACTTGCCGGAAGCGCTTCTGGGTGTTTCGCCTGTCGGTGTCGCGAGTGGCCTGAATCAGTACTTTTTTCCATCAATGCCGTTCGGTCGAGCCTCTTCCTCCCTTCCTTGGACCGTTGCCCCCCGTGCTCGACCGCAGCAACGGAGGAAAACTAGGTAAAAAATAGCGGTCCAGATCCGCGAACTTTGACCAGCAAGAAGCCTGGCTGCGGTATATCGCAACCTGAGTCTGTAGCGACAGGGTTCCGAAAGCCGGCTCCCCTGCCGCCAAGCGCCAGCGAGTCGGCTTCACGAAGCCTGACGGGCGGACCTGCAGGATAACGACGATGGGCTGTGGAGCGCTTTTGTGGGCAACTACGACCATCGGCGACTGGTCCCACTCGAATACTCCGAGCGGCCGGGCTCTGGTTGGGCGTGTAGAGTTCCTGCCCGGGCATTTCGCGTGGGGACACAAGCGAGCGGTCACGGACAGGGACCTCCAACGGTTCCTCGCCCGGGGTCAGCAACAGCACTTGGCTGCACTCGATAGCGTTCACAAACACTCGCCTAGGCCGCCAGCCGAGCCTGGAGACTGGCACCCCTGCTTCGGCTTTCGGCTGATTCCCAACGCCGCCTGGCTCCTCGATACGATAGGAGGTCATGAATCCCAACGGAATCGCTGGAAAAACCGCCGTCATTACCGGCGCCTCGCGCGGCATCGGCGCCGCTACCGCTCGTTTGCTCGCCGCCGCCGGAGCTTCGCGGCTCGTGCTCCACTACTCGTCCTATCTCGACGGCGCCGCCCAACTCGCCGCCGAACTCACCAACTGCCAAGTGGACCTCATCGGCGCCGACCTCTCCACCGACGCCGGCCTCTCCGCCTTCATCAACCAACTCAAGGCCACCGCGCCGGACGCCGACATCCTCATCAACAACGCCGGCCATCTCGTCCATCGCGCCAAAATGCCGGAGTTCACCTTCGATCTTTATGACCGCGTGATGACTCTCAACACCAAAAGCGTCTACTTCATCACGCAAGCCCTTGCCCCCGGCATGATCGCCAAAGGATCCGGCCATGTCATCAACCTCAGTTCCATCGCCGCGCGGAATGGCGGCGGCCCCGGCGCCACCATTTACGCCGCTTCGAAGGCCGCCGTCGCCTGCATCACGAAAGGCTTGGCCAAAGAACTCGCCCCCGCTGGCATCCGCGTCAACGCCGTCTCTCCGGGCACCGTCGACAACTACTTCCACGAGAAGTATTCCACTCAACAGATGCTCGACAACGTCAAGGCGCAGACCCCGGCCGGCCGCCTCCAAACCAACGAGGAGATTGCCGCCGTCATCGCCTTCCTGCTCTCGGACGCCGCGAGCGGCATCCATGGGCAGACCATCGAAATCAACGGCGGCATGTATATGGTCTAGAACGCCGGCGGGCCAAACTCGCACGGCAAGGTCAGGCTCGGGCTCTTCTCAAGCGCATCTTTCAAGGAGAAGCCCGGGCCTGTTGACGGCGTCAAGAATGGAGTCAACGCCACGACAGCAGATTTCGCGCCTGTAAACACCGAGTCCAGCCCCGCTGTCTGCTGGTAGCAGAGGTTGTTCGCCGGGTCCATTCCGCCAATCGACCGCCCCAGCGCCCGGTGTTCGGCCTCGACTCCCATGATCGACGCCGATACCTGCGCGAAGTACGCCAACTGGTCCGCGCTCAAATTGGCGTTGCCCAGCTTGTAGTAAACGCCCCGGTTGGTGCTCGTGTTCGCCGCCATAAAGGAGAACGCCCGTACTGCTGTCAGATACGCCCCGATGAAAGCGTTCTCCAGAGCGTCGAGCAAGGGCAGCACCGCTGGACCGCTTTCCGCCTCCAACTTGTCGAAGCTTCCCCGCGGAAAGTAGAACATCTGCACGGGGTCCGCCGCTGATCCCGAGATCCCCAACAGGCTTCGCAGCAGGTTGGCGTGCTCGATCTCCTGGCGCAGCGCCGCCCGCAGGTAGTTCCGATCGAGCGGATCTTCCACCAGTTTGGGGTCCTGGCCCGCTGGGCCCGTCAAGGCGTTGTAGTAGAAGGTGGTAGCCAAGTCCTCGGCGATCAGAGCGGCGGTCAGGATCTGCGTCGGGTTGTCGAATTGGAAAGGTGCGCTGGCCGTTTGGGCCGTCGCTGCGGTTACGGTCGCCGTGGCCACGCCGAGTTTTTGGAAGAATCCGCGGCGGCTGCCAATCTGTTCGAGAAGGGTTTGTGTCTTCATGCCTAGGTCTACGAGACCAGGCCGAAATCGGATTGAGGAAGATTTTGGGCTACACTAGGAAGTTATGGCCAAAGAAAACCTTTACTCCGCCGAATACATCGGCAGCGGCACCTTCATCATCTCGAAGCCGAAGCGCTCCAAGAAGAAGCGCCGCCAACAGGCAGTTCGCTCCCCCAAACCCGGCATGCGCAAGTAGCTGGCTTGTGCCTCCGGCCGGATGGCATCTGGTAGAATCGCTCAAGCCAAAATGCTAGACCCTAAACAAGCCTTCCGAGGCGTCTTCGGATTTCCCGTCACGCCTTTTCAAAAAGACCTCTCGCTGGATCTGCCGGCGCTCGAAAAGAATTGCGACTGGATGGCCGGCTACGGCTTCTGTGCGCAGGTGATCGTTGGCGGTACTGGCGAGATCTACTCGCTCACGCCGGAAGAAGCCGTAGAGTGCGTCCGCGTCTCGGTGAAGGCTGTAAACGGCCGGATGCCGATCGTGGCCGGCGTTGGCTACAACACGGTGCTCGCCTGCAAGATGGCGCGCGAGATGGAAGAGGCGGGCGCCGAAGCGCTGCTCGTAATGCCGCCTTACTACATCAACGCGCCGGAATCAGGCTTGCTGGACTACTTCGAGGCGATCGGCAAGAGTTGCGGCATTCCGCTGTCGTTCTACACCCGCGACTGGGCCGGCATGAGCCCGGCGCAGGTGATGCGCCTGCTCGACCGCGTGCCTTCGCTCAAAATGTGGAAGGACGGCCAAGGCGACATCCGCAAGTATCACCGCATCATGCTCGAAGTCGGCGACCGCGTGGCGTGGGTGGGTGGCCTCGGCGACGACCTCGCTCCCGGCTACTTCGCCATCGGCTGTCAGGCTTATACCTCCTCGATCTCGAACATTGCTCCCAAGCTTTCGCTCGCCATTGCCGAAGCTGGCGTGAAAGGCGACCGCGCCGCCATGGACGCGATGATGAAGAAGTACGTTCATCCGCTCTACGCCCTCCGCGACCGGATGAAAGGCTACGAAGTCTCCATCATGAAGGACGCGATGGAGATCCTCGGTCACCCCGCCGGACCCGTCCGGCCGCCCCTCTCAAACGTCACCCCCGCCGACCGCGCCGACCTCGAGAAGCTGATGGCCGTTTACGCCGACGTCGTCTAGACTGAGGGGATGACCCATATCGTCCGTACCGCCGCGATCGCTTTTTCGATCGCGGCGTTCGCATTTGCCCAAAGCCCCGCCGCCACTGAGTCCAAGACCATCAACGGCAAGACGGTTTCTATCACGTACGCTTCGCCCGCAGTGAAGGGCCGCGAAGGCAAGCTCTTTGGCCTGGATGGCCAGATCGGCAAGGACCGCAACTATCCCATTTGGCGTGCCGGTGCCAACGCCGCCACCAAACTGCACACCGATGGCGAACTCGACCTCGGCGGTTTCGCCGTTCCCGCCGGCGACTACACCCTCTATGTCGACCTGACGACCCCGAACGAGTGGACCCTCGTCGTCAACAAGAAGACCGGCCAATGGGGCTTGAGCTACGACAAGTCAGCCGACTTGGGCCGCGTGAAGATGAAGATGGCCAAGCCGCCGGCGCTCGTCGAAAACCTGAAGTACACCCTCACCGACAGCTCGCTGACGCTCGCTTGGGAAAACCACAGCGCGTCGGTACCGCTCAAAGTGAAGTAGGTCCCGCAAGAGGCCCGGCCGCCGACTGTGATATGTTGCTTCCGAAACCATGAAGCGATATCTTCCTATCCTGTTGGCCGCCGGCCTCTTTGCCCAGGCGCCGCCGGCCAATCGCCCGCCGCGTCCGGCCATGGCGGAAACGCCCAACACCGATCTCCACTACAAGCTCGCGCCGGACGCGATGGTGATGGAGGGCGTCCCGCAAGGCGAAATCCGAGGACCGTTTACGCTCCCGAGCGAAGTCTATCCGGGTACGCGGCATACCTATTGGGTCTACGTGCCGGCACAGTACGATCCCGCCGTGCCCGCCAGCCTGATGATCTACCAGGACGGCCAGGCGTTCATGGCGCCGGAAGGCGACATCCGGGCGCAGGTGGTGATGGATAATCTGATCTACCGGAAAGAGATCCCGATCATGATCGGCGTCTTCATCAACCCGGGCCGCCGCCCTGACCAGCCCGAGCCCACGCCGCGCAATTGGGGCGACCGCGATACGAACCGGCCGACCGAATACAACAGTCTGGACGACAAGTATGCCCGGGTGATCGTCGATGAACTGATGCCGGTGCTGTACAAGGAGTACAACCTCTCGAAGGATCCGGAACGTCATGGCATCGGCGGGTCCAGCTCCGGGGCGATTGCGGCGTTTACCGTCGCTTGGGAGCGGCCGAACCATTTCCGCAAGGTGCTCAGCAACGTTGGCAGCTTTACCAATATTCGCGGGGGCCACGCGTACCCGGACATTATCCGCAAGAGCGAGAAGAAGCCGCTTCGCGTGTTTCTGGTCGATGGCCGGAACGACAACCGGGCGCTGCGGGCCGATGGCTCCTACGACGAAACGCGCGACTGGTTTTTGCAGAACGTGCGGATGCAAAAAGCGCTCGAGGAAAAAGGCTACGACTTGAACTACTCGTGGGGTGTGCAGCGCCATGGGCAGAAGATGCTGCAGACGGTGTTTCCGGAGATGATGCGATGGCTGTGGCGAGACCACGGGGCGACGACCGACGTGAAGGACATGGTCGGCCGGGGATTCGCGCAGCCGGCGAAGAAATAGACTGCCGCTATTCCGTGATACGATATATCGCGGGACGGAATAGCGATGTCAGATCCGACACTACTGGTATTGGCGAGCCTGGCCGGGGGCGATCAGCACGGCTACGGCATGATGGAAGATATCGAGCGATTTGCCGGGGTCCGTTTGGGCCCCGGAACGCTTTACGGGGCGATTAGCCGGTTGGAGGAGCGGGGAATGATCCGGGCGATGGCGTCGCCGGATGAGCGGCGGCGGCCTTATCGGTTGCGGGCGGCGGGGCGGCGGCATTTGGAGGAGGAGTTGGCTAAGCTCGGCCGGATTGTGACGGCGGGCCGGGAACGGCTGGAGGCGCTATGAAGTGGCTTATCCGGTTGTATCCGAGGGCGTGGCGGGAGCGGTACGGGGCGGAGTTGGAGGCGCTGCTCGAGGATTCGCCTCCCAGAGTTCGCGATGTTGCCGACTTGATCTGGTCAGCTTTGTTGTTGCGCTTACGGTGGCTGCCACTGTGGGCGGGAATCGGCCTGCTTTGCGGCTGGGGACTTACGTTCCTACTGCCGCCCCAACGCGTGACGCTCTACGCCGTCATCTTCGAGGGCCCGAAGGACTCGGGTCAACTCAAGCGATCGATTAATTCCGGTCTGCGGATGTCCTGGCAGACGCTTTATCATTACGTGGTACGCGACATCCAAGTCCACGAGATCGGCCGATCCATCGCAATCTTCACCTATCCGCCAGTGGCGAGCAGAGAACTCGTTGACCGGCTTGCGGATCACATAAGGGCCGAATTGCCGTCGGAGACAGCTCCCCGAAGCGGCGTGATGCGAGCCTTTAATGCGCCAGTTCGCCCATACCCGCTTTTACTTCCACTGACGGGTATGGGCGTCGGACTTCTGTCGGGGTTACTTTACCGGCTCAGGGCGTCGCCATCCTCGCCGTAGAAGAACTCCTCACGGACAATGAGTCCCCCGTTCACAGTGTAGACGGCAATCTCCCGCAGCTGGGTTCGCCTTCCGGTGGCTTTCGGCGTAACGTCAAATTGAAAGATTACGGCGAAACCATCGGTCGACAAAAACGGACCCTCGGTCGACGACCCATGGATCTCATGGACGCCGGCCCAAGCCTTGCTCTTGTCGATAACGGCCTGCTTGCCGGAGGTCGCGGTCTTTCCACCAGAGTCAGCCTGGCCTTCAACGCTCACTATGTCTTCGGCGTAGAGTTGTTCCATCGCCGCAAAGTTTTCATGGGCAGTGCAGAGGGCGACGAGTTTCATCGCCACTTCTAGATTCGTCATCCCTCAGCGTACCTTGTTCAGAGTTTCAACTCCATGCCAGGGCGGAACGCCGGCTTGACGTACTTGTTCGCCTCCACGCTGTTCGTGAAGCGCATCAGCTTGCTGTCCCAATTCAGTTTGCCGGGCACCCGGAAGGCAATCGCTGTCAACGCCAGCCACTCGGCATAGGGCGCGGAGATGCGGAAGTCGGAACAAGCCTGGTCCCCACCCTTGCAGGCGCGGATCCAATCGAGCATGTGACCCGGGGAACGCGTCAACAACTGCGGCGGGAGCTTGTACTCCGCCCAACGAGCCGAAGGCAACAGCCACACGCCTTCGCCCCTCTCCATCGTCGCCATAATGCCCTTGGTTCCGATGAAGACGGCTCCATTGCCAGTCAGTACTCCGCGCGCGGGGCCGCCGCGAGGGCCGCCAAACACGGTCACCCCCGGGCCACCGGCACCCATCGGCGGCGCGTTGGCCGGACGCGGCGGGCGGGGCGGGCCGGCGGGACGGCCACCCGTTCCCATCGGCCGGCCCTTGTCGCTCAGGTTGTTGGCCGGCGGCAGAATCACTTCGTTCTCCATGCCGGGGACGCGGTAGACATCGGGGTCGGTGGCGCGCGCCGAGTCATGATAAAAGACGCTGACGGGCGGCATGCCGCCACGCTTGGGGAAGTCAACGCGGATGGTGGCGCGGTCCGGGAAGGTGTACTTGCTTTCGTTCGTCACCGCGACGCGCTCGATGCTCGTGGGAGCGCCGAGCTGCAGCGCGTGGTGGACGGGGCCGGCCGAGTGCGTGGCCCAGTTGCCGATCTGGCCGGTGCCGAAATCATAGAAGCCGCGCCAATTATAGGGCACGTAGTAGGAACTGAACGGGCGCATGGGCGCGTTGCCCAACCAGGCGCTCCAGTTCAACGTGTCGGGCGCGGACTCCTCCGGCGGCAGTTCCTTCAGGCCGGTGGGATGCGTGCCGGGTGTCGTCGAGACATGGACTTCCGTGACATCGCCGATCTCGCCGGACCAGAGAATCTCGGCCGCCACGCGATGGGATTCGTGCGAGTACCCCTGGTTGCCCATCTGCGTCGCCACCTTGTACTTAATGGCGGCATCGAGGAGAAGGCGGGTCTCCCACGGGGTGCGAGCGAGCGGCTTTTCGAGATAGACGTGCTTGCCGGCCTGCATGTAGGCGAGGGCGACGGCGGCATGCATGAAGTCCGGAATGGCAATTGTGACCGCGTCGATATTCTTGCCCTCTTTGTCAAGCATGGTGCGGTAGTCGCGATAGAGGGGCAGCTTCTCGTAGCGCTTGATGGCGCCTTCGCCGCGCTTCAGGTCGACGTCGCACAGGGCGACGATGTTCTCCGTCCGGGCGGCTTCATTGAGGATTTCGTTGCCGCGCCCGCCGCAGCCGATGGCGGCGACGTTGAGCTTATCGTAGAAGGGCTTGTAGCCGAGAGCGCGAAGCGAAGGGACGCTGCCGTAGCCACCGGTGGGGACGGCGCCGGCGAGCAGAGACCCGAAGAAGAAGTAGCGGCGAGTGGTCATTGGAGGGAAGGGTATCGGCAACCCGCCCTGCGTGTCAAGGCTTGGCGGCGGCGACGTCGACGAGCGTTTTGTAGATCATGTCGACGCCGGTGACCAGCGAGGCGATGGGGACGCGTTCGTCGTTGCCGTGCATGCGTTTCAGGTCCTCGTGGTCGATGGGATAGGGATAGATGCCATAGACGGGGATGCCGCGCGAGCGCCAGGCGGCGGAGTCCGTGCCGGCCTGGAACAGATACGGCGTCACCTTGGCCGTGGGGTAGACGGCGAGGGCGTGCTTGACGAGCGTCTTGTAGAGTTCGTTGTCGAGCGGCGACGGCTTTAGGCGTGACCGCATCTTCTGATACTCCATCGACTGCTTCTTCTGCTCCGGGGTCATGGCGGTGCGAGAGGTGGCGAAGACGGCGACATCGACATCGACGCGCGGATCTTCGACCACGCCCTTGATCTCGTCGATCAGGTCCTCGGCCGTGGTGCCGGGGATGGTGCGGAAGTTCAACGTGACCTCGGCTGAGCCGGGGATGACGTTGCCGCGGAAGCCGGCGTTCATCAGCACCGGGGCAATGGTGTCCCGCATAATCGCGTGGAGCAGGGTGTCTTCGGAGATCGCCTTGTCGGCGGCGGCGACCTTCTTCGGGTCGTCCGAGAGTAGATCCCGGAAGGTGCTCTTCATCGGCTCGGGGCTGACATCGGCAAGGGTCTCAAAGAACATGCGGGTTTCGGGCGTGAGCTTCACCTTGGTCTCGTAAGCGGAGAGCTTTGCCAGGGCGCGGGCCAGCGTATAGATCGCGTTGTCCGGGCGGGGCATGGAGGAGTGAGTCGAGGTGCCACGGGCGGTGAGCGTGAGGGAGACGTTGCCCTTGTCGGCGGTAGAGATGGAGACATAGGACGTCTGGCCGTCTTTGCCCTTGATGATCCAGCCGCCTTCGTTCAGAGAGAACTCGCAGTCGATCTTCTCCCAGGCCTGCGTGGCCAGCCATGTCGTGTTGTACAGGCCGCCCTCCTCGTCGGCTTCCGAAAGAAAGATGACGTCGCGGTCGAGCGCGACTTTGTTGCGGGCGAGATTGAGGACGGCTTGCGCGAAGACGGCGAGGCCGCCCTTGAAGTCGATGGCGCCGCGGCCGTAGACGGCGCCGTCCTTGACGACGCCGGCGAAGGGATCGACGGTCCACTTCTCGCGTTCCACGCCGACCACGTCAGCATGGGCGGCAAGCAGCACGGGCCGCTTCTTCCCATTGCCCTTCAGGCGTGCGATAAAGTGCGCCTTGCCGGCGATGGGCGTGGGGATGATGTCGATCGCGAAGCCCAGGCCGGCAAACTTCTTTTCAAGAAACCGCGCGAGCTTCTCTTCGTTGCCCGGCGGATTCGAGGTATCGATGCGGATGAGGTCGACCAGAAGCTGGGCGACCTCCGGAAGGTCGGCGGCCGGAGCCGGGACGGCCAGAAGAGCGAGAGCGAGAAGGAGTCGACGCATGGCATTATTTCGCGGCCGCCAGTTGGGCGGTGAGGTCGTAGTGGAACTTCACGAACTGATACAGGGACGATTCGAGAATGCGCTCCTGATCGCTGTGGGCGCCGTAGCCGAGCGGGCCGTCTTCGATGTCGATGGCCGGGCCGATGCCGTAGCACTGCATGCCTTTCGAGCGGAGGAAGGACATGTCGGTGGCGCCGGTGGCCATGGTGGGAAGAACGGCGACGTTGTCGTAGTGCTGTTTAGCGACGGCTTCGATGGTGCGGAAGGCCTCGTTATCGAGTCCCGAGGGCGGCGCGCCCGGACGGACCGAGTTGCCCGTGGGAACGACTTTAATCACCGGGTCGTTGATGATGCTGCGGAGGGTGTCGTAGAACTTTGTCATGTCCTCGTCGGGCAGAGCGCGGATGTCGAGTTGCGCCGTGGCTTCCGAAGGAATGACGTTGGACCGGTAGCCGCCCTGGAAGATGTTGGGCGAGACGGAGGTGCGGAGCATGGAGTTGTGCCGCGGTTCGTTGACAGCGAAATACTCCTGAATCGCGTCGGTCTTGTCGGGGTTCAGCAGGTTGTTATAGCGCTCTTTCTCTTCGGGCGTCGAGACGGTGGCGAGGCGCTCGAAGTAGGCGCGGGTGGTGTCGTTGAGGCGCATGGGCGGCTGCCAGTCGGCGACCTTGGCGACGGCGCGGGCCAGATGTGCGACCGGGTTCGACCGCAGCGGCACCGAACCATGGCCGGCCACGCCGGAGGCGACCAGGCGGACGCCGCGGGGGATCTTCTCCGTGGTTTGGATCTGGACGTACTTCAGCTTGCCTTTGGTGCGGACGGCGGAGCCGCCTTCGGCGAGGCAGTATTCGGCGTCGAGATCGGCGTAGTGCTCATTGACGAGGAAGGCGATGCCGACCGAGGTGTTGCCCTCTTCGCCGGCTTCGGCGAGGAAGATGACGTCACGGTCGAGCGGCGTGTTCTGCCGCTTGAGCAGAATGATGGACATGAGCGCGGCGGTGAGATTGTCCTTGTCATCGACGGTGCCGCGGCCGTAGATGTGGCCACCGGCGCGGTGGGCCGAGAAGGGGCCGTAGGTGGTCCATTTCTTGGCGTCGATGTTGACGGTGTCGGTGTGGCCGACGATGAGGAGGGGCTTCTTCTTGCCGTTGCCTTTGAGGCGGGCGATGATGTTGGGGCGGACGATGGCGGGGTCGGCGAGGTTGGTGCGGGTGAAGATTTTGGACTCGATGCCTTCTTTATCGAGGACCGACTTCAGATAGTCGACGACGGGCTTTTCGGAACCGCCGGGGTCGGTGGAGTTGATCTGGACGAGGGCGGAGAAGTGCTTGAGGGTTTCCTGGTCAATTTGAGCCCAGTCGAGGGGCTTCGGTTGCGCGGGGACCAGGGAAGGGAGGAGGCAGAGGAGAAAGGACGCGCGAAACATATGGTTGAGGGTAGCAGACGGGATGGGCGTGGTTAGGGAGAAAGTTGGATGGTGGTGATGGGGGCGTTGAGGCCGGGCTTCTGGGAGAAAAGGATCTGCTGGTGGAGGATGCGGTCGGCGGTGGTGAGGATCAGGATGTAGTTCGCGTAGCGGAGGCCGCGGAGTTCGAAGTAGCCGGAGCCGTGGACGCGGGACTCGACGCTGCCCGGGCCGCGAAGAGGCACCGCCTTGGCCCAGATCTCCTGCTTGGCGGGGAGGTTCTGGATTTGGCCCCGCAGGATGGTGGGCGGCTCGGGACAGCCGATGGTGCCGAGATCCAGGTCGGTGCGGACTTCGGTATCTGGCGCACTGATCTCGACGGGCTGCTCGTGGCGTTTGAATCCGGCCAACTCGATCCGCAGAACATAGCTGCCATAGGGGATCTTCTGCTTCGGGGATCGCAGTGGCGTTACGACGCCGGGAGCAACGGTGCTCGTGAGTGATGCCTTGTAGTCTTTGTGCTCCAGGCCGGTGAAGTCCGAGACGATCACCTCCAGGCGGCCTTCCTGTCGCGCTGGGACGATGACACATTCCCAGGCACCGAGGACGGCTGAAGCGAGGAGGACGAGAGGGAATAGGCGCATAAGGCTACCTCTTGGGTTGTTGGTTCCACCACCACTGGTCGCCCAGTTTCTTCGCGGTGGGCCAGAGTTGATCCATCGAGTCGGCGTCGAACAGATCGCCGTTCTTCATGACGTAACGAATGGTGTTGGTGTTGCGGATGTCGGTGAGCGGGTCCTTGCGAAGGACGAGCAGGTCGGCTAGTTTGCCGGGTTCGAGCGAGCCGATGTCCTGCGCATAGCCGAGCGCTTCGGCGCCGTGAATCGTCGCGGCGCGGAGGACCTCCCAGTTGGTCATGCCGCCGCTCTGTAGCGCCCACATCTCCCAATGGCATTGGATGCCCTGCAGTTGGCCATGGCCGCCGATGGTGACGCGGCCGCCGCTATCGACCACCTTCTTGGCCGACTGCGCCAAGCGCTTGAACACATGCTCCTCTTCGCTGAACCAGGCGTTGCGGCGGCTCGCCTTCAGATAGAGCACGTTCTGCGGGATGAACCGCTTCAGCTTCGTGTCGCCATAGACGTCGGTGGTCTCGTAGAAATAGTTCTCGGCCCAGGGGCCGCCGTAAGCGACCAGCAACGTAGGCGTGTAGGTGATGCCGGTCTTCGAGAAGAGCTCGACGACGTCCTTGTACAGCGGCAGGATGGGCAGCGCGTGTTCGTTGCCGCTGAAGCCGTCGAGGGCGTGGGTGGTGTTGAGTTTGAGGTCAAGGCCGCCTTCCGTCGTCGGCATGATGCCGAGCTCCTTCGAGGCCTGCACCACCCACTGGCGCTGCTTGCGGTTGCCCACCATGTAGGACTTCAACATGTGCGTGCCGTAGTATTTCGAGTAGCGGGAGAGCGCGTCGCGCGTCTCTTCGTAGGACTTGAAATCGGTGTCCGCGAAGACGCCGGGGCCGGTGGAGAACGCTCGCGGGCCGAGCATGCCGCCCTGGTCGATCGTGTCCTGATAAGCGAACATGTCGTAGGTCATCGTCTGCGGGTCGCGACCGGCGGTGACGCCGTAGGCGAGGTTGGCGAGGAAGCTCCAGCTCTGCTCTTCAATCACGTCGCGCTGCACCCGCCAGTGGGCGTGGACGTCGATGATGCCGGGCATGATGGTGTGGCCGGTGACGTCCTGGATCTTGGTGCCCGTGGGGACGGGAAACGAGCCGCGTTTGCCGAGGGCGGCGATCTTGTTGTTGGTGATCAGCAGGTCGGCGTTCTCAACGATTTCGGCGCCCTTCATGGTGATGAGCTTGGCGTTGCGCAGGAGGATGCTGCCGGTGGGTGTGGCGCGGGGAACTTCGATCGAGAACGGGAACTCTTGTGGCTTGTCGGTTGAGCCGAGAGGTTGGCGGAAGTAGCTGGGGCCGGCGGACCAGACGAGGGTCTTGCTGTCGGCGGTGAAGGCAAAGGAGTCGGCGCCGATGGTGGTGACCTTCTTGACGGGGACTTGCGGCTTGGTGAGGTCGATGGTGAGACCGGTGGCGCCGGGTTCAGGGCGGGGGAAGGTGTAGAGCTGATGGCTGGAGAGCGCGGCGACGGTGCGGCCATCCGGGGAGAGGCGGGC
>LNFE01000201.1 GCA_001464575.1 Acidobacteria bacterium Ga0077553 | reverse complement strand
TGACATCGTAGAGGGCGGAAGCGAACTCAGCCTGAATCTGTGACTGAATGGACGAGCGAAGGGCGACGATCTTCTGGCCGTCCGGGGACCAGGCGGGTTGGAGGTAGTACGAAGGAACCGTCGTGAGTTGTTGGGGGGCGCCTTGGCCATTGGCGCGGACCTTCCAGATGTGGCCGCCGCGGTTGGTCCAGTTGGTGTAGGCGATCCATTGGCCGTCCGGGGAGTAGGCCGGGGCGAAAAGCTTATCGGCGGCGAGCAGGCGCTTGGGGGCAGCGCCCAGTTCGGCGGTGTAGAGGCCGCCGAGGGCAGAGAAGGCGATGGACTTATTGTCCGGCGCGGGCTGGGGATTCTGGATGAGGCGGGCCTTGATAGGGCCCTGGGGAATGCGGTTCTGGACGTCGAGCAGGGGGCCGACTTCCTGGTTCACCTGAGCGGTGAAAGGGATGGTTTGGTGTTCGCCGGTGAAGACGCTGACCCGTTGAATCTTGCCGCCGAAGGTGAGCACGACGTCCTTGCCATCGGGGGTGAAGGCGTAGTTGGGGTAGGTGTCGCGGGTGGCCATGGCTTCCTGGTCGTCATGCTGGATCGGGTATTTCAGCCAGCGTTCGGCACCGGACTTCAGGTCACGGAGGCGCAGGGCGGTTTCGGTTTCATACCGCGTGGCGTAGACGAGGGTGTTGCCGTCGGGGGAGAGCAGAGGGCGGAGGGCGCCGGTGGGGGCTTCGGTGACGACATCTTCTTCGCCGGTGACGCGGTCGCGGCGGATGAGCTGCCAGAGCGGGAGGGTGACGTTGTAGGAGAAGAGGCCTTTGCGGCGGGAGTAGTAGAGGTACTTGCCGTCGGGGGAGAAGCGGGCGCCAAGGGAGGAGAGGCGGTCGGCGTTGGGTGTGCCTTCGCGTTCGGCGGCTTTGGTGACTTGGACGCCGGAGCCGCCGTCGCGGTGGTACATCCAGATTTCGGCGGTGCGGGATTGGGGGGTGATGCGGGAGACGGCGAGGAACTGGCCGTCGGGCGACCAGGCGGGGGAGACGAACGTGGCGGTGGTGTCCTTGGTGAGTTGCTTGAGGTTGGCGCCGTTGGCGTCAGCGATCCAGAGGTTCTCTGCGCCGTCGCGGTCGGAGAGGAAGGCGATGGATTTTCCGTCGGGGGAAAAGACGGGCTGAGTTTCCATGCCGAGGCCGCCGATGAGGAGTTTGGCTTCGCCACCGGAGAAGGGCAGGGAATAGAGGTCGCCGAGGAGTTCGAAGACGATGGACTTGTCGGTGGGGTTGAGGTCGAGGGAGAGCCAGGTGGCTTCGTCGGTTTGGAAGGTGAGTTTGCGGTCGGTCTTGAGCGGGAGGGTTTGGGCTAAGAGGGGAAGAGCGAGGCAGAGGAGGGCGAGACGGTGCATATGGTTAGGGTAGGCGAAAGGTGACCCTTTCGCCTACCCTAATTTTGGGCTATCACGCCCAGCGGAAGCCCTCTTTGACGAGTGGCAGCGTGCGGACGCGTTTGCCGCAAGCGGCGAAGATCGCGTTCGACACCGCCGGGAGCAGCGGCGGCAGCGGCGGTTCGCCCAAGCCGGTCGGTGGGTTATCGCTCTTGATGAAGTGCACATCGATCTCGGGCGGAGCCTGCTTCATCCGCACCGCTTGATGCTGATGATAGTTGCTCTGCACCGTGCGGCCCTTGGCGATCGTGATCTCCTGGTTCATCAGTTCGCTGAGCCCATCGATGATCGCCCCTTCCACCTGATTGGCGGCCGACGACGGATGGATGATCTGGCTGCCTACATCACCCACCGCCCATACCTTGTGCACCTTCACGCGGTTCTGCGCGTCGACGCTGACCTCCGCCACCTCGGCGAAGTACCCCGAGTGGCTATAGTGGAAGCCGACGCCCATGCCGCGGCCCTTCGGCAGCTTCCGCTTGCCCCAACCGCTGCGCTCGGCCACCGACTCAAGGACCGCCCGCATCCGGCCAGCATTGTAAGCCTCCATGCCCTTGCCGACCACGCGCGGCTCGCCGAGCAGGTCGAGACGGAACTGCACCGGATCCTTACCGGCGGCGTGGGCCAACTCATCAATAAACGAATGGATCACCCAAGCCAGCGAGTTGCTGCGCGGGGCGCGCAGCGGGCCCGTGGGCACGCCGGTGGGGATCAACGTCGCTTCGACGCCGAAGTTCGGCACGAACTGCGCTGGGAATTCGCCGGGCGCGATGTTGGACGAGCTGACGAACTTGTCCCCTTCGCCGAAGCTGACGAAGTGGTCGTGCCAGGCAACCAGCTTGCCCGCCGCGTCGACGCCACCGCGCATGTGCTGGTAGCCGCCGGGGCGGTAGAAGTCGTGGCGCATGTCATCTTCGCGGTTCCAGAGCAGCTTCACTGGGGTGCCGGGCAGTTGCTTGGCGATCCAGGCGGCTTCGACCAGATAGTCGTTGGCGAGACGGCGGCCGAAGCCGCCACCGGTCCGCAATTGATGGACCGTGATGTCGGCGGGCGGCAGGCCCAAAGCCTGCGAGGCCATCTGCAGACCCCGGCCGGGCGTCTGGCTTGGCGCCCAGAGTTCGAGCTTGCCGTTCTCAAACTTGGCAGTACAGTTGCCAGGTTCGAGTTGGGCGTGGGAGATGAAGGGGAAGGTGTACTTGGCGTCCACCGTCTTGGCGGCGGCGGCCAGGGCCGCTTCGGGGTCGCCGTCCTTGCGGATAGAGAAAGCAGGCTTCTGCGCGAACAGCTCCTGGGCCTTGGCGTTGTAGGCGGCCGTGGAATGCGTGGCGTTGGGGCCTTCGTTCCATTCGACTTTCAACTTCTTGCGCGCTTCGTTGGCGTACCACCATTTGCTGGCGACGATGGCCACGCCGCTGGCGAGGCTGGAGACGTCGCCGTTGCCTTCGACAAGGAACGCCGTCTTGATGCCGGGCAGCGCCTTGATCTCATCGAGGTTCGCCGAGACGGCCTTGCCGTTGAAGACTGGGCACTTCTCGAAGGTGGCATAGAGCATGCCGGGCAGCTTGAAGTCGATGCTGTAGATGGGCTTGCCGGAGACCATGGCGGGAAGGTCGACGATGGGCAGGGACTTGCCAATGAGCTTGTAGTCCTTCGGGTCCTTGAGCTTCACCTTGTTCAGGTCGGGGGCCGGCAGTGTGGCGGCGGTGGCGGCGAGTTCGCCATACCCGACACTGCGGCCGGAGGCCTTGTGGTGAACGCGGCCGAGTTCGGTGGACAGTTCGGCTACCGGCACGCTCCAGGCTTCCGCGGCTGCGGTAACGAGCATCAGGCGGCCGGCGGCGCCGACGCGGCGAAGCAGGTCCCAGTTGTTGGGCGTAGAGCGAGAGCCGCCGGCGGACTGCGATCCGTACTTGGCTTCGTTCAGATCGGCCTGAACGACGGTGACCATTTTCCAGTCGAGGTCGAGTTCGTCGGCGATGATCATCGGCAGAGCGGTCTTGATGCCTTGGCCCATTTCCGGGTTCTTGGCGGTGAGCGTGACCATGCCGGTGGGCGCAATCTGAATAAACGCGCTGGGTAGAATAGGCGGTCCGGCGGGACGGCCTGGGCGCTGGGCCTGGGCGATGCCGCCTCCGAGGACGAGGCTGCCGGTGGCGCCGGCCGAGACTTGGAGGAAGAAGCGACGGGTGGATTTCATGATGTGGGGCTCCTATTCCTCGCGGTTCGTCTTCGCGGCGCGCGTGAGTTCGGCGGCGCGGTGGATGGCTTTGCGGATGCGGGTATAGGTTCCGCAGCGGCAAAGGTTGCCGTCCATCGCGGCATCGATTTCGGCGTCGGTGGGCTTGGGGTTCTTCTCAAGCAGCGCGGCGGCGGTCATGATCTGACCGGCCTGGCAGTAGCCGCACTGGGGGACGTCAAATTCGAGCCATGCCTGCTGCAGGGGGTGGTTGGCATTGGGGGAAAGGCCCTCAATCGTCGTCACCGACTTACCGGCCACGGCAGAGACGGGGGTGACGCAGGAGCGGACCGGGACGCCGTCCTGGTGCACGGTGCAAGCGCCACAGAGTCCGGCGCCGCAGCCGAACTTGGTGCCGCATTGCTCCAGCTCGTCGCGCAACACCC
The DNA here is from genome assembly GCA_001464575.1 of Acidobacteria bacterium Ga0077553. GTDB lineage: Bacteria > Acidobacteriota > Terriglobia > Bryobacterales > Bryobacteraceae. The sequence continues at coordinate 20,104 of LNFE01000201.1, read as the reverse complement.
ACAGCAGGGGCATGTTGGCGGGAACGTCGACACTGACAGGTTTGCCGTTGACGTTTAGTCGGATGGCCATTCGAGAAATCTCCAGAACTTCGGTCTTCGCGGGATTGTACTGCTGCACAGTGGACGACGACAGGGGTCCGGGAGTTGCTGCTTGGCGACTCCTTTCACGATAACGCAATGGCAGTTCCGCAAGAAAAGTTCCTGATGGGTTGTCATGGAGGTATGAGCCGGACGCACTGCACTGCAGGAACTCTCAAAACCTGATCGCCTTGGAGCGCTTCGGCGCCTACGGCGACGCGCAGCCAATGGTCATCCACATTGGCAACGACGACAGACAGCGCCGGATCATGGGAGCCGTTCGGAATGGAGCGCGGCCAAGGTAGACTCCACCCGCTCCCGGCCGAACCTCGCCCGGCTGAGACCATCGGGGAAGCGCTCCTTCTGCCCGAATACCTCGGCGGCGATGTAGCCACCGTAGCCGGAGAGGTTGGCCAGGAGCCCGGGCAGGTCCACGACGCCCTCGCCGGGGAAGGCGCGCTCCTCATCCCGTACCTGTTCCGGTGGCAGCGCTAAGGCGTCGGCGAGATGGATATGCAGTACCTGAAGGCCGCGCGGGCTTGGGTAGCCGCCGTGGTGCCAATGCCACGTGTCCAGCAAAAACCCCGCGTTCGGGCCGACCAATCCGACGAAGTCGCAGTACTCGGCGAACGACTGCACGTAGGGGTACGGCTTGGCGGTGCGCAGGTGCAGCGGGGTGAGGCTCTCAATCGCCAGACTCAAGCCCGCCTCAGCGAGCATCGCCGCCCACTTCTGATATTCCGGCAGCAGATCCCGGGGCTCGGCCAGCGCGGGCGGGACCGAACAGGTCAGCGTCCGCAAGCCGATCGCGTTGCAGAAGCGCGGGATGCGTGGGTCAAGGCTCTGTCCTGGGTAGGCAGGCAGCCGTCCGGTGGAGGGAGTGAGTTCGCCCAGTGCGTCGAGCATGGCGGCGGGTTCCAACGCGGCGGCGCCGCGCAGGTCGACGTCAATTGCCCGGAAGCCGGCGGCGCGCGCGAGGGCGATCTGTTGCCGCCAGTCTTCGGTGCCGAGTCCGAGCGTGTAGTGAAACGCCGGCGTCACTTACGGATACGGCCGTCCCAGCGAAGGCCGCCCCGCCAGAGCCGGGGAGCACCGAGGTTCGGCAGCGGATTGAACGCCACCAGAAACTCCCGGTTGAGCAGGTTCTCGACGGTGACGAAGGCGCTCAGGCTGCCGGTCAGCGTCCGGCGGGCGGACATCTGCAGAGTCGCGTACCCGGGCAACCGGAAGAGGTTCACGTCGTCTTCAAACTGCATGCCGAAACTGCGCACGCCCCCGCTGAGCAACGTCTTGTTGTCGCCGCTCAACCAGGTCAAAATCGCGTTGCCCTGGTGCCGGGGAACCTGCGGAATTCTGGCCAGCGTCGGCGCGCGAAACCGGCTGTCCGCAAACAGGTAAGCCGTTTCAGCCCGCATCCCGCGCCAACGGTAATTGAAGGCGATCGATCAGTGTGGGAGAAACGGAAACGGTGACATTGGTGATCAGATCGGTTAACGAGTTCGAAAATCCGCCCACCTGCATCGTCCAGTTCTCGCCGTACCAATCGAAGCCCAGTTCGACGCCCCGGCTGAACTCCGGTCGCAACGCGGCGTTGGCCCGCGTGACGGCATTGCCGGCGCGGAACTCCCGGTACAGTTCGTTCAAGGTCGCCGCCCGGAAGCTGCGATACGCCGTTCCCCGCGCCCGCCAGTTCTTCCGGCCATAGGTGACGCCGCCGCTGGGGTTCCAGAACGTGTTGCTATCCCCGGCCGAAACCGCGGTGTTGTGCAGGCGCAGGCCGCCGAAAAACTTCCATCCCTTCCACGCAGTATCCACCTGGACAAAGCCGCCGCGCTGCCATTGCACGCCGCCGCCGCTGCGAAATCCCGTGGGGACGACCGTCTCGCGTGAATAGCCCTCCACCCGGGTCAAGTCGCCGCCCACTAGAAAATGGCTGTTCCGCTCACCCACCCGGTAGAAGCCGGCCGTGCCAGTGGCTTCGCTTGGGACCGACTGAATCGAGGTCAGCCGCTCGGTGAGCCGGTTGGCGGCGATCGCTGAGAAGTTGGCATGGAACTGCTCCCGCGTATGCCAACCCAGCAGCGTGAAGTTGTCCCGCGAATAGTTGGCGCTGATGTTGCCGAGCGAAGTGGAGTTGGTTTGCACCACCGTGCCGTTCTCCCGCTGCTCGGCCAGCACGTCCAGTTTTACCGCCAGCCGGTCTTTGCCACCCAGGTAGTTTAGGCGAACATCGCCCGCTACAAAATCCACGCCCGCGCGGGTATCCACCGTTCCCCGCCGGTTCTCCGGAACAATGTAGTAGCCGTCTGTCTGGAACGCGCGAACATTCGTGCTGATGTCAAACTTCGACCAGAGATGCGCGAAACCGCCGGAGACCTGATGGGTATTTCGGCTCCCTCCTTCGTAGGCCCCGTGCAGCCGCCAAGGCGTCGCGGCCTTCGAAAATAGGGCTAAAGAGCCGCCCATGGCGCGGTCGCCGAACAGGCTCGTCGACGCGCCGCGGGCAATCTCCACCCGCTCCAATTCCTCGGCATCGACGCGGGTCCAATACACCCAGCCGCCAAATGGATCATTGATCGGGATTCCATCCCACAGCACTAACGTCCGCGAAGCGCCCGACGAACCGAGTCCCCGCAGGGATATGCCCTGCGTCGTCGGATTGGCCACCAACGACGAGGAGCGGCGAAAGAGCGAGAAGCCGGGTACGGACCGGAGACGGTCGTCGAGATTAACGCCCGGATTGGCGGCCAACTGCTCCTTGTCGACGGTGGTGATCGCCGCCGGAGCCTCCGCCGAAAGCTTTTCCGAAATGGTGATGCGGGTGCGGAGCGGCTCCGGTGCGGGCACACTCTGCCCGAATACGCATGAGGGGATGAGGAGGATCAGGTAACGCAAGAATTAGAATATCCTAACTCATATGTTGCTCTGGGCTACAGGCGCTGGAATTCCCGTGGTTTTTTTCGTGACGGGGGTCCCGTTGGTACTTGCTTGGGTCCCTCCGAATCGCTGGTACGGCTTCCGGACGGCTCGTACCTTGAGCAGTCCCGCCGTTTGGTATCCCGTGAATCGCACCGCCGGCTTCGGCTTGATGACGGCGGCCTTCCTCGCCGCGATCGGGAACCTGATCCTCATCCTTTGCTTCGGCGACGGCCCCGCCGAGCCGGTCTCCTCCTGGATCACCTTGCAGACCGCCGGGTGGGGGATTCTCGCGATGGTTCCGCCATGGTGGCATGTCCGGCGGCTGTAACTGCGTTACCCTAGTGTCTGTCTTTGCATGTATTTCCGGCTCCTTTTCGTCTCGATCGCCTGGCTGAGTGGATGTTGCCGGCCCGACGGTCCATTCCCGCCGCCGCCTCCCATGCAAAAGCTTCCACTCTTCGGTGGACTCACCGTAACGCCCGACGAGGGCAGCGGAAAGACGCAGGTCTTCACCGTACGGTTGGAGCAAGCTGCCAACCGGCCAGAGCCCACGTTTCTCGGTCTGCTGATCAACGACCGCGACACCGGCGCCGAGGCCTGCTATCTGTTTGCCCACCTCACCACTGGCCGTCCCCGCTTGGTCAACGATAGCGGCAGCGGTGCTAAAGAAGTCGTCGCCCAAGAAGCCGTCGCGAACCAGCAATGCGAACTCCGCCCGGATGGACCCTCGGTAGCACGCCAGGGGCAAACGGTGGAAGCTCGCTTCCCCGTCGTGTTCAAGCCCGGGTTCGCCGGCCCGAAGAAACTGTTCGTCGTGGCCGAAGACGGTGCCGGCACGAGTACCGGTATCCAAATGGCGGGAAATTACGTCGTCCAGTAAATCCATGTTTCAACATCCCGCTGCCATCGTAGAATCCAATGAAATTGGTGCCGGCACCCGCATCTGGGCCTTCGTCCACATTCTCCCTGGCGCCCGCATTGGCTCCGATTGCAACATCTGCGACCACGTCTTCATCGAAGGAGACGTCACTATCGGAGACCGCGTCACGGTAAAGTCCGGCGTCCAATTGTGGGACGGCATCATCCTGGGCGACGACGTCTTCGTGGGGCCCAATGCAACCTTTACAAACGACCCATTTCCGCGCAGCCGGCAGCATCAGGCGCAGGTTCCCCGCACCACGGTAAAGGCTGGGGCTTCCATTGGCGCCAACGCCACGATCCTGCCGGGTGTCACCATCGGCGAACGGGCCATGGTGGGGGCCGCTACCGTGGTGACCCGCGATGTTCCTCCAGATACGATCGTGATCGGCAACCCCGCCCGGATTGTCGGCTATGTCGGCGCGAAGCCCAGCGTTTCGGCTCCGCCCCGCCCGGCGCCGGGCGATCCTGGCGCTACGGCATCCACGGTTCGCGGGGTTACGCTCCATCGTTTGCCGCACGCCGAGGATCTTCGCGGGCAGATCAGTTTTGGCGAGGCCGAACGCCACATCCCCTTTCCTGTCCGGCGGCATTTCGTCGTCTACGGCGTACCCGGAGAGAACATTCGCGGCGAGCATGCCCACCGCCAGCTCCACCAGTTTCTAATCTGCGTTGCGGGCTCCCTGCGGGCCGTGGCGGATGATGGGCGCACCCGCGAGGAGTTTCTGCTCGACGATCCAACGGTCGGCCTGTACCTTCCGCCCATGATCTGGGGTGTCCAGTACAAGTACTCGCCCGGAGCCGTCCTGCTGGTTCTGGCGTCCGACTACTACGACCCGGCGGACTATATCCGCGATTACGCGGAGTTTCTGCAGCTGGCGGCCGAGGTGGGCTAGGAGTGCTGTCGCTGGTCATACCCGTTTATAAGAACGAGGAGAACCTGGATCGCCTGCTCACCGAGTTGATCCGCCTGCGGCAGACCCTTCCCGATTTGGAGGTCGTCTTCGCCGTTGACGGTAGTCCGGACCGCTGCGCGGAAATTCTCGCGGCGCGGCTACCGGGAACCGGGCTGCGGGCGCAGTTGGTGCAGCTCAGCCGGAACTTTGGCTCCTTCTCCGCAATCTGCGCGGGTCTCGAGATGGGCCAAGGCGAACATTTTGCCGTGATCGCCGCTGATCTCCAGGAACCCCCGGAACTGATCGTGCAATTTGCGGAAATCCTGGCTGCCGGGCGGGCCGATATCGCCTTCGGCGTCCGGACCAAGCGGGCCGATCCTTGGCTGACGGAGGTTATGTCCGGCCTCTTCTGGCGGCTCTACCGGCGATTCGTCCTGCCGGAGATGCCGGCCGGCGGTGTGGATGTTTTCGGCTGTACGCGGGAAGTGCGGGACCGGCTGCTCAGCCTGCGGGAGGCGCATACGAACATTGTGGGATTACTCCTTTGGCTCGGCTTCCGGCAGGTGTTCGTGCCTTACGAGCGCTTGGCGCGCCTCGAGGGCGAAAGTAGTTGGACCTTCTCGAAGAAGCTCCGCTATTCGATCGACAGCATCTTCAACTTTACCGATCTGCCCATTCGCTTTCTCATGGCGGCCGGTATGCTGGGCACGAGCTTGTCTATCGTCGTCGCGGCGGTCGTATTGGGAGCCTGGTCCGCGGGTTGGATCACGGTGCAAGGATACACCCCGCTGATCCTCGCGGTTTCGTTCTTCGGCGGGCTCACCACTCTTGGCTTAGGAATCGTTGGCCAGTACCTGTGGCTAGCGCTGCGGAACACCCGGCAACGCCCCAACTATATTGTCCGGACGGTGGACCGCTTCGAGGGGGTGGCCGGCCATTGAGGCGTCACGCGCTGGTCCTGCTGCTGTACGCCTTTTGCGCGTGGATGCTGCACGCGGCGGGCTTTGACCTTACCCGCAATCTGCTCGGCGGCGGCGATGCCTATCTGGCTGGCTTCCCCGCCAAACTGTTCGCCGCTACGTTTTCGCCGTGGAACCCCTACGTGCAACTTGGCCAGTACACCTTCGCCAATACCCAGTTCCAACCCTTCTACCCGCCCGGGCTCCTCCTCATCACCCTCTTCCCGAACACGTTCGGCTACAACTGCTTCGTGCTCCTTCACTATGTCCTGGCCGGCTACTTCTGCTATCTGTTCTGCCGCGAATTAGAGATCGATGACTCCGCCTCCTTCCTCGGCGGCCTTTTCTTCCTCAGCAGCGGGTTTCTGATGGCGCACAAAGGCCATCAGGCCATGATGTCGACTACGGTGTGGCTGCCGCTGATCCTGTTTTTCGCGGCCCGCCACGCCCGCACGGGCCGCCGGCGGGAGGCGACCTTCGCCGGACTCGCCGTGGCGGGTTCGCTGCTGGGTGGATTTCCGCAGGTCACCGTCTATGGCCTGCTGCTCGTCGCGGCATTCTGGTTCTGGAAAGGTGGCCGCCGGGCGGTGGTCGGGCTCGCCCTCTGCGGACTGTTCGCTTTCCTGTTTAGCTCGCTACAACTGTTGGCCGTGGCCGAAACTCTGCCGCTCATTACCCGGCAGGCCTTAACCATCGAACGGTTCAATGAAAACTACCTGCCGCTGCCGTACTTCTTCGGATTTTTCCTGCCCAATATTTTGGGAGGGATGCACCGGGTCCCCAGTTACGGGCCGGGTGGGGACGTGGTTGAAGTCTTCACTTACTGCGGACTGGCGCCGGTGCTGTTTGCGCTCTGTGCGCTGCGCCGCCGCGAGACTTATTTCTGGATTGCCACGGCAGCCGTCGCCGCGCTCCTGATGATTGGCTGGGGGCCCCTCCAAGCCATCCTGTTCCGGGTCCCCGTCTACAACCTGTTCCGGGCGCCAGCCAGGCACATGCAGGAGTTGCATCTGGCGCTGGCTGTGTTGGCCGCCTATGGCCTGCACCAGCGGAAGCGGATGGTCTGGCCGGTTGCGGCCCTCGGCGTGGCGATCGCCGTCTCGGTGGGTCTGGCGCATTGGCTGCCCGTTTTTCCTAACCCCGGCTTGACCATCCCGCAGGCAGAGTTCTGGCGGGCTGCCAGTTTGCGTTGGCCCCACCCGTCGGTTCTGTTCCCGCTCCTGGCTTTTGTGGCCACCGGAGCCTGCCTGGTCTGGCGCGCGCCCGCGTGGCTGCTGGGTCTCGTCTTCCTGCTTGACGTCGGGAGCGTCCACCGGACCATCTACGACAATCCGGATACCTCCGACCTGTACGGCGCCGAGCGGCGGGCCGAAGTGAAATATCTGTTCGACCAAGGTCTCGACCCGCAAACCCACCGGATCCTCCCGCTGGACCTGCCTTTATTCCACACCTACCCGCTGCTGAGCATGATGTACGGCCTCAGCACCGCCAATGACTACACCCCGATGTGGATGCGCCGATACCAGTCGTTGACGGGATTCGACCTCAGCGGAAGCGGCGGTGAGGCCATCGTCGGCCAGCGCCAACTGCTTGCGGCGTTCAACGTGCGGTACCTGCTGGCAAAATCGCCTGCCAGCGCCTTCGCCGTGCGGCGGACGCGCTTGTACGAGGAGTTGGCCAAATCGCACGACGGCGTCACTGTCTTCGGCAACCCGGCCGCTGTGCCGCGGTTCCGGTTCGTCCGGCAGTTGATCCCGGTTGCGGATCTGGCGGGTGCCAAAGCCGTGTTGCTGAACCAGGCCGCGTTCGACCCTTCCCGCGATGTCACCGTCGAGGGTTTGGCGGCCGCCGCGACAATGGCGGAAGGCCGCATCCTGAAGCAAGAAACCAACAATAACTCCCTGGCCTGGACGGTCGAGACTCAGGGCCGGGCTTTCTTCGTGGTCACCGATACCTGGTTCCCCGGGTGGACTGCCACCGTGGATGGACAACCGGCGCCGATCCAGATCGTGAACGGCTGCGTCCGCGGCGTATTTGTCGATTCTTCCGGACGCCACGAAATCCGAATGAGCTTCTGGCCGTGGAGCCTCTCCGCCGGTCTCTGGATTACCGGAGTTGGGATTTTGCTCCTGCCGCTGGGGGTCAAACTGCTGTTACTTGTCGATACAGACAACGTCTATGTAACGGTAGTGAGGATACGCCATGTTGCGCTGTGCCCTGTCGCTCTTATTTTTGCCATTTTTCCTATTTGCTGAAAAGAAAGAAGTTACCGTCGTCATGCAATTCTCCGAAGGGTTTTCACCCCAAGCCCTGCAGGAGATGCAAGCCGAGGCTGACCGAATTGTTCAAAAAGCGGGCGTCCGCTTGGCGTTCCGGCATCGCCACGAGGCGTCCCAGGACTCGTTCAGCGAGTTAATTTTCTTTAAAATGACGGGTCGGTGCGAGATGGATGCTTTTCCGGCCTTGCTCGACGAACGAGGCCCGCTGGCGTTCACCTTCACCACCGACGGCCGCATCCTGCCGTTCGGCGAAGTGAAATGCGACCGGCTGCGGGAATCGATCAAGACGGTGATGAGCGGAGGGGACTATTCCCAAGGGAATCAACTGCTTGGCCGGGCGATGGGGCGGGTTCTAGCCCACGAACTCTACCACATCATTGCCCGGACGAAAGGCCACGGAAAGGGTGGCGTTGCAAAGGAATCGCTATCGGCCCACCAGCTCATCGCGGACAAGCTGGACCTGGCCGATCATGACTGCGCCTTCATTCGTTCGGGATCCGGGAAGAAATTTTTATAGCGCTGATCAATTGTTTTTCAACTTTCCCCCTCGACGACGGCGAAAATTTACGTTACCGTAACCCTAAGCATCTTGGGGTCCATGGTAGTTGACCCTCCCGCTTCCCAGTCTTCCCTTTCCTTGAGCCACCCGACTGGCTCAGCTCGCCCGGTAGCCGCAAAATCTCCACTCTCCGTTCAGAGTCCAACCAGCACACCTGTGCTGACGCGCTTAACCTTGGGGTCTTTGAATGGTTACTCGTTGGACAACTCTCGCATTTTCAACACTTTTTGCATGTCTGAGCGCCAATGCTCAGTCGATTCAGGGCGGCATTCGCGGTCTCGTCACCGATAGTGGCGGCGGCGTCATCGCGAATGTCAAAGTCTCCCTTACCGACCAAGCCACTAACCTCACCCGGACCACCCTCACCAGTTCGACGGGCGACTACGTGTTTAACGCGGTTGTTCCCGCCGTTTACACGGTTTCAGCCGAATCTCCCGGCTTCAAAAAGTACGACCGGAAGGGTGTGACTGTCGGCACCCAGGAATTCATCACCGCCGATATCAAAATGGAAGTCGGCAACGTCACTGAATCGGTCATGGTGACCGAAGAGGTTCCGGTTATCGAAACGGCCAACGCGTCCGCGGGCCAACTCATCGATCGCCAAAAATTGATCGACCTTCCCAACCTCGGCCGGAATCCCTTCATGATGGCGAAGATCGCCCAGAATGTGGTGGCCGTGGGGAATCCCCGGTTCAACCGGATGCAGGATCAGTCGGGATCATCGCAGATCTCGCTCGCTGGCGGCCCGGTCCGTGGCAATAACTACCTGCTCGACGGCATTCCGATCACCGATTCGGTGAATCGTGCCGTCGTCATCCCGACCCTCGAAGCGGTGCAGGAAGTGAAGGTGCAGGCCAATACCTATGACGCCGAAATGGGCCGTACCGGCGGTGGCATGTTTAATACGTTTATGAAGAGCGGTTCCAACTCGCTCCAGGGCTCTCTGTTCGGCTACATGCGCGAAACCGATTGGTTGGCGAATAACTTCTTCAACAACCGGGCCGGTCGCGCTCGGCCAGAACAGCCGTTCCGTAACTATGGCGCCTCCATCGGCGGCCCCGTTTGGATTCCCAAAGTCTACAACGGCAAGGACAAAACCTTCTTCTGGATCTCTGGAGAAGCCTACCGGCAGACTTCCTCAACCACGGGCGAATTCGCGGTGCCGACGGCCGCTGAGCGTGGTGGTGACTTCTCTCGATCTTTCCGCAGCGGATCTTCCGGCGCGGTGCAGATGATCTATGACCCGCTTACGACCCTGGCCGATGGCTCTCGGCAAGTGTTTCCCGGGAACATCATCCCGGCCAACCGGCTCAACCCAATTGGCTTGGCCATCGCCCGCACCTACCCGGCCCCCGGGCGTGAACGGGGCGGATTTGGTCAGAATAACTACACGGCCGCCTCCAGCCAGTACGACCGGGCCGACCAGACCACCTGGAAGTTGGACCATCAAGTCACCTCGTGGTGGCGCGCCACCGGCTCCTACTTGCACTACGGCTCCATCGAACCCGGCGAAAACTGGTTCGGCACCATCTCTTCCCCCGCCCAGTGGACCCTGGGCCGTAAAGTGGACGCGACGGCGGTGAACAGCATCTTCACCCCCAGCCCCACCACCGTCATCACCGTCCGCTATGGCTTTAACCGGTTCCCGAACCTGAGCTCGCAGCAGTCCGCGGGCTTTGACCTCGGCTCCCTCGGTTTCCCGACCAGCTACCTCTCGCAGGTTGACTCCCGCACCTTCCCGAACATCGGCATGCAGAACTTCTCGGCGCTGGGCACCAACAGCAACAGCCAGCAGGTATTCCACTCGAAGAATCTCCTGGGTTCCGTCTCGAAGTTTATGGGCCGTCATAGCTTCAAGATGGGCGCCGACTACCGTCGGCTGAACATCGACGGCGTCGACCTCGGCAACGCTGCCGGCGCCTTCAACTTCAACGACCAGTTCACCCGCGCCAATCCCCTGTCCGCCACCGCGGGCACCGGTTCCGACTTGGCCTCCATGCTCCTGGGCACCCCGGCCAGCGGCGACTTCCTGAAAGCCACCAAGATGTTCCAGTATGTTGACTACTGGGCCATGTACTTCCACGATGACTTCCGGATCAATTCGAAGTTGACCCTGAACTACGGCATCCGTTACGAATACGAAACTGGCTTGAAGGCGACCAACAACACGTTGATCACCGGCTTCGACCGGTCCGTTACCAACCCCATCCAGGTGACGACCCCGGTGGCGGGCTTCACGCCCAAAGGAGGCCTCACCTACGCCGGTCTCGACGGTGGCAAGACCCAGACCGGTAACCTGAACCGCAATAAGTTCAGCCCCCGCGTCGGCATGGCCTATCAGCTGAACTCGAAGACCACTCTCCGCGCCGGCTACGGCATCTTCTGGGCGCCCATTCCTTACGGATTCCAGAATACCCTCGGCTACTCGCAGACCACCGCGATGTTGGCTACGGCCGATGGCGGCTTCACCCCGGCCGGCTCGCTCTCGAACCCCTTCCCCTCGGGCATTCTGACCCCGGTCGGTAACGCCAATGGTCTCCAGGCCGGTATCGGCCAGGCCATCAGCTTCATCGATCAGAACCACCGCGCTCCGAACATTCACCAGTTCTCGTTCGACATCCAGCGGCAACTGCCTTGGGGTCTCGGCTTGGCCGCTGGTTACGTCGGCAGCCGGTCCTATGACCTCGTCCTCGGCGCGGGCGGCATCAACATTAATCAGCTCGACCCGACGAACTTCTCGCTCGGTTCGGCGGCGTTGAATGCGTCGGTGACCAATCCGTACTACCGCGCCGGCGGCCCTGGCTTCATCGGCGCCCGGACGATGACTCGCGAACAGTTCCTCCGGCCGTTCAACCAGTTCAACAACGTGACCCTGTCGAACAGCGACTACAACAGCGCTGTCTACGATTCGTTCGTCAGCAAGATCCAGAAGCGCATGTCCAGTGGCTTTAGCTTCCTCGGTTCCTGGACCTGGTCCCGGAACATGGACGCCTCCATCGGCGGCGCGGGCACCTTCTTCAACGGTCTCGGCGCCATACAGAACGCCTATGATCTCGATGCCGAGTACTCGCTCTCCAGCGTTCACTCGCCGCACCGCTTCAGCAGCGCCGTCACCTACGAGCTGCCGTTCGGAAAGGGTAAGCCGTTTGCGAACAGCCGGCTGGCTGATCTAACCATCGGTGGCTGGTCGATCAACGCCGTAACCACCTACCAGACGGGTTACCCGCTCGCCATCACCCAGGCCACCAACAACAACGGCGCCTTTGGCGGCGCCGGTCAGCGTCCGAACGCCACCGGCGTCAGCCCGGTTACCTCGGGCGGCCTCATGGATCGCATCGACGGATACATCAATCGCGCCGCCTTTACCGAGGTGGGCAAGTATCAGTTCGGCAACCTCTCCCGCACCATCACCATGCGGGGTCCTGGCATCTCGGAATGGAACATGTCGCTTTTCAAAACTTTCTCCATCGGTGAGAAGTTCAAGGCGCAGTTCCGGGCCGAAGCGCTCAACGCGTTTAACACCCCGCAATTCCGGGCTCCGAACCTCGCCTTCGGCGTCAGCAATGCGAACTTCGGCCGGATTACGGAGCAAGCGAACTTCGCTCGTATGTATCAACTGGGCGTTCGCTTCTTCTTCTAAAAACCTCACCCAACTGTTTGGCCGGATCCGCTTCCAAAACGGGTCCGGCTCACCCTCGTGTTAGATCCCTAGCTAGGAGCTCATCGCAATATGTCAATTCTCACTTCGGAAGGACTCAAGAAAGAGTTTTCCCGCCGCGCGCTCGCCAAGGGCAGTGCTCTACTCGCCGCTGGCGCCGCGTTGCCGTTCTACAACGAACCGGCCCTCGCCCAGCTTTCGATGATCGGCAACATGGACCCGAACGCGGTTAAAATCAACGCGAACGAGAATCCGCTTGGCCCGTGCAACGAAGCCGCGGAAGCCATTTACGGCGTCATCAAAAAGGGCGGCCGCTACATGTACGAAGAGACCTTCAGCTTCGCGAAAACCCTCGCTGAGCAGGAAGGCTTGAAGCCGAACTATGTGATGCCGTTCCCCGGCTCCTCTGACCCGCTGCATCGCGCCGTCCTGGCCTTCACCTCCGCCGACAAACCGTTCGTCATGGCTGACCCCGGTTATGAAGCCGGCCAGCGCGCCGCGCAGTTCATCGGCTCGAAGGTCATCCGGGTGCCGCTCAAGGCCGATCACTCGCACGACGTCAAGGCGATGGTCGCCGCTAGCCCCAATGCCGGCCTCATCTACATCTGCAACCCCAACAACCCGACCGGCACGCTCACCAAGCGCGCTGACATTGAATGGGTGATCGCCAATAAACCGGCCGGTTCCATCATCCTGCTCGACGAAGCCTATATCCACCTCACCAACGAGGCCTTCGGCTCGGACTTCGTGGCCAAGGACAAGGACGTCATCATCCTGCGGACGTTCTCGAAGCTCTACGGCATGGCTGGCCTCCGCGCCGGCGCCGCCATCGGCCGCCCGGACCTCATCGCCAAGCTGTCCAGCTACGGCGCCGGAGCCCTGCCCTTGACCGGTATGGTGGGCGCTCACGCTTCGCTCAAAGTTCCGACCCTGGTTCCCCAGCGCCGGAAACTGATCGGCGACACCCGCGAGGATGTCTTCGCCTTCCTGAGCAAGCACAATGGCAAGTTTGTTCCCTCAACGTCGAACAAGTTCATGATGGAGCTCAACGGCATGCCCGGGCGCGACATCGTCACCGCATTCGTGAAAGAGAAGATTTACATCGGTCGTGTGTGGCCCGCTTGGCCCAAGCACGCTCGGGTGTCGATCGGTACTCCGGAAGAAATGGCGAAGTTCAAAGCAGCCTATCTCAAAATCGCGAATGCCTAAAATCGAACCGGCGTCCTGGCAATCCTGGTCGCCGATCAAATACAGTCTGCGCGAGCTCGCCGGTGATCTCACCGGCGGGCTCGTCGCGGCCCTCATTGCCATGCCCTATGGCTTGGCGATGGCCGCGCTCATGGGGCTTCCGCCCACCATGGGCTTAATGACATCGGTGCTGACTGCCCCGATCTGTGCGCTTCTCGGCCGAAACCCCGTGCTGATCGGCGGCACCTCCACGGTTACGGTCCCCTTCATCGCCGCTGCAGTGCTGGCGCAGGGCCCCTCTGGGGCAGCCAAGATTACGATCGTCGCCGGCATCTTCCTGATGCTCTTCTGCGTGCTCCGCTGGGGAAGCTACATTACGAAGGTCCCCCTGCCCGTTGTCTCCGGTTTCTCCTGCGGCATCGGAGCCATGATGATCATCTCCCAACTGCGTGCCCTCTTCGGCCTAAAGATACCCGGCGGCGGCTCCATGTTGGAACAGTTTTGGAACGCCATGTCCAATCTTCCTGGCCTGAATTGGCAGGTCACTGCGCTGGCTTTCACCACCGTGATTGGCGCTGCCCTATCCGGGCGATTCCTGCCCAACGCCCCGGCCCCCATGATCGGCATCATCGCCGCGGTTAGCTTTGGCAGTCTGTTCGGCTGGCACGATAAAGAAGTCGGTGCGCTCTCTCTTTCATTGCCGCCCCTGGCGAACTTCACTTGGTCTCCGGCCGATACCTTGCAAATGATTCCTTCCGCACTAGGCCTGGCGGTTGTCACCAGCGTCAACTTGCTTATCACCTCCCGTGTCGTCGAACACTTTCGCGGCCGCCATCAGCATCTGAAGCGCTCCGACGCTGACCGCGAACTCGGCGCTTACGGCATCGCGAACCTCACCGCCGGCCTGTTCGGCGCGCCCTTTAGCGTCGGCATTCCCGCCCGTTCCCTGGCCAACGTCCGCTGCGGCGGCTCCACGCGCCTGTCGAACTTCGCGCATGCCGGGTTCATCATGCTCTTCCTGACGGCTGGCTCTCAATTGGTCGAGCATATCCCCATCTCCGCCCTCGCCGGCGTCACGGCCTGGATGGGCTTCTGCCTGCTCGATTGGTCCACTTGGTCGCGCCTGCCCCGCATGCGCCGCACCGATGCGGTGGCCTTCCTGCTGACGGTATCCAGCGTGCTGGTCGTTAACGCTGCCATCAGCGTGGCGCTGGGCTGCAGCGTCTATGGCCTCCGTTGGCTCTATGGACGGCTCACGCAAGGCCAAGCCACCCCGCACGCCATTCCGCAGAGCTAACTGAAGTTCACGCTGCGCAAGATGCGGCGCCGCAACTCCGCGCCTTCGGCAAACTGCGCCTCGTTGTCGCCCAGCGCCTGCCGCATCTCCTGCAGCCGTTCAATCATCGATGCCAGTGCTTGGTCCACCGGGCCCCGATTCGTCACGAGAATGTCCCGCCAAATGTCGTAAGGGCTCTGCGCCAACCGCGTCGTATCGATCAGCCCTGGGCCACTCACTTGAATCTCCTCACCCGGCAGCGCCCGGGTCACCGTCCCGGCTAGAGCGGTCGCCACCAGCTGGGTCAGATGGCTCGTGTAGGCCACCGCCCGGTCGTGCTCCTCCGGCCCCAGAATCACCACCCGCGCGCCCATCTTCTCCACCCAACCGCGCAGCCAGTGTTCGGCGGTCAGCACATACGTCCGGCCGCGGAACAACGCGGCGTCGGCCCCCCGCACTCCCCGGCTCTCCTTCCCCGCCATGGGATGCCCGCCCACGTACTGCCCCGCCGGGAGATGCTCCCGCATCGCCGCCACAATCTGCGCCTTCGTGCTTCCGGCATCGGTCACGGTCGCCTGCGGCCCCAGCATCCTTCCCAAAGCCGGCATCCCCTCGATGATCTTCAGAATCGGCTGCGCCAGGTAGAGCAGGTCCGCAGTCTGCGCCGCCTCTTCAAGCGTCACACCGCGTTCCACCACGCCCAACTCCACCGCTTCCGCAATCGTCCGCTCGGAACTCACCCCCAGAATGGTGCCGTTAAATCCTGCGCGCCGCAGCGCGAGCGCGAACGAGCCGCCGATCAGTCCGACTCCGCAAATGGCGACCCGCTGCATCGATTACAAGCTCCGGCCAACCGCCTGCGCGATGGCTCGCAACTGCACCATCAACTCCGCGAACTGTTCGGGAAACAGGCTCTGGGCGCCGTCGCTCAGCGCGCGGTCCGGATCGTGATGCACTTCCATCAACAGCACATCGGCTCCCGCCGCCACCGCCGCGCGCGCCATCGGCGCCACCAGATTCCGCTTCCCCACGCCGTGCGACGGATCCGCCGCCACCGGCAGATGCGTCAGCCCGTGCAGCACCGGAATCGCCGAAACGTCAAAGGTGTTCCGCGTTGCCGTCTCAAACGTCCGAATGCCTCGCTCACACAAGATCACTTCGTAGTTGCCGCCCATCATGATGTATTCCGCGGAGAGCAGCAGCTCTTCAATCGTCGCCGCAATGCCCCGTTTCAGCAGAATCGGCCGCCGGATGGTGCCGAGTTCCCGCAGCAGATTGAAGTTCTGCATGTTGCGGGCACCCACCTGCAGAATGTCGGAGTATTCGCTCAGTAGCCCGATCTGGCTGCGATCCATCACCTCGCTGACGACAAAGAGCCCGTGACGGTCGGCTGCGGCCCGGATCATTTTCAGGCCATCTTCGCCCAAGCCCTGGAAGCTATACGGGCTCGAGCGAGGCTTAAACGCGCCTCCCCGGATGCCCTTCGCCCCGGCCTTGGCGACGATCTCCGCCGAAATCTCAATCTGATCCCGGTTCTCGATCGAACACGGCCCCGCCATCACCACCACCTCCGGCCCGCCAAGCCTCACGCCCCGCACCGTGATCTCAGTCCCGTGCGGCTTAAAGCTTTTGTTCGCCAGCTTATAGGGCGACACGATCCGGTGGCACTCCTTCACGCCGTCGAGCACTTCGAACTCCAGCGGGTCGAAGTCTTCCTGCGGCCCCACCCCGCCGAGCACGGTGTGCGTCACCCCGGTGGATTTGTGCACCGTAAAGCCCATCATCACCAGTTTTTCGATGACGCGCTCCACCTGGGTTTCGGTGGCGCCCTCTTGCATCACTACCAGCATTATTTCTCCTCGCTCAACATCCGGTTCCGCTGAATGGTCCGCATCTCGTCCATAATCCGCTCAAAGATGCGCACCGCGGAATCGGGGGGCAACGGTCCCGCGTTCGCGGAGGCTACGTTGTCCAGGACGGCCCGTTCCCGGTTGGGTTCGTACACATTCAGGGCGGCGCTTTGCTTAATCTGGCCAATCTGCTCCACCACCCGCACCCGTTCATTGATCAGGGCGACCAGCCGCCGGTCGACGTCGTCAATCTGCTCCCGGCACGCCGCCAGCGCGGCCTGTGCCTCTTCCGGTGTCATGCCCGACCCGCCTTGGCGCCCAGCTTCAACTCACGAGTGAACAATTCGAGCTTGCTTTCAAGCTCCGGCGAACCGTCGCAGCTCTCAATAATCCGGACAAAGGCGCTGCCCACCACCACCCCATCCGCAATCTTGGCGACTGCCGCCGCGTCGGCCGCCTTGGCAATACCAAACCCAACGGCCAACGGCAGATCGGTCACCGACCGCATCTTTTCGACGAGTTCCGCTGCCGAACCAGCCACTTGGTCCCGGACGCCCGTCACCCCGGTTCTCGATACGAGATAGACGAATCCGGACGAAAACTCCGCCACGCGTTTCAGCCGTTCCATCGGAGACGTGGGCGCCGCGAGGAATACCGTATCTAAGCCTGCCGCCCGGACCACCGGGACAAACTTCCCCGCCTCCTCCACGCTCGCGTCGGTCATCAGGATACCGTCCACCCCGGCCGCCACCGCATCCTTCGCCAGCCTCTCAAAACCGTAACTCAGCAGCGGATTCAAGTATGAGAAAAGGAGAATCGGAATCTGGCTCCGTTCCCGGATCTTCCGCGCGACCTCCAAAACGCCAGCCAGGCTCGCGCCATTTGCCAGGGCCCGCTCGGTCGCCCGCATAATCACGGGGCCGTCGGCGATGGGGTCGGAAAAGGGAACACCCAGTTCAATCAGGTCGGCGCCGCCCAGTTCCATGGCTTCCACGAGCGAGACCGTCCGCTCGAGCGACGGGTCCCCCGCCGTAATATAGGCGATCAGCGCCGGTTCATTCTCCGCGCGGCACCGCGCAAACAGTTTGCTAATTCGACTCGGGTTCATCCAGTTCTTTCAAGTTTTCGCGGTAGATATCAATGTCTTTATCGCCCCGGCCGGAGAGATTCACGATGAAAATCTCCCCCTTGGCTGCCGGGGCCCGGCGCAGCGCTTCGGCCACCCCGTGGGCGCTTTCGAGCGCCGGAATCAAACCTTCCGTGCGAGCCAAAGTCTGTGCGGCAGACAAGGCATCGGCGTCGGAGCACGGCACATACTCGGCCCGGCCCTGGTCGGCCAGGAAGGCGTGTTCCGGACCGATCATGGCATAGTCCAGCCCCGCGCTTACCGAGTGCGTCAGGGAAATCTGGCCGTCGCCATTCTGCAGTACGTAGCTAAAGCAACCTTGCAACACCCCGGGGCTCCCGCCCGCAAATCGTGCGGCGTGTTCTCCGGGAGCGAGCGACCGTCCGCCGGCCTCGACGCCGACCAGTTTCACGCCGGCATCCGGCATGAAAGCGTGGAAAATCCCGATCGCGTTCGATCCGCCACCCACGCACGCAATCACTTGGTCGGGCAAGCGGCCCTCTTTTTCAAGAATCTGCGCCCGGGCTTCAATCCCCATGCAGCTATGGAAGTCGCGGACCATGAGGGGATAGGGATGCGATCCGAGCGCCGACCCCAACAGATAATGCGTGTCGCCGACGTTCGTCACCCAGTCCCGCATCGCCTCGCTGATGGCGTCTTTCAACGTGCGGCTGCCGCTGGTCACGCCCGTTACCTTGGCTCCCAGCAGGCGCATCCGGAAGACATTCAGCCGCTGCCGGCGCATGTCCTCTTCGCCCATGTAAATCACGCACTCCATGCCAAACAGGGCGCAGACGGTGGCAGTCGCCACCCCATGCTGCCCGGCCCCGGTCTCGGCGATGATGCGCTTTTTGCCCATGCGCCGGGCCAGCAAAATCTGCCCGAGCGCGTTGTTGATCTTGTGCGCGCCGGTGTGCAGCAGGTCTTCCCGCTTAATGTAGATCTTCGCGCCGCCTAGGGTCTCGCTCAGGCGTTTGGCGAAATAGAGCGGCGTGGGCCGGCCCGCGTAGTCTTTGAGCAGCGAGGCCAGCTCGGCCTGAAACGACGGGTCCTGCCGGGCGGCGTAGTAGGCCTGCTCCAGCTCTTCGAGCGGGTTCATCAGAACCTCGGGTACGTAGCGCCCGCCGTAGGGTCCGAAATGTCCGCCGCTATCGGGTTGAGAGGTTGTAATCATGCTGTTAATGCCAATTCGATGAATCGCGCCACCTTTTCGTGGTCTTTTATCCCGGGCTTCAACTCCAGGCGCGAACACGCGTCAACGCCCCAAGGCCGCGCCGTCGCAATCGCCTGCTGCACGTTGTCCGGCCCCAAGCCGCCCGCCAACAGGATCTTCCGCGCGGCCCCTTTGGCCCGGCTCCAGTCAAACGTATGGCCGCTCCCCCCGTAGAGGTCTCCCGGAGCGTCCAGCAGAAAAGCCTCGGCGGGAAAGGTCAGCCGGTCCATCGAAAAATCGCTGCTCACGCGGAATGCCTTCCACACGGGAAAACCCGACGGCGCCGTGTCTTCGTCGCCGTGCAGTTGGATCACATCCAGGCGAGCCTGCCGGGCTATCGCCACGGCCTGCGGTTCATTTACGAAAACGCCCACCCGCAGCACGCCGGGCGCCGTGACAATCCCGGCCGCCACTTCGGGCGAGACGTAGCGCGGGCTTTTCGCGTAGAAGTTAAAACCAAGGGCCCCCGCGCCCGCTGCCGCATCGGCATCGGCTTGGTTCGTGATGCCGCATACCTTGACCATCATGCCCGTAGCTCTCGCAGTGCCGCGGCCGGGTCCGGCGCCAGCATGAGGTGCTCACCCACCAAGAACGCCTGGTAGCCCGCGCCCTGCAACAACCGGATATCGTCCGCCGAATGAATTCCGCTCTCGCTCACCCGCAGCGCCCCCGCCGGAATGGCTTCCGCCAGCCGCAACGACGTATCGAGCGACACCCGGAATGTGTGCAGATCCCGGTTGTTCACCCCCAGAATCTCCGCACCGGAGTCCACCGCCCGCGCCAACTCTTCACCGTCATGCACCTCCACCAGTGCAGCCAGTTGCAGCGAAGCGGCCAACTCCCGGAATCGCCGCATCTCGTCCACGGTCAGAATTGCGGCGATCAGCAGTACCGCATCGGCCCCGTAGGCCGCGGCTTCCACAATATGCCGCTCATCAATGGTGAAGTCTTTGCGCAGAGCGGGTAGCGCCACGGCGCCGCGCGCCGCCTGCAAATCCGCGAAAGAACCGAAGAAAAAAGACTGGTCCGTCAGTACGGAAAGGGCTGCCGCCCCACCCAACTCATACTGCGCCGCAATCGCCGCCGGCTGAAACGACTCCGTGAAAACGCCTTTGCTCGGCGATCCCTTCTTGATCTCGGCAATCACCGCGGGCGTCGATTGCTCAAGCGCCGCTCGAAACCCCC
>LNFE01000200.1 GCA_001464575.1 Acidobacteria bacterium Ga0077553 | reverse complement strand
ACGCTCGCGGGGCCGCATGATTTGGCGGTTGGGGATATTGATGGGGATGGCAGCGTGGACGCAGTGACGTGCGCGAAGGACTCGATGGTTTGCGCTTGGTTTGAGAATGATGGGAAGGGGAAGTTCGTGACGCGAGTGATCCATCAGGACCAGGCGGCTTATGACATCCGTTTGGTGGATATGGATGGGGATGGGGACTTGGATGTTCTCGTGGCCGGGCAGAATTCGAACAATGTGGTTTGGTACGAGAACCGGTTGCGGCGGCGGTAGCAAGCGGTATGGCCGGGTTGGCAGCTTGCCCAAAGCTTGGTGTCCCGCCCGGCCGCTGCGTGGGGAGCTAGCTCCCCGCGGGATAATGTGCGGACCGATCTGGCTGTGGGGGCGTGGGATGTTGCGGAGAAGATTCGCAAAATGCGGCCGGTGCGTCTCGTTGGGGCGGCGGATGCGTATGCATCGCTGATGGTGCTCGAGTCCGTCCTGCGGAGACTGGGCCGGCTAAGTGACGGCGGTGCGGAGGCGGTCGCAGTGGGCGCGGAGTTTGGCGAGCATAGCCGGGTTAGTGTTTGCTAGGTTGTTCTCTTCAAGCGGGTCGCGGGAGAGGTCATAGACCTCCTCGCGGACCGGTTGCGACTCGATGTAGCGGAAGTATTTGTAGCGCTCGGTGCGTAGGCCTTCGGTTTGGGGGATGCCGGGGTGCTTGAACAGGTGCTCGTAGAAGAACTCACCGCGCCGCTGCGGGCGGCGAAGGTCGTGGCCCTGCATCCGCGGGGGAATGGGCAGGCCAGCGGCGGCGAGGATCGTCGGCGCGACGTCGATGTTCAGGCCGAAATCCTGACGGCGCTGGTTGCGCTTCACTCCGGGGCCGGCGAGGAGCAGGGGCACCCGGATGGACTCTTCGTGCGGGTACCACTTGCCGGCAAGGCCGTGTTCGCCGAGATAGAAGCCGTTATCGCCGAGGAAGACGACGAGGGTGTTTCCAAGGTCGACCTTTTCGAGCATGCGGCCGACTTGGGTGTCCATTTCGCTGATGAGGCGATAGTAGTTGCGGACGCTGGTTTGATATTTTTCGGGGGTATCGAAACGCTTGTGCCAGCGGGCGCGGGCTTCGCCTTTCTGAACGCGCTCCGGCAGTTGGTCGAAGTATTTGGGGTCGGCGGTCTTCGGCACCGGGAACGTGACGCCGTCATAAAGATGCGCGCTCTCGGGGGAGGGGAGGAATTGGCGGGGGTCTTCGTCCTGCACGTGGGCGGCTTTGAAGCTGATCGAGAGGCACCACGGGCGGGCGTCGGCAGCGCCGAGGAAGTCGAGTGCCTGTTCGCCCATGATGGTCGTCAGATGCGGGCCGGGTTCGCCTTGCGGGAAGTATTTGCCTTGGCCGGGGAAGCCGCGCCAGAAGTCGAAGGCGTCCGTGGGCATTTTGTTGCCGACGCCGTACTTGCCGATGAAGCCGGTGCGATAGCCGGCGGCGCGGAGGAGTTGGGGATAGGTTTGGGCGAAGGCTTCCGGGGGGAAGGTCGTGGCGAAATCGTGGATGCCGTGGCGGCGGGCGTACTGGCCGGAGAAGACGCTGGCGCGGCTGACTGCGCAGATGGCCGTCGTGACGAAGGCGCGCTCGAAGAGGGTGCCTTGGGAGGCGAGACGATCGAGATGCGGCGTCTTGATGAGGCGGTTGCCCATGCAGCCGAGGGTGTCCCAGCGCTGGTCGTCCGAGAGGAGGAACAGGATGTTGGGGCGCGGGGCGGGGGCGAGCGAGGCGAGAAACGAACGGCGGTTCATAGCGATTGAAGGAACCTTTCAACGGTGTCGATACCGGAGTGGAAGTTGGGCAGATGGAACTTTTCGTTAGGCGAATGGAGGCCGTCGTCGGGCAGGCCGAAGCCCATCAGAATGCTGGGGATGCCGAGGGCGCGTTGGAACAAGCCGACGATGGGGATGGACCCGCCGGAGCGAATGTAGACGGTTTCGCGGCCGAAGGTGGCCGTGAGCGCGGCGGCGGCCTTGGCGATCAGTGGATGGGAGGGGTCGACGCTGGAGGCGGGGGCGGCGTGGAGAAGTTGGAACTCGGCGGTGACGCCTTTGGGGGTTGCGGCGGCTACGGCCGCTCGAATCTGCTCGACGGCGACGACGGGGTCCTGATCGGGCACGAGGCGGAAACTGACCTTGGCCACGGCGACCGCGGGGATAACGGTCTTGGCGCCTTCGCCGGTGAAGCCGCCGCGGATGCCGTGGACTTCGAAGGTGGGTCGAGCCCATGTGCGATCGAAGATGCTGAAGCCAGGTTCTCCGGTGAGAACGGAGGAGCCGACTTCGGTTTTGCGGTAATGCTCCTCGTCGAAGGGGAGGCTGGCCCACGCGCGGATCTCTTCGGGAGTGGGCGGGCGGACGGCGTCGTAAAAGCCCGGGATGGTGATGTGGCCGTCGCGGTTCTTGATGGCGGTGAGGATTTCGGCCATGGCCATCATTGGGTTCGGTGCGACTCCGCCGTAGACGCCGCTGTGGAGATCCTGCGCGGGGCCTTGGACGTGGATCTCGCCATAGACGATGCCGCGGAGGCCGACGCAAAGCGCGGGCAGGCCGGGCGCGAACATTTCGGTGTCGCAGATGACGGCGGCGTCGGCGGCGAGCTTCTCCGGATGGGCCGGGACGTAGGCTTCGATGTGTTCGCCGCCGGACTCCTCTTCGCCTTCGATCAAGACCTTGATGTTGCAGGGGAGGCGCCCGTCGCGCTCCATCAGCCGGCGGAGGGCGGAGAGCAGAATGAGGGTTTGGCCTTTGTCGTCGCAGGCGCCGCGGGCGTAGATGTTGTCGTTCTTGATGACGGGTTCGAAGGGCGGCGAGTGCCAGAGTTCGAGCGGGTCGGGAGGTTGGACGTCGTAGTGGCCGTAGAGGAGGAGAGTTGGTTTGCCGGGGGCGGCGAGCGATTCGGCGTAGACGAGGGGGTGGCGGCCGGGGGCTTCGATGAGCTCGACGTGGGGGAGGACGGCGAGTTCGTTGGCGACCCATTCGGCGGCGCGGCGGACATCGGGGGCGTGGGTAGGGTCGGAGGAGACGCTGGGGATACGGAGGAACTCGATCAGCCGGTCCAATGTCTTATCGGGTGCAGTCATCGACTTCACTGTACCCTGAAGGGAGATGCATACCAATCGCCTCGTCGATGAGCAGAGCCCGTACTTGTTGCAGCACGCGCACAACCCGGTGGACTGGCTGCCGTGGGGGGAGGAGGCGTTCGAAAAGGCCAAGCGGGAGGACAAGCCGATCTTCCTTTCGGTCGGGTATTCGACCTGCCACTGGTGCCACGTGATGGAACGGGAGTCGTTTGAGAACGAAACGACGGCGGCGATTCTGAACGAGCATTTCGTGCCGGTGAAGGTGGACCGCGAGGAGCGGCCGGACGTGGACCGGCTCTACATGATGTTCGTGCAGGCGTCGACGGGCGGCGGCGGGTGGCCGATGTCGGTGTGGCTGACGCCAGAGCTGAAGCCTTTCTACGGTGGCACCTATTTTCCGCCGGAGAACAAGTACGGGCGGCCGAGTTTCCGGGCGGTGTTGACGCACTTGGCCGAGGCGTGGGGGCGGGACCGGGCGAAGATTGAAGAGTCGGGGACGTCGGTGATTGAGGAGTTGGGGCGGCACGCGGCGGTTGCGGGCACCGTGGGCGTGGGCGAAGAGGTGCTGGCGAAGGGGTTTGCGGAGTTCCGGCGGAGCTACGATGCCAAGCTGGGCGGATTCGGCCGGGCGCCGAAGTTTCCGCGGCCGGTGGTGTTCAACTTTCTCCTGCGATATTTCCTGCACGCGGGAGAGCCCGAGGCGTTAGAGATGGTGACGAAGACCTTGGACGAAATGTCGCAGGGGGGGATGAACGATCAGCTCGGCGGCGGGTTTCATCGCTATTCGGTGGATGCGCGCTGGTTCGTTCCGCATTTTGAGAAGATGCTGTACGATCAGGCGCAGTTGGCGGTGTCGTATCTGGAAGCGTTTCAGATTACGGCCGAGAACAACTTCGCGATTGAAGCGCGGGACGTGCTCGACTACGTGTTGCGCGATATGACCGACGAATCGGGTGGGTTCTATTCGGCCGAGGACGCCGATAGCGTCGTTGATGCGGACCAGCCGGAGGATAAGGCCGAGGGCGCGTTCTACGTATGGACGCAGGCGGAGATTGAGGAGGCGTTGGGGGAGCCGCGGGCGGCGTGGTTCTGCTATCACTTCGGCGTGAAGCCGGAGGGGAACGTGGAGGAGGATCCGCACCACGAGTTTACCGGCAAGAACATTTTGTACGTTGCCCGGTCGATCCGGCAGACGGCGGAGCACTTCGATGCGCCAGTGGACGAGGTGAGCGATGCGATTGCCGAGGCCACCGAGACGCTGATGGCGCTACGCGGCGGGCGAGTTCGGCCGCATTGCGACGATAAAATCCTGACGGCATGGAACGGGCTGATGATCTCGGCGTTTGCCAAGGGTGCTCAGGTGTTGAACGAGCCGCGATACGCCGAGGCGGCGCGGCGGGCGGCGGACTGCATCGTGCAGAACCTTTGGAAGGACGGGGTGTTGCTGCGGCGCTACCGCGGTGGGGACGCGGCCATTCCAGGTTTCCTGGATGACTATGCCTTCTTCGGGTTGGCGCTGGTGGACCTTTACGAGACGACGTTCGACCTGGCGGATTTGCGGTTGGCCGAGACGCTGGCGGACCAGATGATTCTGCGGTTTGCCGATCCGGCGGGCGGGTTCTTTGCGACCGCGGCCGGTGATGAGCGGATGATCCTGCGGTTGAAAGACGACTACGACGGCGCGGAGCCCGGCGGCAACTCGATGGCGGCCATGTTGCTGCTGCGCTTGGCGGCGATGCTGCAGAGGGACGATTTCCGCGCCCATGCGGACCTGACGATTGTGGCGTTTGGCGAACGGATGCAGGAGCACACAGCGGGGGTGCCGCAGATGCTGTGCGCCTACCTGTACTCGATCGCTAAGGGGCGGCAAGTGGTGTTGGCAGGCGATGACGTTTCACCGCTTGCAGAAGTAGTCCGCCGGGTGTTCTCGCCGCATCAGGTAGTGATAAAGGCGGCGGTGGAGTTCCGGTCGGCGGCCGTGCAAGCGATGGTGACGGAAGAGGCGACCGCCTACGTTTGCGAGAACTTCACCTGCGATTTACCAGTGACCACCCCGGAAGCCCTGGCAGCAAAGATACAATAACGATTTCTCATGGAACCTAAACTCCGCATTGCAGCAATCACCGATGAGTTCTCGCCGACCGATCTGGGCGTGGCGCTGGACGCCATGTCCGCCATCGGCATGACGGGCGCGGAACTCCGCGTCGTTTTCGGCAAGAACATCATGGACCTGACGGAAGAGGAACTGACGCAGGCCGAGGCGATGCTGGACGCCAAGGGCTTTACGGTGATCGCGATCGCCTCGCCGATTCTGAAGTGCACCCTGCCGAACGCGCCGGACGTGGATACGCGCTTCCAGCAGGACATGTTCAACGCCAAGTACACGATCGATGATCTCGCGAAGTTTCTGGGCGCGAAGGTGATCCGGGTGTTCAGCTACTGGCGCACGGTAGAGCCGGAGAAGTGCTTCGATGCCGTGATTTCAGCGCTGAAGGAATTGGCCGATCGAGCGGCGGAGCATGATCTGATCATCGGTCTTGAGAATGAGCACGCGTGCAACATTGCGACCGCGGCCGAGGCGACGCAGGCGCTTAACGCGTTGCCGCACCCGAATCTGATGCTGGTTTGGGATCCGGCGAACGCGCTGGTTTCCGGCGAGGTGCCGTTCCCGGGCGGGTACGCCGGGTTGCCGAAGGATCGGATTGCGCACGTTCACGCCAAGGATTGCCACATGGACGGCCACAAGCCCGTTTGGGGGCCGGTAGGGACGCGCGATGTGGACTGGAAAGGCCAAGTGGCCGGACTGTGGAATGACGGGTACCGCGGGTGGCTTTCGCTCGAGACGCATTGGGCCGGGCCGGGTGGTGACAAGTTTGCAGGGAGCACGATATGCGGCTGGAATTTGCGCGGATTGGCGGCGATGTAAAGCCTTGTAAACTTTAGGCAGGAAAGTCGATACCTGCACCCGTCCGGAGACGTCTACTGGGGATACTGCAATGCGGATGAAACGATCGTTAATGATCGCGCTGCTGTTGGGGCTCACGCTCTGGAGCGCTTTGTACGCCCAACGCCGGTTTCGGCGCGGTATGGATTGGCCCTTCCAGGAAACGGAAGATGTGCAGCCCGCGGACGGGGACGAGAAAACGGAGTTTGCGTTCGCGCGTCTCCGTTATCCGGCGTGGCGGAGCAATGACCGGATGTGGTCGATGCGGGGTTCCTGGTCAGTGGACTACCCCAAGGCAGACCGGCAGTTCGTGCAGGGCGTGCGGCGGCTAAGCCGATTGCATGTGCGGTCCACCGAGCAGGTGGTGGATCTGGAGTCCGACGAGATTTTCAACTGGCCGTGGGTCTACGTAGTCGAACCGGGGCACTGGGACCTGACCGACGCGCAATGTAAAAAACTGCGCGAATATCTGCTCCGGGGCGGCTTCATCATGACGGACGACTTCCATGGCTCGATGGAGTGGGACATTTTCATGCTGTCGATGAAGCGGGTGTTCCCGGATCGGGAGATGGTGGACATTCCGGATAAAGATCCGATTTTCCATGTGATTTACGACCTGGATAAGCGGTTTCAGGTGCCGGGCATCGTGAATTATCCGTTTGATCAGACTTACGAGTATGACGGGGTGAAGGATACGTGGCGGGGGATCTACGACGATAAAGGACGGCTGATGGTTGGCGCGTGCCACAACATGGACCTGGGCGACGCTTGGGAGTGGGCGGACTCGCCGGAGTACCCCGAGCGGTTTGCCTCGCTGGCGTACCGGATCGGGATTAACTACATCATTTACTCGATGAGCCATTAATGTTTGAATTTCTGTTTAAGTATCCGCTCACCGTTTACCAGAAGGGCAGCGTCGTGCTGCAGTCGGGATGGAGTGTGTGGTGGTGGGTTCTGGCGAGCGTGGTGGCCGCGGGTGTGGTGGGCTGGCTGCTGTTTACCAAGTGGAACAACGGAAAGCGGGCCAAGGCGGTCGTGCTCTGGGGGCTGCAATCGACGATGATTGCGTTGGTGCTACTGCTGTTGTGGCAGCCGGGCATTAGCATTGCCACGCTGAAGCCGCAGCAGAATATTGTGGCCGTGTTGCTTGATGATTCGAAGTCGATGGGGTTGGCCGAAGACGGTTCGACGCGCCGCGACGAGATGAAGAAGACGCTCGAAGCTGGGTTGGCCGATGGGTTGGGCAAGAAGTTTCAGGTGCGCTATTACAAGATGGGCACCCGCCTCGAACGGACCGGCGACTGGAAGGGGTTAACCGGCGAGGCGCCGGTGAGCCGGCTGAGCGAAGGGCTGGCGCAGATTGCGGCCGAGTCCGGCAGCTTGCCGATTGGGGCGCTGGTGGTGATGACCGACGGGGGCGATACGGCGGGCGGCATTGACCGGCAGACGCTGGCATCGTTGCGAAGCCGGCGGTTTCCGGTGCATACGGTCGGGTTCGGCAAAGAGAAGGCCGAGAAAGATCTGGCGCTGATCGATGTGCAGACGCCAACCCGGGCATTGGCCGATTCCCGGCTTGGTGTGACCGTAAGCTTTAAGCAGCAGGGCTATGCCGGGCAGCGGGCGAAGCTTATCGTGACCGAAGAAGGGAAGACGCTGACGGCGAAGGACGTGACGCTTGCCGCCGACGGGGCGCCGCAGACGGAGAATCTGCTATTCAATGCCGGCAACGCGGGTGCGAAGACGGTGCAGGTGTCGATTCAGACGCTTGGCGGCGAAACGAACCCAGGGAACAATGCGCTGACGCGCCTAGTGCAGGTGGAGAGCCGGAAGCCGCGGATCCTGTATCTCGAAGGCGAACCGCGTTGGGAGTTTAAGTTCATTCGCCGGGCTCTCGAAGAGGACCGGTCGATCAATCTGGTGACGCTGCTGCGGACGACGCAGAACAAGATCTACCGGCAGGGAATTAATACGCCGAATGAGTTGGAGGGCGGTTTCCCTTCGACGCTCGATGAGCTCTTTGGGTTTGAAGGGGTGATCATCGGGAACGTGGAGGCGGGATATTTCACGCCGACGCAGGTGGAGCTGCTGCAGCAGTTTGTGGATCGGCGCGGTGGCGGATTGCTCTTCCTAGGCGGGCGGACGACGTTAGCCGAGGGCGGCTACGGGGCGAGTCCGCTGCTGGAATTGTTGCCGGTGAATCCTGGCGAGCGGCGGACGACTTTCGTGCGCGAACGCGCGAACGTAGAGCTGACGGCTGCAGGGCGGGACAGCATTTATGCGCGCCTCGAAGAGGACCCGGCCAAAAACGTTGACCGTTGGAAGAAGATGCCGTATCTGGCTGACTACCAGAATCCGGGGACTTTGAAGGCTGGGGCGGTGGTGCTGGCGGAGGCGGTGACAAACAAGGGCAAGCTGCCGCTGTGGGTAATTCAGAACTACGGCCGGGGCCGGACCGCGGTGATGGCGACTTCCGGAACCTGGCGCTGGCAGATGTCGCAGCCGCTCGAGGACAAGTCGCATGAGGTCTTCTGGCAGCAGGTGTCGCGGTGGTTGGTGGGAGCGACGCCGGGCCGCGTGGTGGCGGCGTTGCCGCGGACGGTGTTCAGCGATGAGCAGCGGATTCCGCTGCGGGCCGAGGTTCGGAATCGACAGTTTCTGCCGCTGACGGATGGCAGCGTGGAAGCGCGCATCAGCGGGCCGGGCGGCGTGGCGGCGACCGTTGCACTGCAGCCGGATCCGGTGACCCCGGGCGTGTATGTGGGCGAGTGGGGCGCGGAGAAGCCGGGTTCGTACCTTGTCGAGATGTACGCGACGCGGGCCGGAGAGGAGGTGGGCCGGGACACGGTGAGCTTCCGCCGGGAAGATGGCGTAACCGAGGCGTTTCACACGCAGCAGGATCGCGAGACGCTCGAACGGCTGAGCGCGCAAACGGGCGGGAAGTATTGGACGCCGCAGGATGTGAGCAAGCTGCCCGAGGAGATCACGTACTCCGAGGCTGGGATTACGACGCGCGAAGTGAAGGATTTGTGGAATATTCCGATCGTGTTTCTGCTGCTGGCGCTGCTGCGGGGCGGCGAATGGGTGCTGCGGCGGAAGTGGGGTGCTGTTTGAGAAAGGTGCTGTTGTTGGGTTCGTTTTGCGCGGGACTGCTGCCGGGGACGACCTGGTACATCACCGTGGCCGGACTGGGCGGCGAGCCCGAGTACGAGGCGCGCTTTGCCAACTTGGGAATGGAATTAGATAAGTCCGTGCGTGCC
Organism: Acidobacteria bacterium Ga0077553; assembly: GCA_001464575.1. Classification (GTDB taxonomy): domain Bacteria; phylum Acidobacteriota; class Terriglobia; order Bryobacterales; family Bryobacteraceae. Next base: position 57,237 of record LNFE01000200.1, on the reverse strand, counting down.
ACCCCGGATGTGAAAGTGACCACGCTGAGTGGAACCAATGCGACGAAGGCACGGATTGAGGCTGCGATTGATGAGGCCGTGAAAGGTGCCAAGGCCGACGACGTGCTGGTGGTAACGTTGATCGGGCACGGGACCTTTGATGGCGCTGAGTATAAATTCAACATTCCGGGCCCGGACCTGACCGCGGCCGAATTGGCCGGGAAACTGGAGTTTGTGCCTTCGCGGCGCCAAGTGGTCATCAATACGACCTCAGCGAGCGGCGCTTCCATTGAGCCGCTGCGGCGGGATTACCGGGCCGTGATTACGGCCACGCGGGCCGGCACGGAGAAGAACGCGACGGTGTTTGGTCGGTTCGTCGTCGAGGCGTTCCGCGACCCGGCGGCGGATACGGATAAGAACGAAGCGGTGAGTGCGCTCGAAGCGTTCCAATACGCCGACAAGAAAACGACAGCATTCTACGAGACGCAGAAGCGGCTGGCGACGGAGCATCCGCTGCTTGAAGACACCGGGAAGGGAACGGGCGTGCGGGCGCCGGGGCCGGATAACGGCCAGGGCTTGTTAGCCCGGCAGTTGCCTCTGTTGCGGTTTGGCTCCTTGCAGCAGGCGGCTAAGAGCCCGGCCAAGCAGGCGCTTCTCGCTCAGCGAGAGACGATTGAAGGGCAGATCGACAAGTTGAAGTACGAGAAGGCTGCCATGCCCGCCGACGAGTACAAGAAGGCGCTGGGCAAATTGCTGCTCCAACTGGCGCAGGTGCAGGAGGAGATCGACAAGTGAAACTCCTGGCGCTGGGTTTGCTCGCGATGTCCGCCGCTTGGGCGCAGGATTGCCGCAGCTTGCACCGGCGCGGGAAGTTGGCCGAAGCGCGGGCGTGCCATAGCCGGATGGCGCAGAGCGGAAACGCGCTGCAACAGGCCGAAGCGTTCTGGTACGCGAACAACGCGGACGCCGCGAACAACTTCTTCCGGGCGGCGGTGAAGGCGCAGCCGAAGAATCCGGAGCCGCGGGTTCGGTGGGGCCGGTTCTACCTCGAACGCAACAAGCGCGAGGACGCGGCCGCATTGTTTGAAGAGGCGCTCGGGGTGCAGCCGGATTATCCGCCGGCGTTGATTGGGATGGCGCTCGTGGCGGCTGGGTCGTTCGACGCCAAGTCGGTGGAGTTTGCCGAGCAGGCGCTGAAAAAAGACCCAAAGGCCTACGAGGCGCACGAGGTGCTGGCGCGGTTTGCGATTGAAGATGGCAACCCGATCGAAGCTGGGGTGCAGGCCGACAAGGCGTTGGCGATTTCTCCCGAGGCGCTGGACGCTTTGATGATCCGGGCCACCATCGACTGGATGGAAGGCAAGCCGGGGACGGAGTGGATCGACCGGCTGAACAAAGTGAACCCGGCGCATGCGGAGGGCTACGCCTTGGCGGCCCGGATCTTCGTGATCGCAAGGCGATGGAGCTGAATCCGGACTATCTTCCGGCGCGGTCCGAGTTGGGGGTGAATTTGATGCGGCTTGGCGAGGAGGACGAGGCCAAGCCGATGCTCGAAGCCGTCTATGAAGCGGGCTTCCGCGATGCAGCGACCGTCAACACGCTGAAGCTGATGGATTCGTACAAGAACTTCGTCACTTTGAAGAAGGGCAAGATTATCTTGCGGCTCGATAAGAAAGAGGCTGACCTGCTGCGGCCTTACTTTGAGCGGGAGCTCGAACGGGCCGTCAACGTGTTCGAGAAGAAGTACGAGCTGGTGCTGGACCGTCCGGTACAGCTCGAGGTCTATCCCAACCACGAGGACTTCGCCGTGCGAACGATGGGCCTGCCGGGGCTAGGTGCGCTCGGCGTGACGTTTGGCAATGTCGTCGCGATGGACTCGCCCTCGGGTCGAAAGCCGGGGACCTTCCATTGGGCCAGCACCCTGTGGCACGAGTTGAGCCACGTGTACGCGCTGGCGGCGACCAAGCACCGGGTGCCGCGCTGGTTTACCGAAGGCCTCGCCGTGCATGAAGAGACGGCCGTCGACCCCGAGTGGGGCGACCGGCTGGACCCGGGCGCGATTCGCGCGATGAAGGATAAGAAGCTGTTGCCGATTGCCACGCTTGACAAGGGCTTCACGCGGCCGAGCTATCCCAACCAAGTCATCGTCAGCTACTTCCAGGCCGGCAAGATCTGTGACTACATCGAAGGCAAATGGGGTTGGCAGACGCTGCTCGCGATGCTGCGCGACTTCGGCACTGGCGCGGGGACGCCGGCAGTGGTCGAGAAGCATTTGAAGATCAAGCCCGAGGAGTTCGACAAGGAGTTCCTGGCTTGGCTCGAGAAGTCGACCGAGTCGCAAGTGAAGGGCTTCGAAGAATGGACCAAGCGGCTGCGTGCGATGAGCGCGGATGTGAAGGCCAAGAACTGGGACAAGGTGATTCCCGAAGCCGAGGCGCTGGGGAAGATCTACCCGGACTATGTCGAGGCCGGCAGCCCCTACGAGATTCTTGCCGATGCCCATCTTGATAAGGCTGGCGGCCGCTATCCGGCGACGCTGAAGAAACTGGCCAAGCTGCTAGACGAGGCCGGCCAGCCGGAGCAAGCTGCCCGTGCGCTCGAACGCATCAATTTTATCTACCCCGTGCAGGACGAAGAGATGCATCGTTTGCAAGGGGAGCTTTGGCTTAAAGTGGGCAATACCGATAAGGCGATTCGCGAGTTTCAAGCGTCTGTCTTTTCCAAGCCCATCGACGCCGCGACTTCTTACTACAATTTAGCCAGAGCCTACCGCGCCGCCGGGCAACTCGATAACGCCCGCGACAACCTCGTTTCCGCCCTAGAAGCCGCGCCCAGTTTCCGCCCGGCCCAGAAACTTCTCCTGGAGCTATCCAAATAAATGTCCACTACCCTTTCTACCCTCGATACGTCGGAGCTTCGGGCTCGGGTCGAGCGGTTCCAAAAAGCTGAAGCACGGATCGTGGAGCAGGTGCGCCGCGTCATCGTCGGCCAGAATGACGTGATCGACCAGGTGTTGATCGCGCTCTTCGTGGACGGCCATTGCCTGATTACCGGTATGCCCGGAACGGCAAAAACGCTGCTGGTGCGGACGGTGGCCACCACCCTGGGCCTGACCTTTAAGCGCATCCAGTTCACCCCGGACCTGATGCCGACCGACATCACCGGCACCGACATCATCGAAGAGGATTCGACCACCGGGCGCCGCGTCTGGACCTTCGTCGAAGGGCCAATCTTCACGAACATTCTGCTGGCGGACGAAATCAACCGCACCCCGCCGAAGACCCAAGCCGCCCTGCTCGAAGCGATGCAGGAGAAGTGCTGCACCGTGCGCGGGCATCAATACACGCTGCCGAAGCCATTCTTTGTGCTGGCGACGCAGAACCCGATTGAACTCGAAGGCACGTATCCGCTGCCAGAAGCGCAGCTCGACCGCTTCCTGTTCAACGTGCTGCTCGACTACCTGCCGGCCGAGCAAGAGCTACAGGTGCTGACGATGACGACGGGCGTGAAGACCGACGACGCCGAACCGATCACGACGGCCGAAGAGATTCTCTCCATGCAGGAGCTGGTGCGCATGGTGCCGGTGGCCGAGAGCGTGGCGCGTTGGCGCCGGACATCGTGAAGAAGTATCTGAACTTTGGCGCCAGCGTCCGCGCCATTCAGAATATCGTGCTCGCTTCGAAGGCACGGGCCCTGATGCAGAAGCGGTATCACGTTTCCTACGAAGATATCCGCGCTATGGCCACGCCGATTCTGCGGCATCGCGTACTGCTGAACTTCCATGCGGAGTCGGACAAGATGACGGCCGATACCGTGCTCGCCAAGATGATTGAGAGCGTTCCCGTACCGCGCGATTAAATCTCATGGACCAGCGCTTCCTCCAACCCGGCGTGCTCGCGGCCATCTCGAATCTGGAGTTGGTGGCGAAGACTGTGGTCGATGGGTTCATCTCGGGCCTGCATCAGTCGCCGCACTTCGGCTTTTCGCAGGAGTTCGCCGAGTATCGGATGTACACCCCGGGCGACGACCTGCGGCACGTGGACTGGAACGTGTTTGCCCGGACCGAGCGGACGTATCTCAAGAAGTTCAAGGGCGAGACGAATTCTCGGTTGACCATCCTGCTCGATGCGTCGGCCTCGATGGCGTTTGGCTCGCATACGATTCCAAAGATGGACTATGCGCGGTACTTGGCCGCCTCGCTCGCGTATCTCGGCAGCCAGCAGCGGGATGCCGTGGGCGTGCTTGTTTTTGATGATGACATCCGCGAGTTTGTGACGCCGAGTTCGCGGAGCGGCCAGTTGCGGCGGACGCTGTTTGCGTTGGAGAAGGCCGAGCCCGGCAAACGAACCGACTTCGGCCGGCCGTTCTACCACTTTCAAGAGATGATGCGGAACCGCCGGGGGATGGTGGTGGTGATCAGCGACTTCTACGAGGACCCGGAGGCGATCGTAAAGGCGATCGAGCCGCTGCGTTGGCGCGGGAATGATGTCGTGCTGTTTCACGTGCTGGACCCGGTGGAGCTGCAGCCGAAGTTCGACGGCCCGATGCTGCTGATCGATAGCGAAACGCAGACCTCAATTGAAACGACGCCGGAATATGCACGGGACGAGTACAAGGCCAAGATTGACGCGCACACCGAGGCGCTGGCCACCAAGGCGCGGGGGGCGGGGCTGACCTATCATCTGTCGCCCACGGACCGGCCGCTCGATGAGTGCCTGCGCGAGTTTCTCGTCGTTCGCCAGGGGAGGCTCTAGATGGCATTTCTGGCGCCATGGTTTCTCGGCGGGGTGGCCCTGTTGGGGCTACCGGTGTGGCTGCACCTGTTGCAGCAGCATAAGAACACGCCGTTGCAGTTTCCGTCCTTGATGTTTTTTGAGAAGCGCACGATGACGTCGACGCGGCAGCGGCGCTTGCGCTATATAGCACTTTTGGTGCTGCGGCTGCTGCTGTTGCTGCTGTTGGCGATCGCTTTTGCGCAGCCGTATTTTGACCAGAACGTGCCGATCGCTTCGGGCAAGCGGCTGAAGTTGATTGCGGTGGACAACTCGTTCTCCATGCGCCGCGGAACGGCGCTTGAAGATGCCAAGCGCGCGGCGATGGGCGAGGCGACGGGGCGGGCGCAGGTGCTGAGCTTCGGTTCGGGCGCGCGGGAGATGGGCCCCATCAGCGAGGACGCTTCGGCGCTACGCGCGGCGGTGGCCGCGATCACCCCGGGCGATGAACGGTCGAGCTTTGCCGAACTGGCGCGGACGGCGCGGAGTATCTCGGAAGCCAACCGGACACCGGTGGAAATTCATCTCTATACCGACATGCAGAAGACCTCGTTGCCGGGTCGGTTTGCGGATCTGCAGTTGCCGGCCGATGCGAAGCTGGTGGTGCATGAGGTGGGCTCGAAGGACCTGCCGAATTTCTACGTTGAGACGGTGCGGACGCCGGGAAGAATTTTTGATCCGAAGACGGTACGGATGCAGGCGACGGTGGCGAGCGTTCATACGGGCGCGGCGGCGAAGAAGGTCTCCGTGTGGGTGGACGGGCGCGAGATCCATTCGAAAGAGGTAACGATTCCGCCCGCAGGCCGGGCGACGGTGGAGTTCATTGGCCTGGAAACGCCTTACGGATGGCGGCGGGGCGAAGTGCGGATTGACGGCGCGGATGCGTTTGCGAATGATGATTCCGCCCGGTTTGCCGTCGAGCGGTCGGATCCGCGGCGGGTGGTATTTCTGCGGAATCCCCGGGATAACCGCAGTGAACTCTACTACGCGGCGGCGCTCGATTCGGCGGCCTCGGGCTCGTTCAAAGCCGATGTGGCGACGACGGACGCGCAGCCGAATCTGCAGAATGTAGCGTTTGTCGTCTTGGCCGATCCGGGGGCCCTGGGTCAGGGGCTCGAGAGCAGTCTCAAAGAGTTCGTCAGGGGTGGCGGAAATCTGCTGATCGCCGTGGGGCCAAATACGGCCGTGGCGAACAAGGTGCCGGTGAGCGGCTTGGCGCTGAGCGGGTCGCGGCTGTCGGACAGGGCGAAAGAGTTGTTCCAGACGATCGCCCAGCGAGACGAGACGCATCCCGTGGTCGAGAAAACGACGGGATTAGAGACCGTGAAGTTCTACCAGTTGGCGCAGGTCGAGCCGGGCAATGCGAAGGTGCTGGCGAAGACAGCCTCCGGCCAGCCGGTCCTGCTCGAACAGCAGGACGGGGACGGGCGCATTCTGGTTTTGGCTTCGGGCCTCGACAACCTCGGCAACAACCTGCCGATCCATCCGGCGTTTCTCCCGTTTGTCGAACGCTCGGCGCAGTATCTGAGCCGGCAGGAGGAGTCGACGCAGGCAGTGGTGGTTGGTGAAACCATTGAACTGCGCGCCGCGACGGACCGGGCCGTGACGGTGGAAGTTGTCGACGCCAAGGGCAACCGGGCGTTGAGCTTGGACCAAGCCGCCAAAGCGACCAGTTACCAGCCGGCGGAAGAAGGCTTCTACGAAGTACGCCGCAGCAGCGGGCGGCAGACGCTGGTGGCCGTGAACGCAGACCGGCGGGAGTCCGATTTTGACCGCATCGACGGGGAGACCGTTGCGCTCTGGCAGGCGACTGGTGTGCCGGAGGCGGCCGCCAATACCGCCGGGCTGCCGGCCGGTCAGAAGCGCGAACCTTGGCCGTTGTGGCCGTACCTACTGTTTTTGTTAGCCGCAATCACGATTGCTGAATCGATCTATGCAACACGCTATTTAACGCGTGAGGAGGCCGCATGAGTGCTCTGGAACTACTCGACCAATATCTGCGCCAATTGGAGGCTCGACTCCGGCTGGCGGCTTGGACGCGCGGCGCCGCCGTGGCGGCCGTAGTCGCCTTGGTGGCGACGGTCGTACTTGTGCTGGTGGCCAACGCTTTCGCCTTTGCCGATTCGGTGATGGGCGTGGCGCGCTTCTTCCTGTTTGTCGCGCTGGCGCTCGCCGTCACGTTCGGGATTGTGATTCCGCTTTTGCGCATCAATCGGCGCCGGGCGGCGACGCAGGCGGAATCGGCGTTTCCCGAGTTCCGCGAGCGGCTCTTGACCTTCATTGAGCGGCGCGAGAAGAACGACCCGTTCCTTGAGCTCGTTGCTGCGGACGCCCTGCCCGTGGCGCAGTCGGCGAGTACGGCGGCTCTCGTGTCGACGGCCCGATTGGCGGCATTTGGCACGGCGGCTCTGATGGGCGTGGGCATTCTGTTTTGGTTGATTCAGGGTGGGCCGGGCTTCATGGGCCACGGAGCGAGCCTGTTGTGGATGGGCGCGCCGAAGGATCCGGGTGCTGCGGCTTTTTATGAAGTGCTGGTAAAACCGGGCAACAAGAGCGTGCGGAAGCGAGCGGACGTCCTGGTTTCGGCGCAGGTGATGGGCTTTGCACCGCAACAGGTGCAGTTGTTTGCGCGGTTCGGCGGGTCGGCGAAGTGGGAACAATCCGCGATGCAGCCGCAACTGCAGGGAACGGGTTTTGAGTTCCTGTTTGCAGGGTTGCCGGATTCTGTCGAGTATTACGTGGCGGCGGGACCGGTGAAGAGCCCAGTGTATAAGCTGACGGCGTTGGAACTGCCCGGGGTGAAGCGCATCAAGGTGACCTATCAGTATCCGCGCGGCTTGGGCCTGCCGAATGTGACGGAGGAGAATGGCGGCGACCTGCGGGCGTTGATCGGGACCGAGGCCACCGTGGAAGTGGAGTTCGATAAGCCCATGGCGAAGGGACTGCTGTTCATCGATGGCGAAAAGCAGGTGCCCCTCGCGCCGGGCAACGGAAACTGGGCGACCGCCAAGGTGAAGATCGAGAAAGACGGCGTATACCACGTTGCGGCCGTGGAGCCGAGCGAAGTGGTACGCCTGAGCGACGACTACTTCATTGAAGCGCGCAAGGACGAAGAGGCGATTCTCAAAGTCCGGAAGCCGGGTAAGGATGCGAAGGTGAGCCCGATTGAAGAGGTGCCGATTGAAGTCGAAGCCTCCGACGACTTCGGCTTGCGTGAGGTAAAGCTGTTCTATTCGGTGAATGGCGGAGAAGAGAAGTCGATTAACCTGTTGACCCAGCCGAATGCGAAAACCGTGAACGGAAAGGCGATGTTATCGCTCGAAGATTTCAAGCTGGTGCCGGGCGATGTGGTGTCGATCTGGGCTTCGGCGAAGGACGCGAGCCGGACGACGCAATCGGACATGTATTTCCTCGAAGCCCAGCCCTTTGAAAAGGAGTATTCCCAGAGCCAGCAGAGCGGCGGGGGTGGGGGCGGCGGCGAGCAGGAGGACAACAATGTCACCAAGCGGCAGAAGGAGATTATCGCCGCGACGTGGAATCAGCTGCGGAACCGGTTTGCCGAGCCGAAGGCGACGGCGGAGAATGCTCGGTTTCTGTCCGAGACGCAGGCGAAACTGAAAGAGCAGGCGAAGAACCTGGCGACCCGCATGAACCGGCGTGAGCTTTCCGGTTCGAACGAAGAGTTCAAAAAGTTTGAGAAAGACATTAGCTCCGCGGTCGCCGCAATGGGTGTGGCGGCGGAAAAGTTGAAGGCGCAGGGCTTCAAGGACGCGTTGCCGCATGAGCAGCAGGCGTTGCAGCACCTGATGCGGGCCGAGAGCGTGTTTAAACAGATTCAGGTGGCGATGGGCCAGAAAGGCGGCGGTGGCGGCGGTGGGGGCGGCGCGGCACGCGACCTCGAGAACCTGTTCGACCTCGAGCTCGACACCGAGAAGAATCAGTACGAGACGAATCAGAGCCAGCAGTCCGCCGAGCAGCGGGCCAAGGAAGTGGACGAGGCGATGCAGCGGCTGGAGCAGTTGGCGCGGCGGCAGCAGGAATTGGCGCAGCAGCAACAGCAGAGTAAGCAGAGCTTCCAGCAGAAGTGGCAGCAGGAGCAGTTGAAGCGGGAAGCCGAAGAGTTGAAGAAGCAGATGGAGCAGTTGGCTCGCGGCGAGCAGTCCCAACAGCAACAGGGCCAGCAAGGGCAACAGGGCCAGCAAGGCCAGCAGGGGCAAGAGGGTCAACAGGGCGGCGAACAGAGCGGCCAGCAGGGTGGTCAGCAGGCGCAGCAGCGACAGGGCCAGACGCCGAAGAAGGCATCGCCGTCGTCGCGGCTGAAGCAGATGGCGGGGCAGCAGCAGCAACAGGATCCGCGGCTGAAGGAAGCGATCGACCGCCTGGAGCAGGCCACGCGGAACATGCAGCGGGAAGACCAGCAGCAGCGGGCCGCCGAGCAGTTGCGCGAAGCTGGCAATCAGTTGCGCGGGATGCGGCAGGAACAGGCTTCGGGTTCGATGGGCAGCATCGCGGAGCGGACGAAGGAGTTGGCCGAGCAGCAGCAGGCGCTGTCGGATCAGATTCAGAAGGAGTTCGGCTCGAAGCCTGGCGAGCGGGCTCAGCAGGGCCAGAAGATGGAGATCCAGCGGCAGATGGGCCGGACCAAACAGCAGATGGGCGAGAAGATCGCGCAGCTGGAGCGGGACATGCAGCAGGCTGTGGGTGAGATGCAGGGCTCGAACAAAGAGGCCGCCCGGAAGTTGCGGGAGGCTTTGGGGCAGATGCAGCAGGACCAGATGGCGATACGGATGAAGTACGGTGCGCAGTATTTCAACCAGGGTCTGGCTCCGTATTTGGGCCAGCGGGAAGAATCGCTCGCTAAGGACATGCAGAAGCTGCGCGAGAAGATCGGCGCGGCGCAGGAAGCAATGGACAAGCCGGGGCAGCAGGGCACCAAGATGGAACAGGGTTTGGCGGGAGTCGAGCGGCTGCGGGAGCAGGTGCGGCAGATGACGGCGCGGGGCCAACAAGGGCAGCAGCAAGGCCAGGGTCAACAGGGCCAGCAGCAAGGCCAACAGGGCCAACAGGGCAGGCAAGGTCAGCAAGGCCAGCAGGGCCAGCAGGGCCAGCAAGGGCAGGGCCAGCAGGGCCAGCAAGGGCAGGGCCAACAGGGCCAGCAAGGGCAGGGCCAACAGGGCCAGCAAGGTCAAGGTCAGCAGGGCCAACAGGGACAAGGTGGCCAGCAAGGACAGCAGGGCCAGGGTGGTCAACAGGGTCAACAAGGCCAAGGCGGACAGCGCGGCGGCGGACAGCAGCCCGGCGACCGGGAAGGGCAGCAGACGGCCGGTGGCCAACGGGGCGATGAACGTGGCATGTCCGCAATCAATCGCGGCGACCGGACATTCCAATCGATGGCTGGCGGCGCGAATCGGGCGTGGCGCGAAGGGATGCAGAGCTTAAACGAGCTGCGCGCCTCCGCGGGCGAGTCTCCGGAGACGCAGCGCGAAATCGATGCGATGATCCGCGAGATGCAGAAGCTCGATCCGAACAAGTTCGAGGGTAACCCTGCCTTGCTCGAACAGATCCGGACGCAGTTCCTCCCCAGCCTCGAACAGCTCGAACTGAAACTTCGACGGGAGCTTGAAGGCCAGCAGACGGGCAACGTTCGCAGCGGAGTCCAGGAGCGGATCCCGGCCGGCTACGCCGACCAGGTCGCCGATTACTTCCGGCGCCTGAGCCGCGGGACGGCGAAGAAATAGGTAACAGCTACGCAGGGAACCGGAGACTCAACAAGGTCGCCGGTTCCATGTAGAGGCCTTGCCACTGCACCCCGAAGTGCAGGTGCGGGCCCGTGACGCGGCCCGAGCCACCGCTGAGCGCGATAGGTTGCCGCTGCTCGACGGTGTCCCCTTCTTTGACTTCGAACTTCGACAAGTGCATGTAGAGGGAGAAGAGCCCTTCGCCGTGATCGAGTACGACGAAGCCGCCTTCGTAGTACATGTCGCGGGCGATCAGCACTTTGCCCGCCTGAGTGGCGGCGATTGGCGTGCCAATGGCGGCGCGGAAGTCGAGCCCTTGATGGATGCTGCGCGTCTTGCCGTTATAGGTCCGCCGCGTGCCGAAGGGCGAGGTCTGCGGCGTATCGGCGGGCGCGGCGAACGCGCCCTTCCACCGCCGAGGGGAGCGCGTGGCGAAGACCTCTTTCTTCACGGCGGCTTCTTCCTGAATCCGCTTCAAGACCTTGGGCGGCGGGCTGACGAACTGCGGCGGGACGGTGATGATACCGCTCCGGTACTGATGCCGCGCGATTGGGATGGAGTGCGTTTCGCCATTGGCGAGCGTTAGCTTCAGCGGGCCGGGCTTCACTTCGAGACCCACCGCGGCGAGCGCAATGCCATCGGGCCCGGCCGGCAACTTGAACAAGATCGGCGAGGCGGGGAAGGGCGCAGCCGGGGCCACGTGCAGACCGGAGATCTGCGCGGCGAGCGGAAGCGCGGAGAGAAACGTGCGGCGGAGCATCTGCTCCTGAGATTAGCGCAGATAAAAGGGCGTACTGGCTTCGGTGGTCGCTTGGCCGATGCGTAGCTGCACCGCGTGGCGGCCGGCGGGGAAGAAGCCGGACGGGGAGCGGAAGTTGATCTGGATGACGCCGGGGAAGCCGGGCGCCGCGCCGATCCAGAGAATCGGGGCAGCGGCGCCGCCGATCGTCAGTTGGACCGGCAGGACGGGCGTCGGGAAGGGCGCATCGATCGTCAACTGGCCGTCGACCGGCTCCGGCGTCAAGCGGCCGATGCCCGTGGCGTAAAGAACGAGAGCTTCGCCGCGGGGCGCGGGATTCAGGTCGCTGTTGATGGTGCCGTCGGGAAGTACCGCCCCGAGGGGGAAGAAGCCGGGCACGGCCTCGGTCAGCGTTCCGGTTTGCGTGGCGCGCAGTTGACCGCGGTGGCGCACCTCGATAACGGCACGGCCGCTGGTGCCGGTGCGATTGGGAACTTGGATGTTGATCTGCGAGTTCGAGACGTAGAGCAACGGCGCGGCGATGCCGTTCACGGTCACTTCGACCTCGCCGAGGCGGGTGCTCAGCCGGTTGTTGATCGCCGGGGCGATCACCGGGTCCACCGGGCCCAGATTAACGCCATAGAGCGTTAGCAGCATGCCCGGGGCGAGTTGCGTCTCCTGGTTCGTGCCGACGTGGACGAAGCGCAGTTGCGGCGTTTCGACCGCGGGCGGGGCGACGACGTCGTTATTGGGAACGAGCCGGCGAAGGCGATGGTTGGCGGCGTCGGCGATCAGGAGGTTGCCGGCGGAATCGAAAGTGAGGCCGGAAGGGAAGTGGAGGCGGGCGTCAGCGGCCGGTCCGCCATCGCCGGAGAAGCCGGGCAGGCCGGTGCCGGCGACGGTAGCCGCGTTGCCGAGCGTGTCGATGCGGCGGATCCGATGGTTGGCGGTGTCGGCGACGAATACCGCGCCATCGGGCGACACGGCGACCCCCATGGGACTCGAGAGCGAGCCGTCGGTAAGCGAGTTGATCGTGCCGGTAAGGTCGACGCGGCGGATGCGATTGTTGCCGGAGTCGGCGATGTAGAGCTGGCCGGTGCGGTCAAAGGCGAGGGCGGTGGGGAAGTTGAGCTGGGCGAAGACGGCGACGTTGCCGTCGCCACTGAAACCCGCGCCGTTGACGGTACCGGCGTAGGTGGTGATGATGCCGGCCATCGAGACCCGGCGCACCCGATGGTTCTTGGAGTCGGCGATGAAAAACTCGTTCGAGTTGGGGTCGGCGAGCACCGCCGTGGGCGTATCGAGCATGGCGGAGGGGGCCGGGCTGCCATCGCCACGGAAGCCGTTGAAATTGTTGCCGGCGACGGTGGTGATGACGCCGTTGACGGCGACGCGGCGAATGGCATGGTTGGCAGTGTCGGCGATGAGCAGGTTGCCGAAGCGGTCGAAGGAGAGTCCGCGCGGCCCGTTGAGCTTGGCCAGGGAGGCGGGGCCACCATCGCCGGAGAATCCGGGCACGCCGGTGCCGGCGATGGTGGTGATGGAGCCGTCGAGGGAGATGCGGCGGACGCGATGATTCCGCTCGTCGGCGAGGAAAAGGTTGCCAGTGGCGTCGTAGGCGACGGCGGCCGGGCCGTTCAGGCGCGCCGCGTCGGCGGGCCCGTTGTCTCCGGTCAGGGTGTTTCCGCTCGCGCCCGCGACGACGGTGGCTTGATTGCTGCTGCTGATCCGGTGGACGACGGCGCCATTGGCATAGAAGGCGTTGCCGCGGTTATCGACCGTGACGGCGGAGCCGCCGGCGGGGAGCGTAACGACTTCGCCCTGGCTTGAACGTTTCAGGGCGGCGTCCTTGCGGTTATCGGCGAGAAACAGATTGCCGAGCGAATCGACGGCGACGCCGGTGGGTGAATAGAGGGGGACGCGAATCGCGGCCGCGGGGGCGTACGCCCCGATCATGCCGCGCGCGATGCGGCGGATGCGTTGGGCGCCGGCTTCGGCGACGAGCAGGCCGCCCTGCGGGTCGATCCAGAGGCCGGCGGGATTGCGCAGGCTGGAGCGGAGGGCGGTAATGTCGTTGGCGCCGTAGCCGGGGTTGCCGGTGCCGGCGTGGAGGCGGAAGGTGCCGTCGCTCGAGACGGCATAGATGCGGTGGGCGTCGAAGTCGGAGATATACAGCGTGCCGTCGGTGTCGGCGGCGACGTTGCGGGGGGTAGTGAAGCGGATGGTGGTGGCCGGGGAGCCTTCGCTGGGTTCCGTGGCGGGATTGGCGCCGCCGCCGGCGTACGTGGTTATGCGGCCTTGTGGGGTCACGCGGCGGACAACGCGATTGCCGAGGTCGGCGATGTAAAGGTTATTGGAGCGGTCGAGGGCGAGGCCGTAGGGCGAGGCGAGTTGCGCATCGGTCGCGGGTCCGTTGTCGCCGGAGTAGCCGAGGGTCCCGTTGCCGGCGACGGTCGTGAGAATGCCGGTGGGGGAGAGGCGGCGGACGCGGTGTTCGGCGGCGTCGGCGATATAGAGGTTGCCATCGTTGTCGAAGGCGAGACCTTCGGCTTGGGTGAGTAGCGCTTGGACGGCGGGGAGGTTATCTCCCGCATTGGCGGAACCGGCAATACTCTGGATGCGGTACGCCGGTGGGGGAAGCTGGGGGAACGCGAGGCTGGAATACACCAGCGCCCAGATAGCCATATTCCATTTCATGCCCCGCATACGGTTGTTTTCCTCAGTTGGTAAGTGGGAACAAGCCGGAAAAGCTCTCAGCGGGGATCGATATGGCAGTATATGAAAATCCAAGTGGTTGGCCTGGTGGTTACAGGTCTGTTACTTGCCAGCGGGGCGTGGGGTCAGGGGACCTTGGGTCTCAAGCGCGGCGGGGAGCGGCAGGGCATTTCATGGGCGAAGCCGAAATCGCGGCAGGCGCAGCGGGCGCACTATCTGGTGGAATTACGGGTGCCGCCCACCCCGGAGATGTTGCGCGGCATTGAGGGGAAGGGGCAGCGGGTGGTGTCGTACGTACCGGTAAATGGGTTCATCCTGGCGGTGGAGGGGGAACCGCGGATAGGCGGGTTGGACGTGGTGTCGGCGGGGCCGATCGAGCCGGCCGAGAAGTTGAGCCGGGAGATTGGACGCAACCGCGCGGGGAAGCGGGGATATGTCGTCGAGTTCCACGGAGATATTCCATGGGAGGAGCGCCGGGCCTTGATCGAAGAGTCGGGCTTAGAGCTGCGCGACCACCCGGACTTAGTGGGCGACCAGATGCTGGTGCGGGGAACCGTGGGGCAGTTGGAGGCGCTGGTCGGGTGGGATGAGGTGGCGTATGTGTTTCCGGCCAGCCACGATCTGATGAACGGCGCGCCGCTGATCGGATGCGCCGGGGCATCGACGGAGGCAGGGCCGATTGGCGCCTTGGTGCAGACGGTGGGTGAGGGTTGGGACGGGGCGGGTAAGGGCAGGGCCACATTGCAGTTCGCCTACCGGACGTTGAGTCAAAAGGTGACCTCGTCGGTGCAGCAGGCGGAAGTGTTTCGGGCGTTGCGGGAATGGTCGCGGGTGATCCAGGTGGACTTTGTCGAAGGGAACGACCCGGCGGCGCCGCGGACGATCGGGATTCTATGGGGACGCGGGGCGCACGGAGACGGCTATCCGTTTGACGGCGCCGGCCGGGTGTTGGCGCATACGTTCTATCCCGCGCCGCCGAACAGTGAGCCGCTGGCCGGGGATCTCCACTTTGACGAGGATGAGAACTGGCAGGTCGGTAAGGATATCGATATCTATAGCGTGGCGCTGCATGAGTTGGGCCATGCGCTGGGCTTGGGGCACAGCGACGTGCCCGGGTCGGTGATGTATGCCTACTACCGGCGGGCGGAGCGGTTAACGACGGAGGATGTTGAGGCCGCGCGAGGGTTGTACGCGGCGCGGGAGGAACCGGGGACATCGCCGGCCACCCCGCCGGTTACCCCGGCGAATCCGACGACGCCCACGAATCCGGCGACCCCGACGACCCCCACGACCCCGGCCACTCCTCCGGTCACCCCGCCCGTGAATCCTCCGGTCACCCCACCAGTGACCCCGACGCCGCCAGCGGTCTTCGCCGTCGAATTGCTGGCGCCCTCGGCGAATTTGCAGACCACAGCGATGTCGATGCCGATGTTCGGGATGGCCACCGGGGTCACCGGTACGCCCGTGGTCCGATGGGTAACCGACAAAGGCATGTGGGGCGAAGGCACCGCCACGGCCTCCGGCGCCGGGACCTTCGCCTGGACGGTGACGACCGTCCGTCTGGTCCCGGGAATGAATACGGTCACCGTTCTCGTCTCCGATGCCACCCGCAAGACCGTCGGCCGGTCCATACAAGTGCAAGTCGCCGCCACGACCACCGACCCCGCCGCGGCGCCCCGGCTCTCGTTGACCAATCCGGGTACCTATAGCTTCCTGTGGCCGAACGAGACCATCACTCTCGAGGGCACGGCTTCCTCGGCCGCCGGGATCAGCCGGGTGATATGGCGGGTCTCTAACGGCACCAGCGGAACGGCTACCGGCACGACGACTTGGCGAATGAACAACGTCCGTTTGGTGAACGGATTTAACTCCATCACGCTGATCGCCCGGGACACCCAGGGACGCGAGACGGAACAGGTGATGACCGTCTTTCGATATTAGGCGCGAGCGTTGCGCGGGAATCCGCTAAAATGATACGAATTGCGCGTGAGTTCCTCCACCGACAGTGTCGTCGCCATCTACCCTGGCTCGTTTGACCCGCTAACGAACGGGCATCTTGATCTCATCGCCCGGTCCAGCCGTCTGGTGGTCTTCAGCGTTTCCGAACGCATGGAGATGTTGCGCGAGGTCACTGCCGGGCTGCCCAATGTCGAAGTGGACAGCTTCGACGGGTTGTTGGTTGACTATGCGACCGCCCAGGGGGCGACTCTGATCGTTCGTGGCATCCGCGCTGTCTCCGACTACGAGTACGAATTGCAGATGGCGTTGATGAACCGGCGGCTGCGCCCCGGGATCGAAACAATGTTTTTACTGTCCGGCGAGGCCTACTCGTTCATCAGCTCGCGGCTGGTGAAAGAGGTGGTCCGCCTCGGCGGCGATGTCACCGGCCTTGTGCCGGCATCGGTGGAGGTGCGGTTGGCCGATCGATTCCGGCCCGCGCCCGTATTGAATCCAGTAAGCAGGTGAAGCAAAAAATCTCATGAGTTCTCCAGTGCACTTAGACAATCTCGCCGTGGCCGACCGGATGGCCACTATTTCGGTTTCGTCCACGATGAAGGTGGCGGCCGACGCTGACAAGATGCGGCGCGAAGGGGTCGACGTCGTCGACTTCGGCGCGGGCGAGCCGGACTTTCCCACGCCGGACAATATCAAGAATGCGGCGATTGAAGCGCTGGCGAAGAATTTCACCAAGTACACCCCGGCCGGCGGCACGCAGGAACTGAAACAGGCGGTCTGCGAGCGCCACAAGGCCGACTACGGCACCAACTACAGCCCAGCCGAGTGCGTGATCAGCGTGGGCGGGAAGCACGCCATTTTCGGCATCATGCAGGCCGTAATCAACGCGGGCGATGAGGTGATCATCCCGGTGCCGTACTGGGTGACGTATAAGGACGTGGTGAACTACGCCGGCGGCACGTGCGTCTTTGTCGAAACGGACGAGGCCAACGGCTTCAACCTCACGGCGGAGATGATCGAAGCGGCCATCACCCCGAAGACGAAGCTTGTCATCATCAACTCGCCGAGCAATCCCAGCGGCGCCGTCCTGCCGCGGGAAGAGTTCGAGCGGATCTTCGCCGTCACCTCGAAACGGAACATTTGGCTGATGACCGATGAGTGCTACTGCCGGTTCCTGTACGACAGCGAGCCGTTCTCCATCGCCTCGGTTCCCGGCGCAAAGGATACCGTCATCGTCGCCGGGTCGCTCTCGAAGACCTACGCCATGACCGGTTGGCGCATCGGGTTCGCCCTCGGCCCGAAGCCGGTGATCGACGCCATCATGAAGCTGCAGAGCCACTCGACGTCCAACCCGACCTCGATTGCCCAGAAAGGGGCACTCGAAGCGTTGCGCGGGCCGCAGGGCTCGATTGACGTGATGCTGGCAGCTTATAAAGAGCGGCGCCGATTCGTGATCGACCGGTTGCGGCAAATCCCGGGCGTAACCCTGGCTGAGCCGCAGGGCGCTTTCTACGCCTATCCCGATATCAGCGTGGCGTTCGGCAAGAAGGGCATCAACTCGTCGATGGATTTCTGCGAACGGCTGCTTTCCGAAGCGCATGTGGCCGTGGTGCCGGGGGAAGCCTTTGGCACCGCGAAGCATATTCGCATCTCCTATGCGACTTCGATGCACGAGATTGAGCGTGGCCTCGACCGGATCCATAACTTCATCGTTTCGCTCGGATGAGGCCCATCGCGCTGCAACCCAAGTTCGTCGAGCGGGTGTGGGGAGCCACCTCGCTCGACCCCTGGTATCCGCCGGTGGACCGCCGGATCGGGGAGGTTTGGCTGTCGTCGGATGACATTCAAACCTCGGAAGGCGTGTCGCTCGGCCAACTGACGGAACGGGCAGAGGTCATGGGCGGGGCGATCCCGGCGGGGCGGTTTCCCATCCTCGTCAAGTTTCTCTTCACTACCGAGAAGCTTTCCGTGCAGGTGCATCCCGAGGATGAGTACGCCTACGCCCACCATGACCAGCCCGGGAAAACGGAGATGTGGTACGTGTTGGCGGCCGAGCCCGGGGCGACGATCGCCCAGGGGTTTGCCCAACCCACCACGGAAGCGGAGTTGCGGCAAGCCTTGTCCGACGGTACCGCGGAGTCGCTCCTCGAATGGTGGCCTGCCTCGACGGGCCAGACGTATTTCACTCCGGCTCGGACCGTCCACGCGATTGGGGGCGGCCTGTCCATCTGTGAGATTCAACAGAATTCCGATGTCACCTATCGGCTGTGGGACTACGGCCGGCCCCGGGAACTGCACGTGGAGCCGTCGATCGCCGTTCTCGATTGGGGCCGGGCGCCCGGGCCGCTATCGCCCACCGGTTCGCTGCTCGCCAGTTGTGAGTACTTTGCTACCGAGCGGCATCATTTGCACGGGCCGGTGGCTTGGGGTTCCGATCCGGAACGGTTCCATCTGCTCGTGATAACCAAGGGCGAAGGCCTGTTGAGCTGGGGCGGGGAAGTGGAGGAGGTCCGGGCGGGACAGGCTTGGTTGATCCCTGCCACGCTGGGCAGCTACATCGTGGACGGAACGCCGGAGCTGGAAGTGCTGCGCGTTTGGGTGCCTTCGCGCTAAACTATGGATTGCTCCGGTAGTGGCGCGTAGTATGCGCGGATTGCTTTTCATCGTAGTGGTGGCGCTCACGTTAACGAGTGCTACTTGTAATCAGGGACCCGCGAAGGCGCCGGTGATCGGCGAAGCATTCGCTGGACCCATCACGTTGAACATTCGCCAGGAGATCTCCCTGAAGTCGCCCACCGTAGCGACGGTGAAGCATGGCGACCGCTTGGCGATTCTGCAGGTCCGCCGGCGGTTTACCCGCGTGCGCGTGGCCGGCGGCGCCGAGGGCTGGTGCGATGGCGAGAAGTTGCTTACCCCGGAGCAGATGGACCGTCTGCAGGCGACCAATGAGGTCGCCGCCAAGTTGCCCTCCCAAGGCCAGGCGATGGTCTACGACATTCTCAACATTCATACGGAACCCAACCGCCAGGCGCCCAGCTTTCACCAGTTAAAAGAGAACGAAAAAGTGGAGATCCTGGGCCACCGGCTGGCGGCGCGCGTTCCGTTCCAGGCCGCGGTGACCAAACAGTACTCCACCCCGGCCGCTGCTCCAGCGCCCAAGAAACGGGCTTCCCGGAAGGATAAGGATCGGTCCAAGGATGATGATATCGACCGGCCGCCGATGCCCCGGCCGCCCGGTCCGCCGGCCAATTGGCTCGAGTTATCCCGGCGCATCGAACTCCCACTTGACGAAACGAAGCCAATCCCGCCGCCGCCCGCGCCGGCGAAGGAGCCGGTGAAGCCAGAGGCTGATGCGGTGCGGATGGAGGATTGGAGCCTCGTCCGGAGCGTCGAAGGCCGCGCCGGCTGGGTATTAACTCGCGCCCTCACGATGACGATACCGGATGAGGTGGCGCAGTACGCCGAAGGGCACCGCATTACCTCCTGGTTCGCGCTCGGCGAGGTGACGGCCGAAGATGGCGCCGTAAAGAAGCACTATCTCTGGACCACCATCCCGCGGGGCGGGCGGGAGTTTGAGTTCGACGGTCTCCGCGTGTTCATCTTCAACGCCCGGCGGAAACGCTACGAAACCGCTTTCCGGTTGCGCGATGTGAAGGGGTACTATCCCAGCGCGGTGCATCCGGTAGAAGTCACCTCCGGCAAGAAGACGACTACCGTAACCGGGTTTTCGGTGGTCCTTGAAACGCCGGAGGGCCAACTGGAACGGCGCACCTACGCGTTTGAAGGCTATCGCGTCCGGCTGCTGACGACGTCGCCTTGGGAGCGGCTGGCCGATCCGTTTGATATCAAGGCAACCCAAATGACCAAGCCGTTTAACCCGAACGCCGGCAAGGAAAAGACGATCTGGGAGCGCGTTAAAGAGAAAGTGCCGTTCCTCGGGCAGAGCTAGCGCGCCAGCGCGTCGGCGATGGCCTTTTCCGCTAGCGGCGCCATGACGGCGTAGCCGGCGGCATTAGGCACCAGCCCGTCAACAGTAAAGCTTCGCTTGAAAAAGCGGCCCTCCACGAGCGCGGAGTAGTAGTCGAGGTAAACCAGCCCATTCTTGGCCGCGTACTCTTTCAGCCAGCCATTCAGCCCGAGGATCTTGCCCACCGGGCGGCGCCCGGTCATCTTCGTGAAGCAGTCGCAGACCGGGGTCACGGAGGCGAGCACCACTTTGATCTTGTGGGCCTTGGCGAGCTCCACCATCGACATAAAATGCTCCGCCATGGTGCCCTCCGTCGACGGGCCCATGACGCTGGCCAGGTCGTTGGTGCCAGCCTGAATGACCACGACAGCGGGTTGCAGCGAGATGACATCCTGCCGGAAACGAACCAGCATCTGCGCGGCGGTTTGCCGGGTAATCCCGCGGTTCAGGTAGGGCTTGCCGGGGAAAAACTCCGGTCCCCAGTTCTCGGTAATCTCGTCGCCGAGGAACACGACTCGCCCGGGTTGCGGCTTCAACTCGGCGTTTTCACTGCCGTAGCGGGTGAGGCCACCCCAGTCGAGCAACACCCGCCGATAGGCGTCGAGTTCCGTTTCGAGTTGCTCCCGGGTGAGTTCCTGCGCGCTGAGCGGATAGCCCAGCGCCAGGAGCAGGAAAAGACAGGCGAACCGCATTACTTCTTCAAGCCGTAGCAGTACAGATGGCCGTCGTAGGTGTTGATGTAGACCTGGCCGTTGGCGAGGCCGAGGCCGCTCCAATGATTCCAGTTCGTAATCTCCTTTCCGCTGTTCCACAGTTCTTTGCCGGTCTCGGCGTCGAGCACGTATAGAACTGCGTGAGTCGACAGCGGTACGCGCCGTTCCATCCGGAAATCGAGGCCCACGTCGGGATAAGCCTGCGAGGTGTTCTCGCCGCTGCCATAGGCGAAGATCATGCCGTTAGCGATAATGGGCGGCTCGGCCTGGTTCATGTCGCGCGAAACCCAAGCCGGTTGCAGCACCGGTTTGCCATTTACGAGATCCATTTTGAACGCCGCGATAGCGCCCTTCTTCACGGGGCCGTACTCCAGCGGAGCCTTGTACTTCGAGTGCTTCGGGCCCCAGAACGGGGTGAGAATCCAGCGGGTTCCTTTTGCATCTTCCCAAGTGGCCAGCGAGCCCCAAATGCCGGCTTCGGCGAAGTCGACGAGCTCGTTGCAGATCAGCGGCGTGCGGTAGGCGGGCGTCCGGTGGTCATCGCCGCCGATGGATTCGGTATCCATCAGATAGATGCGGCACTCCTTGCTCGCGTCGATCATGTACTCGCGGCCTTTGAAGTCAAAGATGGCCGGGGTGACCTGCATGTCGAGATCGCGTTTCCAGAGCCACTCGGCGTTCGAGGGGCCGTAGTAGTCGACCAGTTCCAGCGCCTTCGTTTCCGGGTTCTGCTTTACACCGATGATGCCGTTGCCGTAGGCGCCGTTTTCCGGGTCCCACCGGCCGTCACCCGTGCCGGTGTACATGACGAGGCTCTTGCTGACCGCCGGGCCGGAGCGGCCCCACATCCCGCCGCCGGCCGGACCCCAGCTTCCGACTTTATGCGTCGCGAGGTCGTAGGTGTAGGCCGTGTTGGGGTTGCCGCCGCAGCCTTGGGCGCTGTGGGTGTAGATGACGTTGTTGACCAGATTTAGCGCGTACGGTTTGCCGTTGGGCGGCATGAACTTCAGCGGGGGCGAGAGCGGTTCGCCATCGGCTGCGTTGAGAATATGCAGACGGCCGTCCCAGGAGGCGGCGTAGATTTTGTACGAGCCGGGCTGATCGCCGGGGCCGATGGTAACGTTGGCGGTCATTCCGCCGGGGCACAGGACGCTGGGTCCGCGGCCGCCAACAGGGTCGGAGTAGGTGCTTTCAAAGTGGCGCTTCCAGAGCATGTCGCCGGTTTTGGCGTCGAGAGCGTAGACGTTATCGGAAACGCCAACCTGGATGACCATCTCCTTGGGACCGTTCTTCGTATTGATCTTGCCGATCACGAGCGGCTCAAGCAGGGAGTGCATCTGGCGAGGCTGGTTGTCCAGCTTCTTCTTCCAGAGCAGTTGCATACCCTTGATGTTGGCCTTCGTAAGGATCTTTTCGTCCTTCTGCCAGTTGTTGCGTTTGGTGTCGCCGCCATCCGTCAGCCAGTCAGCGGCGGGGATGAGCGCAGCCGCGGTAAAGAAAATTAGAGCGAGCAGGGTTCTTCTCATAAAAAAGCGGGACTCCGAAATTCACACTATATCCCAAACGCACCGGCTTGGTTATATGATTTAGGATCGAGCATGGAAATGGAGAAGACACCCTTGGTTCTGCGTAGAGTTTCTTTGGCCACCGCGGGCCTTTTCGTGGCGCTGCTGTCGCCCGTCGCGTTCGCGCAACGGGGCAGCGGAGATTGGATGACGAACGGGTTCGACGCCCAGCGTTCGTATTGGGTCCGCAATGATGAAAAGATCTCCAAGGCTTCGATGAGCAAGCCCGGATTCGGACTGCTCTGGAAGGTCAAGCCGGCCAACATGGCACGGCAGCTGAATACGCTGACGCCTCCTTCGCTGCTCGATTTTTACATCAGCTATCGCGGCTTCCGCACGCTGGGATTCTTCGGCGGGAGCGATGACCGCGTGATTGCGTATGACCTGCATCTGTCTCGCGTCGAGTGGGAGAAGAGCTACGCCGCCAAGTCCAACCGGATGGCCAGCACTGTAGCTTGCCCCGGCGGCCTGACCGCCAACGTTACCCGGCCCACGGTGCTCGCCTATCGCCCGGTGCCGACCGGTTCCGGACCGGGCCGGGGAACGCCGGCGGTGACGATCCGGCGGGAGGTCCCCCGTCCCGCTCCGCCGCCGCCCGTGGCTGCCGCTAAGCCGTCCGCTCCGGCCGCGCCGAGCCCTTTCTCGCCACGGATTCAATGGGTGAATGCGTTGACCGGCGATGGCCGCTTGCATTCGCTGTATGTTTCAAACGGCGAGGAGCCAGCGCCCGCGCTGCCGTTCCTGCCGGTGGGCGCCAACGCGCACGGTTTGGTGGTCGTCGACCGGTTTGCCTACGTTGCCACGCAGAACTCCTGCTCGGGCGTCGACAACGGCGTTTGGGCGCTCGACATGGATGGCAAGTCCGTCAACAAGTGGAAGGCCCCGGCGAACGTAGCGGGCACGGCCGGCCCGGCGATTGCTCCCGACGGCACCGTCTATGTGACCGCGGGCGCCGAACTGGCCGCGCTGGAGGCGAAGACCTTGGCGCCGAAGGGATCGTACAAGTCGGCGGCTGGCGAGTTTACTTCGTCGCCGGTGGTGTTCGAGTTCAAGGGGAAAAATCTGGTGGCCGCCACCAGCGCGCAAGGCCATTTGCAGGTGGTGGATACGGCGGATCTCAGTAAGCCGTTCGCCCAGTCGGCTGTCTTTGCGACCCCCGGCTATCAAGCTGGCGGTTTGGCCAGTTGGCAGGACCCCTCCGGTACCCGCTGGATTCTGGCTCCTTCGGGCAAGAACATCACGGCCTTCAAGCTGGGCGGGGAAGGCAAGTTGGAAGTGGCGTGGACCTCGCGCGAACTGGTGACGCCGCTGACTCCCGTCGTGATTAACGGCGTCGTCTTCGCGCTTTCCTCGGGCGAGTTCCGCTCCGATAGCGTAAAGACGACGGTGGCAAAGTCGGTTCCCGCGGTTCTCTACGCTCTCGATAGCGCGACAGGGAAAGAGTTGTGGAACTCTGGCGCCACGATGACGTCTTTTGTTCATAGTGGAGGACTTTCGGCGGGCGACAGCCGCGTCTACGTGGGGACCTACGAAGGCACCCAGTACGTGTTCAGCTTCCCGTTCGAGATCTAAAATAGAACTATGCGATCCCTTCTGATTTTGGTGTTAGCTCTGCCGGTTGCCGCGCAGACGTTACCCGACGGTCCGGGCAAAGCGGAGACGGAACGGCTCTGCAAACAGTGCCATGAGATCGCGCGGGCGATCTCCCCGCGTCTGGACCGGGGTGGTTGGGAAAAATCGATGACGAAGATGGCCGCTTTCGGGATGAAGGCGACCGACGAGGAGTATGCTCTCGTTGTCGACTATTTGGTGAAGAATTTTCCCGCTGAGGATGTTCCGCGAATCAATGTGAACACCGCGACGGCCATTCAAATGGAGAGCGGGTTGAGCTTGAAGCGCTCGCAGGCTTCGGCCGTGATGGCATGGCGGAAGGAGCACGGCAACTTCAAGTCGTTTGAGGATTTGCTGAAGGTGCCCGGGCTCGATGCGGCCAAGCTCGAAGAGAAGAAAGACCGGATTGCGTACTGAGGCCCTATGAAAAGATTGCTGCCCGTAGCGCTGGCGCTGTTCGGCGTTGCTTGCTCGAAGGCGCCGGAGCCCGTGGCCGAAGTGAAGCCTCCCTATCTGGTCTATGTGACCAACGAAGGCTCCGGTGACCTGACCGTGATCGACCCGGCCAAGCCCGAGGAATTGGCGCGGATTCCGCTCGGCAAGCGGCCGCGCGGGGTGCAGGCATTCGGTGGGCAGATCTTCGTGGCGCTCAGCGGATCGCCGTCGGCGCCTCCGGGCGTCGACGAGAGCACGCTGCCACCGCCGGATAAATCGGCTGATGGCATCGGCGTGGTGGACCTGGCGCAACGGAAAGTCGTTCGGAAGTTCTTCGGGGGATCGGACCCCGAGCAATTCGCTATCAGCAAGGACGGGACGCTGATCTATGTGGCCAACGAGGACGCGGCCGGGGCAAGCATCATCCGCATTGCCGATGGCTCGGTGCTCAAGACGATTCCGACTGGCGAAGAGCCCGAGGGCGTCCGGCTGAGTCCGGATGGCAAGTTCGCCTACGTGACTTCGGAGGACGATGGCACGGTGGCCGTGATCGATACGGCGGCGGGCACGACCGTGAAGACGATCAAAGTGGGTCGGCGACCGCGAGATGTCGCCGTTCTCCCCGATGGGAAACGCGCCTACGTCACCAACGAGAACGACGGGAACCTGACGATCCTCGATCTCGAAAAGCTACTTGCGGCGGGAAGTGTGACTTTGGAGCCGGGCTTGAAGCCGATGGGCACCGCGTTGACGCGCGATGGCAGTCGGCTCTACGTCAGCACGGGCCGGGGCAAGAAGGTGTTGGCGATCGATACGAAGACCGACAAGGTGGTGGGATCGGTGGAGGCGGGTCAGCGACCCTGGGGCATCGCCCTTTCTCCTGATGAAAAGATGCTCTTTTCGGCGAACGGACCATCCAACGATGTGTCAGTGATCGACGTGGCCACCATGCAGGTGGTTCGGAAAATCAAGGCGGGTGATCGGCCGTGGGGCGTGGTTGTGATTGGACAGTAACGATGCGCTGGCCGCTTCTGTTCGCGGTGATGGCGACGACCGCCTGCACGAAGGCGGACTTCGTGGGGCAGCCGGAGCCGATCGCCGCGCCGCTCGGCTTGCCGGCGATGCCACCGGGAGCACCAGCGGCCGCGGTTGCCCTCGGCAAGAAGCTATTCTTTAGTCCTGTGCTGTCGGTGGACCGGTCTGTTTCCTGCGCGAGTTGCCATCAGCCGGGATATGGCTTCTCGGATCCGCGCGCTGCGTCGCCGGGCGTGAACGGGGCGCGGGGCAAGCGGAATGCGCCTTCGGTATGGAACGCGGCCTATTGGAGCACCCAATTCTGGGATGGGCGCGCCACGACGCTCGAAGAGCAGGCTGGCGGGCCTATGATGAACCCCGTTGAGATGGGGCATTCGAGCCGGGGCGTGGTGGCCAGCGTCGAGGCCGATCCGGAACTGCGTCGTCTGATGGCGGCAGCGTACGGCGATGAGACCGTTACTCTCGAACGGATCACGCGAGCGATTGCGGCCTATGAGCGGACGCTGGTGCGCGGTAATTCCCCGTTTGACCGGTTCTTCTTTGGCGGAGATAAATCCGCCCTCAGTGAAGAGGCGCAGCGAGGTCTGGCCTTGTTCCGTGGCAAAGCCAACTGTTCGTTGTGCCACACGATCGCCGACGATCACGCGCTTTTCACGGATCAGAAGTTTCATAACCTCGGCGTGGGGATGGACCCCGCCGGGAACCTGATCGATCAAGGGCGTTACGAGGTCACCAAGAAAGATGAGGACCGGGGCGCCTTTCGGACGCCGAGCCTGCGGAACATCGCCGAGACGGCGCCGTATATGCACGACGGCAGCTTGAAGACACTGAAGGAAGTGGTGGATTTTTACGTTGGCGGGGGCAATGCGAACCCGCAGCTCGATCCCCTGGTCCAGCCGCTAACCTCGTTCACGCGGGAGGAGCGGGCAGCGTTGGTAGCGTTTCTCGAATCGTTGACCGGGGAGGCGCGATGATCCGTTTTGTACTTTCCGTTGCGGTCGTGGGACTCGCCGGCTGTGGCGGGCCGGAGCCTCCGGTGGCGGGGGTGCCGTTGGCCGGCACGGTGAGTTACCAGGGCGCCACGCGCGCCTCGAAGCTTCTTTCGATGGATGCTGAAGAGGGCTGCGAAAAGCTGCACCCTGCGCCCGTGACAGAGGAGCGGATTGTGGTTGCCCCGGGCGGCGGCTTGGCGAATGCCTTCGTCTATATCAAGACCGGACTCGAGGGACGCAAGTTCCCGCCGCCTGCCGAGGGCGTCGTTTTGGAGCAGCGCGGGTGTCAGTTCGTGCCGCGGGTTCTGGCGCTGCGCACAGGCCAGACGCTGGCCGTGAAGAACGCCGACCCGGTGTCGCATAACATCCATCCGACGCCAAAGGAAAACCGGGATTGGAACCAGCAGCAGCCGCCGGGGGCGCCGGATCTGCAACGCAAGTTTGCCATCCCCGAAGTGATGATCCCGGTGAAGTGCAATGTGCACAACTGGATGCGCTCCTACATCGGGGTGCTGGACCATCCCTTCCTGGCGGTGACCGATGCGTCCGGGAAGTTCGCCTGGCCGGACCTGCCGCCCGGCAAGTACACGCTCGCTGTGTGGCACGAGGCGCTGGGTGAACTGACGCAAGACCTGACCGTCGAGGCCGGGAAGCCGGCTACCGTGGCGCTCGCCTTCCGCGACTAGAGCCGGAAGAGCCGCTTCGAATTCTCGTAGAGAATCTTCCGCTCGGCCGCCTTGTTGGGCGCGAGTCGGCGGATGGTCTCGATCTGCTTGCCCCCGCTGCACCGTTCGCCCTGGCCGTCCCGGTCGCTGCAGTCGCTGCCGTAGAGCAGCTTGTTCTGATGGCGGTCGAGGAAGCCGCGCGCATGGTCTTCGTCGCGCAGCAGCGCGTTCAAGCCGCTGCCGGCGCTCATGTCGGCGAACATGTTTGGGTAGTTGGCGAGGTAGCGGTCGGTGATGCCGCCCGCCTGGACCTTCGTGCGCGGATAGAGCACTTCCTGCTCAAGCGCAGCGTCGATGTTGCCCCACCACGTCTGCGCATGGCCGATGAAGTTGACGGTGGGGTATTTCTCGAGGACGCGATAGAACCGGTTGAAGCCCAGGTTGTAGGTGTTGTGCTCAAAGTGCAGCAACACGGGCACTCTGTAGTCGCGGGCCAGTTCGGCGATGGCGCGGACCTCCGGCCCATCGCAATCGAGCGGGAACTTCTGTTCGCCGATGCCAATCGCGCCCATCTTCAGGTACTTTTCGATGGTGCGCCTGGCGTCGGGCTCATCGGGGGCTTCGTTGGCGAAGAACTTGAACCGCTGCGGATACTGCTTGGCGAGCCGCACGCAGATGTCGTTTCCTCCGGCCCCCGCCGCCAGGCCGTACTTCTTTCCCGAGGGCAGCAGGAACGACATCGTCACACCCATCACCTCCTGGTGACGGACGAGTTCTTCGTCGGTACGCCCCGTGTACGGCGTGTGCTGATGGATATCGATGATGGGTTCAGGGGCGAAGAGGGAGGCCAGGAGTTGGCGGCGCGTCATTGGCTCTATTATGAAAGATTGTCGACGCAACAGGGGATTATTAAGGACCGGCTGGCATTTATTGACTGGACCCGGGGCATGGCCACGCTGATCATGCTGCAGGGGCACGTGTGGGAGAGCTTCACCGATAAGGGGCTGCGGGAGTCCGGGGTGTACGTACTCTCGCAATTTCCGGGGGGCGTGGCGCCGGCTGTGTTCCTGTTTTTGGCGGGGGTGACGCTGGCTTTCCTGGTCGACAGCCGCGAGAAGAAGGGCGCGACGCCGTGGGAACGGTCGTGGGCGGCGCTGCGGCGGGCGGGATACCTGGGCGGATTGGCGATCCTGTTCCGCTTCCAGATGTGGCTCTTCTACTATCCCTATGGCGCATGGGATGGGCTGCTGCGCGTGGACATTCTGAACTGCATGGGAGCGGCCTGCGTGATGCTCGCGCCGGTGGCCGCACTGCGGCGAATGCAGCGGGTCCGCGGCGCTTTGTTCATCGCGGCGCTAATCGCCTTTGGCGCTCCGCTGGTGAGCGATTGGAAAGAGTTGGCTCCAAACGAGATCATCCGCAGCTATTTCGCGCCGGACTACAATGGCTTTTCGCTGTTCCCGTGGGGAACGTTCGTCGCGGCGGGCATGGCCGGCGGGACGGCCTTCCGGCTGGTTCCGGAGGCGAGCCGCGAGCAGGTGATGCAGTGGGTGGGCTGGGGCGGGTTCGCGCTTGCGTATCTCTGCCAGTACATTTCGAACTTGCCCTACGGGATCTATCCGAACAGCGAATTTTGGTTGGATAGCCCGTGCTTGACGCTGATCAAGTGCGGGGTGATTCTCATGGTCTGCTCGTTCGCCTTCTTCTGGAACGAGTGGGCGCCGCGGCTGCGCGAAGCCTCCGGCAGTACGCTCCGTTTCAGCATCCCGCGGCAGCTGGGCACCACGTCGCTGCTGATCTATTGGGTGCATATTGAGATCGTCTATGGCCGCTGGTTCGATCCGCTGAAGGGCAAGTTGGGCCTGCTCGAAACGGCGATTGCTGCCGTGCTGGTCGTGGTTTCAATGATCGGCCTCTCCTATGGCAAGCGGGCGCTGGTGGAGAGCGAATGGTTCGACCTCAACGTAAGGAAAAGACTTTCGCGAGGATGATCCAGCCGGCGGCAAGGCTGCTGCGCAGATGGCCGGAAACCTTGTTCTGGCCGGCGCGGCGGGGCCCATAAGAAACCGGCACTTCGAGGACTCGCAGGCCGTACTGCAGCGCCCGGATCTGCATCTCAATCGTCCAGCCGTAGTTGCGATCCCGCATGGCGAGGGTTTCGAGGCTGCTGCGCCGGATGGCGCGAAAGGGGCCGAGGTCGGTGTAGGTGTGGCGGTAGACGAGGCGGATCAAGGTGCACGCCAGCCAATTGCCGAAGCGCTGGTGGGGTAGGAGGGCCCCCGGTTCGGGTTGGCCGAGGGGCCGCGAGCCCAGTACTAGGTCGGCTTCATTCCGGCGGATGGGATCGAGCAGGCGCGGCGCTTCGGCGGCATCCTCGGAACCATCGGCCTGCAGAAAGACGACAATTTCGGCATCGGCCGGCAGCATGGCCAGCGCGGCCAGACACGTGGCGCCGTAGCCGCGCTCCGGTTCAAAGCTGACGAGCGCGCCGTGGGCGCGGGCCAGTTCGGCGGTGCGATCGGTGGAGCCGTTGTCGGCCACGATCACGTAGCGAAACATTCCGGCGGGAAGGCCGTCCAACGTTTCGGCAATGCACTCCTCTTCATTCAGAGCAGGGATAATGAGCGCGGCGTGCATTCGGGTCTACAATCTACGATAGAGGGTTCAGTGATGGCAGAGGAAGTGGAACAGACATCCAACGGGGACCGGCACAGCGTGTGGAGCGCGATTGCCTGGTTGCGGGACCTGCTGCTGAGCGTCGTGTTGGCGATTGTGATCATCCTGTTCCTGTATCAGCCGGTGAAGGTGGAAGGCACGAGCATGATGCCGGCGCTCGAAGACCAGGAGCGCATCTTCATCAACAAGTTCGTCTACAAGTTCGGCATCGGCGAGATTGAACGGCTCGATACGGTGGTGTTCTGGTTTCCGAACGATCCTTCAAAGAGCTACATCAAGCGGGTGATCGGCATGCCGGGCGATCGGGTGGAGGTGCGGAACGGGACGGTGATTCTGAACGGCCAAGAGATGGACGAAGCGTATGTGCCGCGCGAGTTCCGCGACGGGTTGACGATCGGCCCGGTGACCGTGCCGGAGGAGAGCTACTTCGTGATGGGTGACCATCGCACGTCCTCGAACGATTCGCGGGCCTGGGGCCCAGTGCATCGCCGCTATATTTACGGCAAGGCGGTGTTCGCCTACTGGCCGCTCGATCGCGTCGGCATGGTGCGCTAGCGGAGCGTGGCTTTCAGGAAGCGCAGATAGCGCTCCCAGTCATAGGCAGTGATGTCGTGCTTGCCGGGTCGGAGGTGGTACGCCGTGCGCTCGGGGACGCCGAGGGCTTCATAGACTTTGCTCGCTTCGGTGAGCGCCAGGAGTTCGCCGAGCGGATCGGCCCAAAGGTCTTCGCTGGCGCTGGCGACATAGAGCGGCCGTGGCGCGGCCAGGGCCAGCAGCATGTGTGAATCGACGGGGAGTTCGTTCACGGACTGCGAGTAGCCCTTGAAGTTGCCGGTGAACCAGTGGGGGAAATTCGCGTTGAGGTCGGCGACGTGCTCGCCGAAGATGCGGCGGGAGAGCGAGGCGCCGCCCTCGCCCGAATCGTTTGAGATGACGGCGGCGAAGCGCTGATCGGTCGCCCCGGCCCAGAGGGCAGCCTTGCCGAGGCGGGAGTGGCCGGCCACGGCGATCCGCTTGCCGTCGATGTCCTTCTGCGTCAGGGCGTAGTCGAGCATGCGGCTCATGCCCCACGCCCACGCGGACATGGCGTTCGTGGTTTCGTCGGGCGGCATCAGCGAGAGAATGGAGTCCGGTTTGCCCATTTTCACGTCCGGGAAGAAATCGGTGTAGTGCGCCGTGATCACGGCGTAGCCGTGCTTGGCGAAGAGTTCGAGGGGCCAGCGGGAGTGGCCGCCGAGGACTGTGGCAAGGGGGGTGAAGCTGAGGCAGACGACGGCGGGGACGGGCTTTTTCGCGCCGGGCGGGGTGACGATCAACACGTTGATGGCCTTCTGCTTGCCCTGGCCGGAGAAGGTGAAGGTCACCTCGCGCCAGTTGGGCCCCTTCGCCTTCACGGTCGTTTCGAGGGGCAGTTTAGCCGTGATGATATTGCCGAAGACGTGGGTCTCGTAGAGCTTCAGGATCTCGGCCCGGCGTTCGGGCCACGGCTTTGTACCCATCAGGTCGGGAAGGGTGAACTTCCCCACTTTGGACTCGTCGTAGTTCGTGTTCGGCCGCTGGGCAAACAGCGAGAGGGCACACAGGAGCAGGGCGAAAATGCGCATGACGCCCGCCAGTGTACCGCTACTGGGGGCGGGAACGCAGCCGATGATACTCGGCTAGAACCTTGTTCACGTAGTTCTGCGTCTCGGCGTAGGGCGGGGTGCCGTTGAACCGGGCCACGGCGCCGGGGCCGGCGTTGTAGGCGGCGAGAGCCCGGCGGACCTGGTCGGGTTCGTTTTGATACTTCACCAGCAGATCGCGGAGCAGCCGGGCGCCGCCTTCGAGGTTCTGCTCCTTGTCGTGCGGGTTGACGCCAAGTTCCCGGGCGGTGGCCGGCATCAATTGCATGACCCCGATGGCCCCTTTCGGCGAGAAGGCGTCCTGCCGGAAAGCGGACTCAATCCGGGCAACGCTTTTCAGGAACTCGGGCGGCAAGCCCGCCTTGTTTGCGGCGGCTTCGAGCGGGTCCTGTGCCGGAGGCGCGGCGGGTGGCGGCGGCTGGGGAGCGGGCGCCGGCGGAGGGGGCGGCGGCTCCGCAATCGCTTCCCGCTCAACCACGTGCGCGACGGGAATCTCTACGGTACCCGAGGCCGTCTGCAGCCGCAGCGCGGCGCCGACCGTCTCCACACTTTCGGCTCGGATGGTGAACCCATTGGCGAGCAGCAACATTTCCGCGGCCACCGCGGGCACGGCAAGGAGAGTCAGCAGAACGGCGAGACGGCGCACACTCTTATTGACGCACAGCGAGGCCCCAGCGTGGAACCGAATCGAAAAGTGGGAAACTCAAAGGCTGGGCTATGACCACTGTTACGCATTTGGAATGCAGCATCACCGGCGACCGCTACGAAGCGGGCGTGCCGCAGAATCTTTCGGCCGGCGGCTGGCCGCTGCTGGTCCGCTATGACCTGACGAAGGCGCGCGAGAATTGGAATCGCGATTGGCTCGCCAACGGGCCGCGCAGCATGTGGCGCTACGCCCCGGTGCTTCCGGTCAGCAAGCCGCCGTCGATCGTCTCGCTTGGCGAAGGGTGGTCGCCGCTGCTAAAGCTGAAGCGCACTGGCGCGCGGCTGGGCATGAAGGATCTGTGGCTGAAGGACGAGGGCATCAACCCCACGGGTTCGTTCAAGGCGCGCGGGCTGTCGTGCGCGATTTCGATGTGTGTGGAGCTCGGCATCAAGAAAGTGGCGATCCCCTCGGCGGGCAACGCCGCCAGCGCGCTGGCCGCCTATGCCGCGGCCGCCGGTCTCGAAGCCCATATCTTCATGCCGCAGGACGTGCCGCAATCGAACTTCATCGAATGCAAGAGCTTCGGGGCGAAGGTGACGCTGGTGGACGGCCTGATCAGCGATTGCGCGAAAATCGTCGCGGCACGCAAGGATGAAGAGGGATGGTTCGACGTTTCGACGTTGAAGGAGCCCTACCGCATCGAAGGCAAAAAGACGATGGCCTACGAACTGGTCGAACAGATGCAGTGGCGGGTGCCGGATGTGATCTTCTATCCCACCGGTGGCGGCGTGGGCATCATCGGCATGTGGAAAGCGTTCGCCGAGATGGAAGAGCTGGGCTGGATTGGGCCGAAGCGGCCGAAGATGATCGCCGTGCAGGTAGAGGGTTGCATGCCCGTGGTGCGGGCGTACGAAGCGGGGGCGGAACGGAGCGAGTTTTTCGAAAACGCGCACACGGTGGCGAGCGGCCTCCGGGTGCCCAAGCCGCTGGGCGACTTTCTGATTCTGCGCGCCGTGCGCGAGAGTGGCGGCACGGCCATTGCGGTGAGCGACGATGAGATGATGCAGGCCGGGGTGCGGCTCGCGACCGAGGACGGGGTGTTCGTCGCGCCGGAAGGCGCGGCATGCCTGTCGGCCATGGAAAAGCTGCTCGATAGCGGCTTCCTGAAGCCGGAGGAGCGGATGGTGATCTATAACACCGGCGCGGGGCTGAAGTATTTGGAGGCCTATTCGGCGCTGTTCCCGCGCGGCTAGTTGACGCGCACCAGGATCATGCCGGCTGGCTGCCGGTTGGCCCTGTAGCCCATCACGTGCACCGCATTGGACCGCGGCGAGAACTGTTGTAGAGCCGGGGGCTGCGGCTGCGGCGGCTGGCCCGGGGTTGGAACGTTGGGCACCTGGCCGACCCAGGCGACCCCTTCCGGATTCGGCAGAATCTGCAGGTCGCCGGTGACCATGTCATAGAGCAGCAACTGGCTGCCGACCGGGTCGGTGCGGGTTCCGCGGGCGAGGAGCTTCCGGGTGACCGGGAAGGTGTTCAATAACTGGACCGCTGCGAACCCGGCCGGGGTGGGCAATAGGCGCGCCTGCTGATTTTCGATATCGAAGATCACCAGGCCCGCTCCGCCGATGACGTTTGATCCCTGGGCGTTGGCCTGGGCGACGAGCAGGGTCATTTCGGGAATCGGGGTGATGTTTGTGAACGTAGCGATTTCGGGCGGCAGGTCGAGGCGAAACGTGGAGCCGCCGACGCCGTCGCGCACGTAGATGGTGTCGGAGCGATTTTGCCGCGCCGGGTCCGCGTTGGTGCCGTAGACGTAGTCGCTCATCTCGTTGGCGCTGTTGCCGGAGACGCTGAACTCGCCTTGGCCTGGCAGCGGCACGGTGGTCAATTCGCGGGCGCCGAGGTCGAGCACGGCGAAGGCTCGCGCGGTGCACGGGTTTTTCACTTCGGCCTCGGGCTCGACGCCGGTAGATACCGCGACGCGGCGGCTGAGGTCGATGTTGAAGAGGCGCGTCTGCGGGGTACAGGAGGAAACGAAGGTGCCTTCCGGCAGGGGGCGGACGATGGGTTCGGCGCCGCCAGCGAAAGAGAACCCGAGGAACGCATCGGATTCGGGCCTGTGCATCGAAGAACGTGGCGCCGCGGGTGATGGCAACTGCCGCCCCCAACGCGCCACCAGGCCCGCCCGGTCCGCCGGGCAGTATGCCGCCGGGCAGGCCGGGGCCTTGCGTCTGCACGGGTGCCAGCAGTGGCAACCACGATTCCGGGAAGAGTTGGGACGATTGCACCTCCGCTGCCGTGTTGATGATGCCGACCTTGGCCTTGGTTGCTGCCGCCACGCTGTCGACCGCGAGCACGGCAATCGCCCCCTGGCCCAGATTCACCGGCTGCGCTACCAACTGCTTCACCTCATCGCCGAGGTCGACGGAAAGGTTCGCCAGATTGAGTCCGCCGCCGCCGGGTAAACCACCCCCGCCCGGTCCTTCACTCACTTCGCCCGTAGCCGTGTTGACCTGCACATTGCTGGGAGGCGTGGTGGCCAGGACAACGTTCAGATTGGCGCCCTGTCCGCCGCCGATCGCCAAGCCCGGAGCTGGCAGCTTAACTATCAGCGGTTCGGCATTGGCCGGGTGCAGAATCGTCAATTTGTCGCTCACCCCTTGCGCGGCCGCACCGGTGGCGGGGCCGGCGAAGGCGGCGATCGCCACGGAGTCCGGGTTGGCTTGAAACGGGCTCGGGGCGTTCTGATTGGCCGAGGCGGGGCAATCGGGAACTTCGCGGACGGAGGTGCGGGCGAAGTCCACGAGCCACGACGGCCAACAGCCTTCGGCGTTGCGCGGGGCGCTCAGGGTTAAGTAGCCTGGCCGCAGGTCGCTCGCGGCGATGGCCCTGGCCGCGCGGGCCGCTTCCGGTAGCGGCAGGAACTCCACGGTCGCGGCCGACTCCGCGCCTAGGGCGACGCGGTTGCCGGTGGCATTGCCGGCATAGATGGACACCACATCCGTCGGCTTGGCTCCTTCGGGCACGGTAACGTCAACTTCAAACTCGCCCACCTTCGTACCGGAGAGCCTGGCCGATACCTCCGCGGCCAAACCGCCGACGTTGGCCCGGATAGGTTGGCGAGGAATGGCCGGCTCTTCCGCCGAGGGCAACTCGCCGGCATTCACCCGGGGCTCCGTCAACCCGAGGCCGGAGGCGAGCAATCGCAGCACCCCGCCCTCCGGACGACCGGCCACGCCGAACCCCGCGCCGTTCGCCGTTCGCACCGAAGGCGCCGGGGCGACCACGTTAAATCGCGCCGGCCGGCTGTTCTCCGTGCCGCGACGCACGACGATCTGCGCCGGGCCGATGGGCGTTTCGAGCGGAACCTGCACCGTCAGCAGGCCCGGCGTCGCCGAAAGAATTGGGGCCAGCCGGTTGTTGATCCGCACTTCGAGAGGCGGATCGCCGATCGATGTCGGCAACGGTGCGGTGGTGGCGATGAAGCCGGCTACAGGCCCCAGGTTGATGCCGGCAATCTGCAGCAATCCGCCCGGCGAAACGTTGCTGGGCGCTGGCTGCAGCGTCACCGCGTTCACCGCTCCTCGCTGATTCAAGACCGGCGCCGTTGGGGCCTGCGCCCAACAAACCGCTGCCAGCCATATCCCGAAACCGATCTGCAACTTGGCCATAAACTCTGCAAACCCCAGGTAATGAAATAGGTTTCGCTATACTGAAGGTTTGGATGAGTTCTAACAGCGCCAGTGCCACCCTTGCCGCGCAGCCGGTGGTTTCCGCCGAGCGGTCCGGGTTCGTCGCCCTGGGTTTGCTCGCCTTTGCCCACTTCTTCATCGACCTCTACTCGAGCGCCCTCAGCGGATTTCAACCGCTCCTGGTCGCCAAACACGGCTTGAGTTTATCGCAGGCCGGGATGCTGGGTGGGGCGCTCGTGTTTTCCTCTTCTCTTCTGCAGCCGCTGTACGGCATCCTGTCAGATCGGTACCCCTCGTGGATGTTCACCGTGCTGGCCCCGGCGATGGCCGGCGTTTTCATTTCGCTGCTGGGCTGGGCGCCGAGTTACCCGTGGCTTTTTCTGATGGTCCTTCTCGGTGGCGCCGGGGTGGCATCGTTTCATCCGCAAGCCACCGCCAACGCGACCGCGGGTATCCCCACTAACCCCGGCCGTTGGATGGCCGTCTTCATCAGCTCCGGCACGCTCGGGATGGCAATCGGTCCCGCGTTCTTCTCTCTCCTAGTGGGCCGCTTCGGCATGGAGGGCAGTTGGCTGGGAGCGATTCCCGGGCTGATCATCACGTTGATCCTATGGCAGACGCTGCGGACGCCTCCGGTGAGCTCGGGTAAGGGACGCATCTCGCTGGCCCCCCTGCGCGCTGTCTGGAAGCCGCTGACGGTTCACTATCTGCTCGTCTTCATCCGCTCGGTCGTCCACATGTGCTTCGCCCACCTTCTGCCGCTCTATTTGAGCCGGGAACGGGGATTCAGCGTGCAGTCGGCGGCGCTTGGCCTAACCCTCTACATGACCTTCGGCGCGCTAGGCGGATTTGTGGGGGGACACTTGGCCGACCGGTTTGGCGGCCGCCGCGTCATCCTCATCTCCATGCTCGGTTGCTTGCCCTTCCTTGCCGTGTTCTTCCTTACTGAAGGCTGGCTTTCGCTGCTGGGGCTGGCGCTCGGCGGGCTGATGTTGCTGTTCACGATCCCCGTGAATCTGCTCATGGGCCAGCGTCTCGTGCCCGGGCAGGCGGGCACCGTGTCGGCGCTCCTGATGGGTTTTGCCTGGGGCAGCGCCGGGTTGATCTTCATCCCGCTCACCGGGGTGGTTGCCGATTACTACGGCCTTCATACGGCCCTGGCCTTTGTCAGTGTGCTCCCGCTGGCCGGCTGGTTTCTGGCCCGGACCCTGCCGGAGAAGGAGTAAGCCATTGGCCCGCGCTATCTGTCTCTTGAGCGGAGGCCTCGACTCCGCCACCTGTCTCGCCGTCGCCCGCCGCGAAGGCTTTGAAACCTACGCGCTCTCGTTCGATTACGGCCAGCGCCATCGGCAGGAGCTCGTGGCGGCGGAACGCGTTGCCGCCCACCTCGGCGCGCACGCCCATCGGGTGGCCCGGATCGACCTGCGCGTCTTCGGCGGCTCCGCGCTGACCGACGAGATCGACGTACCGAAGCACCGCAGCGCCGCCGAGATGGGCGAAGGCATACCCATCACGTATGTGCCCGCCCGCAACACCATCTTCCTGTCGTTCGCGCTCGCGTGGGCCGAGGTTGTGCAGGCCGATACCATCTTCATCGGGGTGAATGCCGTCGACTACTCCGGCTATCCGGACTGCCGCCCCGAGTTCATCCACGCCTTCGAGCACATGGCAAATCTCGCCACCAAAACCGGTGTTGAAGGCAGGACCAACCTGACCATCCGCACGCCGCTCATCGAACTGTCGAAGGCGCAGATCATCCACCTCGGCTTGAGCGCCGGCGTCGACTTCGGCCTGACCCATAGCTGCTACGACCCCACCGCGGACGGCCGCCCCTGCGGCCAATGCGATAGCTGCCTGCTCCGCGCCAAGGGCTTTGCCGAGGCGGGCGTGGCCGACCCCCTCGTCCCATGAAGATCGCCGAAATCTTCTACTCCCTGCAGGGCGAAGGCGGCCTGCTCGGCGTGCCTTCCGTCTTCGTTCGCACGAGCGGGTGCAACCTCCGCTGTTCGTGGTGTGATACGCCGTACACCTCGTGGCAGCCGGAGGGAGACGAGATGCCGGTTGACGAAATCCTCGCCAAAGTTCTCGCCTATCCCGCCCGGCACGCCGTGCTCACGGGTGGCGAGCCGATGATCCAGCCGCAACTCGTCCCGCTCTCTCACGCCCTTCGGGAAGCCGGTTGGCACATCACCATCGAAACCGCGGGCACCGTCGATGCCGCCGTCGCCTGCGACCTGATGAGCATCAGCCCCAAGCTCGCCAATTCGACGCCCGCCGGCGACTGGGCGATCCGCCACGAGAATACCCGGATCAACCTCCCCGTGCTGCGGAGGCTGATGGCCAAATGCGCTTTTCAGCTGAAGTTCGTGGTCGCCGCACCGGAAGACCTGGCGGAGATCCGGTCGCTGGTGGAGACCCTAGGAGCCGACCCCGGCCACGTGATCCTGATGCCGGAGGGCCGCAGCCCGGAGCTGTTGCGCGAACGCAGCCTCTGGCTGGCTCCGATCTGCCTTGAACAGGGGTACCGCCTCAGCCCCCGGCTCCATGTAGAATTGTGGGGCGACCGGCGCGGCGTATGAAAGACGGCTTCTTCCTTTACGACACCCACACCCACATTGGCTTCGCCCGCCACAGCGGCCGCCGCCAAACTGCCGATCAACTGCTTCGCGAAATGGACCGCTGCGCGGTGGATAAGTCCGTCGTCATCCCGTTCCCCGTTGTCGAAGACTACACCGCCGCGCATGAAGAGATCGGGGCCGCCGTGGCCGCCCATCCGGACCGGCTCGTCGGGGCAGCCTGCCTAACGCCTTTTATTCCGGAGCCGCTCTTTCGCGACGAAGTGCGCCGGTGCCGCGAGGTGCATGGCTTCCGTGCGTTGAAGTTCCAACCGCAGTATCAGGGCCTGAATACGCTTTCCGCGCGCAGCAACTTTCTGTTTGAAACGGCGCTTGAAAATCAGATGGCGCTCATTGCGCACACCGGCTCCGGCATCCCGCATGCGTTGCCATCGGTCTTCATGTTCGCGGCCCGGCGCTACCCGGAACTCAAGATCGTGCTCGCCCATTGCGGAGGAGGCGGTCTGCTCCTCGCCGACGCCATCGTCGCGGCGTCCTTCTGCCCGAATATCTATCTCGACCTTTCGACGCTGATGCCTAATCACATCTTCGAGGTTCTGCAGCACATCCCGGCCCATCGGCTGATGGCCGGCTCGGACCTGATCGAAAACACCGACATTGAAATGCGAAAGCTGCTTCAGCTCGACGTGCCCGCCGAACAGAAGCAGCTGATGCTTTCGGGAACGGCTTTCCCCGTCTTCGGCTAAGCTGGAACGCCCAAGTCCGCCGCGCCGAGCGGCGACATGACGGCTTCGCTCGCATAGCGCGCAATCATCTCGCAAGCCAACTGCGCCCGGCGCACCCGCTCGCGGCAGAGCAGCAGCACGGTGCTATCGAGATGGGTGCCGCTGGGGTACACATCCGGCGAATTCCGCAGTCCAAACTTGAGATAGATCGGCGCGGCCACGCGGATCAAGTCAGCCACCTCGTAGTGCCGGATGAAGCCGCCAATCGTGTCCGGTGCCTCCACGTAAAAGTCGATCGGCTTGGTGATCGCCGCGCGGATGCTGGCAATCTGCGGCAGCGTCAGATCGGAAGGAATGTTGATCGTGTCCGCCCCATGCTGTTCAATCAACCGGGCGCTGGCCGGATTGGCCGGCGCCATCATCACCGAGGTCTTAATGATCAGATTCGCCGGTAACTGGCCCTTGGCCCGCATGTTCGAGATCACGTCCAGGGTGCCGATGTCGCTCACGAGAATGCTGCGTAGCCCGGCATCGACGCCGCGCCGCACATCCTCCAAACTCTGCACCAACTGGTTGGCGCCGCGTGCCGCCAAGGCAAAGGCTTTGCCCGTCGGCGATACACTCTGTGCGCCGATATCCCAGCCCGCTCGCGGTCCCAGAAACAGGTTTACTTCGACGCGCGCCTGGCGGCCGATGGCGAGCATCTCGCGCAGCTCGGAGTTCGTCAGCAGCATGATGCCGCTGCCTTGCGAGACCCGGTGTACCGGTACGTCCCGCATCCGCGCTTCATCGAGCACGGCGGTCAGCGCCTTGGGGCCCTCGGTCGAGGGGATTTCAATCCGGTATTCGCCGCCGTCGGGAAACCGGAGCAGGGAAGCTGGGGCCAGGGCCGGATCTTCGGCCGGCAGGCCTTGGGCGAGCAGGGCATCTTTACTCTGTTGCATAGGACTCCACAATGGATAACCCGTCTTGCGCGACGGGTGCATGATGTATCTCGGCCGCATGGCCATGCAGCGCGAAGATCTGCCGGACCAAGTCGCAGACCTCTTCGTTGCCGCGTTCAAAAAACACTAGAATCGACGGGCCGGCGCCCGAAAGCGCGCAACCCAACAGCCCCGGAGCCCGCAGCTTGAGCATCTCTTCGAGGCCCGGTACCAGCTTGGCCCGGTAGGGCTGATGCAGCCGGTCTTCGAGCGCCGCCGGGAACGCCGAGACGTTGCCGGTGGCCAGCGCGGCAATCAGCAGCGAACTCCGCTGGACGTTAAAGATGCAATCGGCCTTGGAGTAGCTATCCGGCAGCGCCGCACGAGCTTCTTTCGTCGGCAACACAAAATCCGGGACCACCACGGCTACGCCGAAGCGCACCGGAATCTCCAGGCGTACGGCCCGCGCAATGCCATGGCCGTCGATGGCGCTTGCGACAATCGAGCCCAACACGCAGGCCGCCACGTTATCCGGATGGCCTTCGAGCCGGGCGGCCTCGTCCAGAATCCGCGTGATCGGCCAGCCCAAGCCGAGCATCCGGTCGGCGATCACCACCCCCGCCGTCAGCGCCGCGGCGCTTGAACCCAAGCCCTTGCCCAGCGGAATGTCGTTCTCGATCTCGAGCGCCACGGGCGGCAGCTCCCGGCCGAGATCGGCCGCGACGCGCAACGCCGTTTGCCAGATGAAGTTGTCGCTACCCGTCGAAATCTCGCCGGCGTCGCGGCCTTGCGCGGTAATCGACAGTGTTTCGGCCGGGGCGAACCGGCAAGTCAGGTAGAGACCGAATGCTAACCCGAGGGCGTCAAAGCCGGGCCCGAGATTAGCGCTCGAAGCCGGCACCCGCACCGTCCACATCGGGTTAACTGATCACCACGCGGCGCTCTTCGCGGCAGGATTGATACACGCTGAGCACCAGCTGCAGCGCCTTCAGCCCCTCTTCGCCCGATACCGTCGGCGGCGTACCGTTCTGGCAGGCGTCGCCAAAATCCCGGAACTGCCGTTCAAGCGGCGTCAGCGGAATCGCCATCGGGTCCGAGGCGCCGGAGCTGATTTTGCTCTCCACTGGAGCGGGATCGCCGAAGTCATCGCGGACATCCCACGTCGTCAACTTGTCGCCCGTCATCACCGCCGTGCCTTTGGTGCCGTGCAACTCCACGCGATCCGAATAGCCGGGCCAAATGGCCGTTGAAGCCTGAATCACGCCAGTTGCTCCATTCTCAAACCGGAGCAGTGCATTCACGACGTCTTCAGACTCAATCTGATGCATCGCGCCGAGTTGCCACGCGCCCACCACATCCTTCACCTTGCCGGCCAGCGCCAGCAGAATATCCACCTGGTGAATGCCTTGGTTGATTAGCGCGCCGCCACCTTCCACATCCCAGGAACCCTTGATGGGGCGGGAATAATATTCGGCCGACCGATACCACTTCACATAAGCATCGGCCTGCAGCAGCTTGCCCAGGCGGCCGTCGGCGATCGCCTTTTTGAGGAACAGAGTCGAATCGTCGAACCGGTGCTGGCTGACGACGCCCAGCGTAATCCCGCCTTCCTTGGCCACCGTGATCATCCGTTGCGCCGTTTCGATGCTCAGCGCCATCGGCTTTTGCACCAACACGTGTTTTTTGGTCTGGGCGCAGAGTTCCACCGCCTGGAGCCGGAAACTTGGGAACGTGCAGACATCCACATAGTCCACTTCCGGATGGCGGCAGACGTCCTCATAGTTGCGAACGAACTCCGCACCGTTGGCGGCCGCGAACGCTTGGCCGCGTTCCTCGTTGCCGTTCGAGCAAACCGTGATCTTGTATCCGATCGCCTTGTAGGCGCGTGCGTGCATGTTGGCGATCGCGCCAGTTCCGATAATCCCTACTCGCAATGGAATCTCCTTAAAGGCCCTAGTTTATCGTACCGGCGGCGGGCAAAGATTTACATCCAGCCATCCGACAATCGCCCCACCCCAGGCGTCTACAACGACATGGGCAACCGAATCGTAAAGGGCGCGCCGCTCCAGTTGGGTATCAACTTCCGGCTGCACTATGGCTGGGATTTTGGAGCGTCGCCGGGCGCACCGCTGGGCATAGAGGCGCCGGACCGCGCCGCCCTGCTCGACGCCGACTTCGCCGCCCTCGCCGCAGACGGCTGCCGCCTAGTCCGTTGGTTCGTTTTCTGCGACGGACGCAATGGCATCCGGTTCATGGGCGAACGGCCGGTTGGGCTGGAGCCGTGCGTGGCTCCGGCCGTGCGGGTGGCGCTCGATACGGCGGCCCGCCACGGCATCTCCATTCTGTTTGTCCTGCTCGATCACACGCTAGCGTTCAGCCCGGAAGGCATTCCAGGAACCAGCATGGTGAAGCAGGGGCATGGCCGTCTGCTGCGTCATCCCGATCTGTTTGAAGCGCTCGTTGGCAATGTCTTCGCGCCGTTCTGGGAGGTGGTTCACGATCATCCGAACGTCCTTGGCTATGAGTTGATCAATGAACCGGAGATGGTGATGCAGCGGCGCGAACACTGGTACGCCGAGCCATCCGGCGTCGGCTGCCCCGCCGTGCCCGACGCCCATCAGCTGAGTTTCGCCGAAATAGCCGACCGCTTGGAGCGGACGCGCGAGGCCGTGCATCACGCCACCAACGCTCAGTTCTCCATCGGCAGCATGACCGCCCGGTGGATGGGCCGCTGGGCCTATCTGCTGGACCCCGCGCGCGATTTCCTCACGTTTCATTATTACGGCGACGAGTACGATTTCGTTCGGGTGCTGGAGAGTCGCGTGGCGCCATATCAGGAGCAACTAGTCGTCGGTATCGGCGAATTCTATCCGCAGGGAGCGCGCGTGGTGCCGCCGGGGCACGGCGGGTGGCCCGACATCTCGGCGGCGGAGTTCATTCGCCACTCCGCCGCGTTTGGGCTTCAGTTGGCCATGCCCTGGGTATGGCGGCCGGGGCCGCGCGACCCCGGCGAGGTGCCCTTGGCGGAGTGCCGCGCGGCGCTGGGCGAAGTGACGCATAATGTCAGGCATGAACGCTCCGCGCTTGTGCATGCATCGTAGAAAGTTTCTCGGTACGTTGGCCGCCGGACCTTTGGCGCTGGCGTCGTGCGTGTCGTCGAAAACGGAGCTGAGCAAACTCGGCATCCCGGGACTCTTCAAAGGCCGGGTGGTTTCCGTCGAGCATGCGGGCTCCATTGTCAGCGGCGCCTATCAGGCCGAGCCCGTGCGGGAAATGGTGCAGCGGGGCATGGTGGGTCTCACCGGCGCCGACGATTGGCAGAGCGCCTGGAAGCTCTTCTTTCAGCCCGGCGACGTTGTTGGCATCAAGCTCAATCCGGTCGGCCGGCCGCACGTCATCTCCGCCCCGGAGGTGGTTCGCGAGATTATCGCTAGCTTGAACGCCATCGGCATCAAGTCCCAGGACATCGTTTGCTACGACCGTTACCGCGCCGAGTTCCTGGAAGCCGGCTTCGACAAGTGGCTGCCCGAAAAGGTCCGCTGGACTCACGCCGCCGAACGGTACGAAGAGCTGCAGCAAGCGATTGAAGGCTACGACCCCGATCACTATATGGAGATGGCGCTCGTCCTGCCCGGTCAGGATCCCGCTTCGCTCA
The DNA here is from genome assembly GCA_001464575.1 of Acidobacteria bacterium Ga0077553. GTDB lineage: Bacteria > Acidobacteriota > Terriglobia > Bryobacterales > Bryobacteraceae. Next base: position 13,837 of record LNFE01000200.1, on the reverse strand, counting down.
CCGCCCGGCGCTCTTTTGCCTCCCGCTTCATTACCAAGGACGTCAACAAGCTCATCAATTTGTGCCTGCTGAAGGACCACCAATCGGCTGGCATTACGATGGCACTGAAGAACCTCTCGCACGGCCTCGTCAACAACGTGAACCGCAGCCATGCGACGACCACGCTCAATGCCTGCAACGCGTTCATCCCCTCTTCGGTTTCGATCCCGGTGATCCGCAACAAAACGGTGCTGAACATCATGGACGGCATCAAGGGCCTTTATCACGGCGGCCCCGGCGCCAAGCCCCAGTTTGTTTGGGAGCACAAGAAGATGTACTTTGCCACGGACCCGGTGGCGATGGACCACGTCGGCTGGCGGGTGCTCGACGAAAAGCGAGTGGCCGTGGGCATGAAGAAGCTGGTTGAGGACATCCCGGATGAGTTCAGTCACTACACGCACCGGCAGCCGGAACATGTGGAAATAGCGGGCGCACTGGGCCTGGGCGTGTGGGATTGGGCAAAAATCGACCGCCGCGAGATACGTTTAGCGTAAGGTATTTGGTATTCTATCTATTGAGCCCGTGAGTCGGTAGCTCAGTTGGTAGAGCATCGCACTTTTAATGCGGTGGTCCCGGGTTCGAGCCCCGGCCGACTCACCATTTCAGACTAACTTAGCGATCTCCGCTTCCAGATGGCGGACCGCCTCGGCCAACATCGCCTGATGCCTGGGATGCTTAGCCGCGGCCAAGTCCCGTTTGGCCGCCGTTAGAGATAGCTCTAGGCTCTGCCGTCGCCGTTCCTGTTCGGTCGGAGGCGGGGAAGGCCGCTCGCGCGATTCGCGCTCGGCCTGTTGTGACTCGACGTCCTTACTCTCCCATCCGCGCGACATACCGCTACTTCTGCTCCCGCACCACCCGGAATCCAATCTCGGGAAACTTCGCGTCCGGAGCATCCGCAAAGCGCCACGTCACCGATAAATTCATCGGCTGCGAATCGAAGTTCCCGCCCCGCACCACCTTCGTCGTGCCCGTCTTCGGGCCTTTCGGGTCCGCTGGCGGCGAAGAGCGGTAGTATTCCATGTCTGCCCAATCCGCCGTCCACTCGGCCACGTTCCCCAGCATGTCGTAGAGCCCGAACGCATTGGGGATCCGCGTCGCGATCTCATGGGCGACCTGTCCGCTATTGGATTGGTGCCAAACCATATCGTCGATGTTCCGCGGCCGGTCGTCCGGGGAATTCGCCCGTGCGGCGTACTCCCATTCGGCTTCGGTCGGCAGTCGGTAATGGAAGCCGTCGTTCAACGCGTTCAACTTAGCCAAGAAGCCTTGCACCTCATTCCAGGAGACGTTCGCCTTCGGCAAATTTGCCCCGGTAGCCTTGCCGGTCATCACGGCGTTCCACTGTTTCTGGGTCACCTCGGTACGCCCCATCTGAAACGGCTTCGTCAGCCGGACCAGGTGCCGGGGCCGCTGGTCTTCGGTATCCACATCCGAACCCATGAAGAACTGAGCGGCCGGGATCAGGGCGAACTCCATGGGCAGCCCGTCGACGACGAGCGACAGGGACGGCGCTGCCGTTGGAGCCGCAGTGGGCGGCGCCGCCAGCGATACCGGACCGGTCGGCACCTCCGTTTTGGCTGGGATCGCCGCGGTCTCCACCGGCTGCGGGGGCGGCGGGGCATCGCCGATTTGCGTCACGGTGTCGCGAGCCCGCCAGACCATCCCAAATACAATCGCCACCACCACCGCAGCCACCGGCAGCAGGATCAACGCCTTTTTCATCAGAGTGGACGAAGCATCGGGTTTCGCCGCCACCGTCGCCGCCAAGGCGTCCACAAAGTCGACACACTGCGGGAATCGGGCCGCCGGGTGCTTGGCGGTCGCCCGTTCGAGCGCCGCCTGCATCACCGGCGAAACCAACGGGTTAAACGTCGATGCCGGCGTTGGCATCTCGTTAATGATTTTGTACGACAGGGCGATCCACGAGTCGGCCTGAAACGGCATTTGGCCGGTGAACAGCTGATAGGCCACCACGCCCAACGAAAACTGATCGGCCCGCCCGTCCACCGGCTCCCCGCGAATCTGCTCAGGCGCCATGTAACCCAGGGTTCCCACCGTGGTGCCAAACCCCGCCTGCGTCTCCGTGGCCCCGGCCGCCATGCGCCGCGCAATCCCAAAGTCGGTGATCTTGATGTTGCCCATCTCATCGAGCAGCATGTTGCCTGGCTTAATGTCCCGGTGCACAATTCCTTCCGCGTGCGCCGCGTCCAGCGCGGAAGCGGCCTGTCGCAGCACCTGCACGATCATGGGAACGTTCTGCTGCACGCCAGCGAGGATCATTGCCTCCAACATGGCGCCCCGGACAAACTCCATCACGATGTAGGCCCGGTCTTCGATGCGGAAGAAGTCGTAGACCTGCACAATGTTCGGGTGGCGCAACTGCGCCGCGCTCCGGGCCTCCCGCGACAACCGCTCTTCGAGGCTCGCTCGCTCCGCCTCCGTTACGCCTTCCAGGCGGACGCTCTTGATCGCCACCTCCCGGTCCAGCGTTGGGTCATAGGCCCGGTAGACTACTCCCATGCCTCCGCGGCCTAACTCTCCCCGTAGCTCGTAGCGACCTAAGCTTTCCATCGCAACAGGATAGCGCGTGCGCTAAGCTACCGGAATGGCCTCACTTTTGCAGACGACTTCCCGCACCTGGGCTGAAGTGGAGCAGATGCTCGCCTCCGGCGATGTCCAGGGCAAGCTGGCCAAGGAGGACCTGCCTACCCCAGCCCTTTGCGTCGATCTCGACGCGCTCAACGGGAACATCCAAAGGATGGCCACTTATGCCCGGGATCATGGCCGCGCCCTCCGTCCCCACGGCAAGTCCCACAAATGCTCGCAAATCGCCCACCTTACGCTCCAGGCGGGAGCTGCCGGCGCCTGCTCGGCCAAACTGGGCGAGGCTGAAGCCTTCGCCGCGGCAGGCATTGACAGCATCCTGGTCACTACCCCCATGGTCGGTCGCCATCGCATCGAACGCGCCGTCCGCCTGGCGAGCCGGATCTCCGATCTCATCCTCGTCCTCGACCACGCCCAGAACGCCGATGACCTCAACGCCGCCGCCGCCGCCGCTGGCGTCCAGCTCCACGTCGCGCTCGACCTCAACGTCACCAACCGCACGGGCGTCGCGCCCGGCGCTGACGCCATCGCGCTGGCCGAACACGTCGCCCGGCTCCCCCACCTGACGCTGAAAGGGATTCAGGCCTACGCCGGCCACGCCTCCCACGTGATCGGTTTCGCCGAACGCGCCGCTTCCAGCCTCGAGGCGATGGCCCCCGCTATCGCCACCCGCCGCGCCCTCGAAGCAAAGGGTATCCCGTGCCCATGGCTCTCCGGCGCCTCCACCGGAACCTACAATATCGACGGCGAGATGGACGGCCTGACCGAACTGCAGCCGGGTTCTTACCTGTTCATGGACCTTGACTACGACCGCATTGGCGGCCCCACCGGCGATCGGTTCGACGATTTCGCCAACTCCCTCACCGTCCTGTCGACCGTCTACAGCATGCCGGGCCGCGAGCAGGCAATCCTGGACGCCGGCTTGAAAGCCTTTGCTACCGACATGCCGTTCCCGCCGGTCGTGAAAGGCATCGAAGGCGCCGTCTACTCCTTCGCGGGCGATGAACACGCCCGGCTCGACGTCCGCCGGTCCTCCCTTCCTGTCGCTCTCGGCGACCGCCTGGAACTTGTCATTCCGCACTGCGATCCCACCGTCAATCTCTACGATCGCATCTTTGCCACCCGCGGCCAGCAGGTCGAGGCCGTGTGGCGCATCGACGCCCGCGGTATGAGCACATAGGGGCCATAGAGCCTTTTTATTTGACACTCTCGTAACGCGTTTCCTATCCTTAAGCTTCACTCAGTAAAGGTCCACGCCATGCCTTTGCCGGGTTTAGCCTACGCAGGCACCTCTCCCACGACGGAGCGACTCATCCTATTTCTTGGAGCATCCGTCATGCATCGTATTTTGTTGGGCTTGGGGCTATGTTTACCCCTTCTCGCGCAGACCAGTTCACTCTCTGGCGTGATCCGGGACAATCAATCTGGCGTCATCGCAGGAGCGGTTGTCTCGTTGACCAATGTCGACACCTCGACGCCTCGCAAGACCGTCAGTAGCGCGACCGGTGACTACGTATTCACCTCGATTCCTCCGGGCAACTACACGCTCGAAACCCAGATGCCCGGTTTCCGCACCTCGACGCAGCAGGTGCGTCTGCAAGTAAACGTTCCCCTCACCATCAACGTGCAACTCGAAGTTGGACAGGTGACGGAAACCATCAACGTGATGGGCGAGTCGGCCGTCGTCAACACGCAGAACGCTACCATCGGCAACGCATTCACTGAAACCCAGGTCCGCCAACTCCCGCTCCAGACCCGCAATGTTGTGGAACTGTTGAGCCTCCAGCCCGGCGTCACCGCCACCGGCGAAGTCATCGGCGCCCGCCGCGACCAGAACAACATCACCCTCGACGGGGTCGACGTCAACGACAATCAGTCCGCCGGTACCAATGCTACCGATCGCGGCTTCTTCGCCGCCCTCCCCGTCCCTCTCGACTCCGTCCAGGAGTTCCGCGTCACCATCGCCGGTCAGGGCGCCGACCAGGGCCGCTCCTCCGGCGGTCAGGTCTCTCTCGTCACCAAGTCCGGCTCCAACCAGTGGCATGGTTCGCTCTATGAGTTCCACCGCAACAAGTCCACCGCCGCCAACGATTGGTTTTCCAACCGTTCCGGCTTGAAGCGCGAGAATCTGATCCGCAACCAGTTCGGCGCTTCCTTCGGCGGCCGCATCATCCGCGATCGCGCCTTCTTCTTCGTGAACTGGGAAGAGCGGAAAGACCGCTCTGCTTCCGCCCAGCTCCGTACGGTTCCCACGGATTCCCTCAAGGAAGGCATCGTCACCTTCCGCACCAACTCCGGCGGCATCCAGACTCTCACCCCGGCTGAAGGCCGCGCCGTCGACCCGCTCGGCATTGGCATCTCCCCCGCCATGCTGACGCTGCTCAAGTCGTATCCTTCGCCCAACGACCTCCAGGCCGGTGGCGACCGCGGTCTCAACTTCGGCGGCTATCGCTTCAACGCCCCGCTCACCCGCAACGACCGCGCCTACGTCGCCAAGATGGACTTCAACCTTGATAAGGAAGCCCGTCACACCCTGATGCTCCGCGGCACCCTCGGCGACAACGCCCGCGATCAGGTGCTCGCCCAGTTCCCCGGCCAGGACGCTGCCGCCAAGAACCTCGATAACTCGAAGGGCCTGTCGGCGCGCTACACGGCCGTGCTCTCGCCCAGCCTCGTCAACGTCTTCACCTTCGGCTACACCCGCCTCGGCATCGCCCAGTCCGGCAATGGAAACCCGGGCCTCTCCTTCGGCGGTATCAGCAGCATCGAGAACTTCACCCGCGGCTTCGGCCGCTTCATCCCCACGGCCAACTTCGTCAACGACCAGACCTGGACCAAGGGTAAGCACACCCTGCAGTACGGCGTGAACTTCCGCTTCATCCAGAACGATCGCAACTCCTTCGCTACCGCCTTCCCCACCTACTCCTTCAGCCGCAACACCCTGCGCGGCCTCGGCGCCGACATGCAGGACTCGGTGAACGCTTATATCCGTCAGCGCAGCGGCAACTCTGCCCTCGCCATCACGGAAGCCCTTCAGGTGGTGAACGCTTACGGCAACCTCTTCGGCGTCATCAACCAGTACAGCGGCACCTATAACTTTGGCATCGACGGCCAGGCCGTTCCGCTCGGTCAGTCGATTGATCGCGGCTTCGCCACGCGGGAACTCGACTTCTACATCCAGGACACCTATAAGGTGCGTCGTGATCTCACCCTCACATACGGCCTCCGCTACTCCATTTTCACCCCGCCTTACGAAGTCAACGGCGTGCAGGTGGTCCCCACGGTGCCGTTGCAGAATCTCTGGGCGGATCGCGTCGGCGGATCGGCCCTCGGCATTCCCGGCCACGCCCTCCCAACCGCCCGCCTCACCTTCGCGCCCGGCGGCCCGCGCAACAACGGCGCCGGCTGGTTCGGCTACGACAAGAACAACTTCGCCCCCCGCATGAACGTCGCCTGGGCCCCCGAGTTCAACGGCACCGCCGGCAAGCTCTTCGGGAAGGGAAGTGTCATCCGCTTCGGCGCCTCGATGCTCTACGATCGCTACGGCTCGGACATGATCGTCAACTTCGACCAGTCCGGTTCGCCCGGCCTCGCGAGCCAGGTCACCCAGCCTCGCAACACCAACTTCTCGGATTCGTTCCGTTTTAATGGCGCCGGCCTACCCGCCCTGCCGCCCCCGCCGCCCGCCGGCCTGCCGTTCACCCCGCCCACCATCGTCGGCGGCTTCGGCTCCTTCACCGGGGTCTCCTCCGATCTGGTCGCGCCCTACTCGGTGCTGCTCAACATGACCTACGCCCGCAACCTCCCCGGCAAGATGATGCTGGAAGTCGGCTACGTCGGCCGCCTCTCCAGCAAGGGCCTCGTGCAGCAGGACTTCTTCCAGCCGCTTACCGAGTTCCGCGATCCCCGCTCCGGCACCACCTGGGCCGAAGCCTCCGGCATCCTGCGCGATCGTTTCGAAGCCGGCATCACCCCCGCCCAGGTCCGCGCCAACCCGGCCATCCTCGGCACCGTGCCCTTCTTTGAGAATATGTTCCCCGGCGCGGCCAACCGCACCTTCCCTGGCTCGGCTACCGCCAACTACTTCTTCACCAACTACAGCACCTACGCCGGCAGCGACCTCGATACGCTGAACGATATGGATCGCGAACGCCGCCCCGATGGCACCTGCATCTCCGTCACGGGCTGCAACACCTTCTTCGCCCTCCAGAACGCCGGCCTCCGCGCCTGGGTCAACGCCGCCAACGCCAGCTACCACGGCGGCCAGCTCGTCTTCCGCCGCCCCGTCACCAACGGTTGGGGCTTCGACTTCAACTACACCCTATCTCACTCGCTCGACATCGTCTCGGCGGCTGAATCCGGAGCCGGCAACGGCGGCGCGATCATCCAGAACTCGTTCGACCCGCGCGCCTCCTACGCCTCCTCCGACTTTGATATCCGCCACAACATCACGGCGAATACCGTCGTCGAACTCCCCTTCGGCAAAGGCAAGACGTTCCTGAACTCCGCCCCCGGCTGGGTCAACCAGTTCGTCGGCGGCTGGCAGGTTACGGCGCTTACCCGGTACCGCTCCGGCCTCCCGCTGAACATTTCCACCGGCGGCATCTACCCGACCAACTACCTCAGCAGCTCCATCGCCATCATCAAACCCGGCGCCACGTTCCCCGAATCAGGGCCCGGCTTCGACCAGAATGGCAACCCGAGCATCTTCCGCAATACCAACGCCGTCAACGCCTTCATCGGCCAGTACCCCGGCCGCGTCGGCACCCGGAACATCCTCCGCGGCGCTCCGCTGTTCAATACCGACATGTCCCTCGGCAAGTACTTCCCGTTGCCCTTTGAAGGCCACCGGATCCAGGTCCGCGCCGAAGCATTCAACGCGTTCAACAATGTGAACTGGGGCGATCCCACCCGGACCCTTGCCAACCCTGGCAACTTCGGGCAGATCACCTCCACCAGCGTTGCTGCTCGCGTCATCCAGTTCGCTCTCCGTTACGAGTTCTAATCAACCATGAAACCAGTTGCTTACCTCTGCTTCTTCGCCTTCGGCCTGCTCCAGGCCGAGGCGCAGAAGCCCAACAAGAAGGGGGCTCTTCCGCCCCCTCCGGCGGCCGGCATCAAGACCCCCGGTATCCAGATCCCGTTCGTCAACCTGAAGTCGGAGGCCGAAATTCCGGTCTCCGGCGCACCCAACGCCATGTTCTTCGCGGACATGGCCTTTCTGCCGAATGGACCCGAAAACGGCATGACCCGTCTCGACACCAAGGCCAACAAGCTGAACGACCCCTGGACCGGACTGAAAGCTCCCTGCGGAGGCTTGGTCAACGCCTTCCGCTCGCATTGGGTTCCCAACTGCGGGGACCAGACGCTCGTCCGGCTCGATCCCCGCTCCGGCAAGGTCACGGCTACTATCGCCACCGGCACCGGTACCGCCAAGCGCGCCGTCGCCGCCAACCCCGATAGCGTCTGGTTGCTCTCGGACGACAAAACCACGCTCTCGCGCATCGATCCGGAACAGAACGCTATCGTAAGCGAATTGCGCCTGCCGGCCAACTGCACCACGCTGCAGTTTGCCGAAACCGCGCTGTGGGTCACCTGCCCCGCCGAAGGCCGGGTTCTCCGCATCGATCCCAAAACCAACCTCGTCACGCAGCGCATTGAAGTGGTCGAACCCGTCGCGCAGGCCTTCGGCGAAGGAACCCTTTGGGTGCTCTCTCGCAAGGAAGGCAAGGTGGTTCGCATCGACCCCAAGACGAACAAAGTCAGCGCTACCATTGAAACCGGCATTCCCAACGCCGATGGCTCCATCGCCTTCGGCGAAGGTTCCATCTGGGTTTCTGCATCCGGCTTCCCGATCACCCGCATCAATCCAACGACCGACAAGGTGATCCAGCAGTTTGCCGGCGTCGGCCATGGCGATCTCTACACCGGCGCCACCGCTGTTTGGCTGTTCGATCAAAACAAAAAGACTTTAAAACGTTTTGATCCGAAACGGATTGCGGCGACCCTCCCTGAGTAACTTATACTAGGTTTAGCCACGTCGTATCTATTGGCTCTGTAGCCACGCTCCCGGGTCCCCCGTTCGGAACCCTGTTCTGTATTCACCTCCAACGTCAGGATTCCATGCGCTACAGTCTAGTTCTGCTCTCTTGTTTGGCCGGCTCCGCCGTTTTTGCGCAGGGCCCGAATTCCCCCGAATTCTTTGAAAACAAGGTCCGACCGCTCCTGGCCAAGAACTGTTTCGGCTGCCACACACAGTCCGCTCTCGGCGGCCTTCGTTTGGACAGCGGCGAGGGGCTCGCCGATAAGAGCCCCCTGCTCATCGCCGTTCGTCACGCCGACCCCAGCTATAAGATGCCCATGGGCAACAAGCTGACGGACGACGAGATTCAGATTCTCGAGTCCTGGGTGAAGGCCGGCGCCAAATGGCCCGCCACTGCGAAGGTGCAGGAGGAAGTGAAGACCGCCGCCGGTGGCAAGTATGTCATCCGCCCGGAAGCGCGCCAGTTCTGGTCGCTCCAGCCTCTGAAAGAGCCCGCGATCCCGGCCGCCAAGTGGGGCCAGACGCCGATTGACCGGTTCATCGCCGCGCGCCTTGATAAGGAAGGCATCAAGCCGGTTCGCCCTGCCTCGAAGCGCGACCTGCTCCGCCGCGCCACCCTCGATCTCACCGGCCTTCCGCCGACCTTTGAAGAGATTCAGGCCTTTGAGAAAGATGCCTCTCCCAATGCGTTCGCCAAGGTGGTCGATCGGCTCCTCGCTTCCCCCCACTACGGAGAACGCTGGGGCCGTTTCTGGCTCGACGTCGCCCGTTACGGAGAAGACGACTACCGCAGCCTCGATCCCATGCGCCGCGGCCATAATCCTTATCCCAACGCGTTCAACTACCGCGACTGGGTGATTCAGGCCTTCCAGGACGACATGCCCTACGACGAGTTCGTCAAGGCGCAGCTCGCTGGCGACCTCCTCGACCCTAAAGTTCGCCACAAGACCCTCCCGGGCACCGGCTTCCTCGGCCTCGGCCCCTGGTATTACGACAACGGCTCCACCGAAGTCACCCGCGCCGACGAACGCCACGACCGCGTTGATGTGGTTAGCCGCGGCTTCCTCGGCCTAACGGTCGCCTGCGCCCGCTGCCACGATCATAAGTACGATCCGATCTCCGCCGCCGACTACTACGCTCTCGCCGGCGTCTTCTACAACACGATCTACGAGGAGTACCCCCTTGTTCCCAAGAAGACGCTCGAAGAGTTCCAGCAGATTGAAGAGCACATCGACCTGAAGCAGAAGATGCTCGGCGAAATCCAGCAGAATGTTTCGGCCCAGCTTTCAAAGGCGTTGGCCTTTGAAACGGCGAATTACCTGCAGGGAGTCTGGGAGGTCGCCGGTCCCCAAAAGAAGGATAAGTCGACCGTCGTCGACGCCTGCAAGCTCGATTACGAAGTACTCGACCGTTGGATCTCCTACATGGAGAAGTCGACGGACAAGTACAAGAACAAAGAAGCTTGGCAGGCCATGATGAAGAAAAAGACCAGCACGGCGGCGGAAGCCAAGCGGCTGGCAGAGAAGTTCCAGGAAGAGGTCGTCGCCGTGATGCTCACGCGCTACGACATCGACGAACAGAACAAAGTCATCCAGGCCAAGGCCATCGAAGGGACCAAGCGAAAGAAGCGGACCAACAAGCCGAGCAACTTCGTCACCAACGACGACTTCTGCCCCGGCTGTAACCTCACCCTGCTGCAGATGCCCGAAGCCGATACCAGCTTCTGGACCGAAATCTTCCAGCGCATGTTGAGCGACAACGATGACCCCAACGCCATGCTGGCCATGGGCATGCGCGGCGGCAAGCCCGGCGTGCTCGCCTTCCGTGGCTGGGGCCTCGAATCGCGCTCCGGTTCGGAAACCCAGGCGCAGATCGCCGCCATCCGCAAGGACATTGAAGCGGCGCGCAAGAAGCTCGAACCCGGCTTCCCTTATATCCACGGCGTCAAGGACGCTGAAAAAGCGCAGAACATTCAGCTCGCGTTCCGCGGCGATCCCTTCGATCTCAAAGAAGAGGTCCCCCGCCACTTCCTGAGCATTCTGAGCCCGGATAACCCGAAGCCGTTCTCGAAAGGTAGCGGACGCCTCGAACTGGCGGAAGAGATCATCAAGCAGCCCATCGCCATGCGCGTGTTCGTCAACCGCGTCTGGAAGGGTCACTTCGGCACCGGAATCGTCGACTCGCCGAGCAACTTTGGTATGACCGGCGAACGGCCCACGAACCCCGAACTCCTCGAGTACCTTGCGGCAAACTTCGTTAAGAACGGCATGTCCGTCAAGAAGCTGCACCGCGATATCATGCTGAGCTCGGTGTACCAGCTCTCGACCGAGAACGATCCGGTTGCTCTCGCGAAGGATTCCGGCAACCGCCTGTATTGGCGCGCCGACAAGAAGCGTCTCGATGCCGAGCAGATCCGGGACTCGGTTCTGCAGGTTTCGGGCAAGCTCGATAAAGCCATCGGCGGGCCGTCGGTGGAACTGACCCCGGCCGTGACGCGCCGCACGGTGTACGGTAAGGTCAGCCGCTACAAGCTGGACGAGTATCTTTCACTGTTCGACTTCCCGACGCCGCTGATCAGCGCCGAGAAGCGGTTCGTCACCACCGTGCCCACGCAGCGCCTCTTCCTGATGAACAGCGACTTCATGCAGGTTCAGGCCGAGGCCTTGGTCGAACGGGTTGCCGCCGAGCCGAACAACACTGCGCGGATCAAGAAGCTGCACCAGATTGTTTATGGCCGCGAGGCCACCCCGGAAGAGATCAGCCTCGGTCTCGAATATCTGAAGACCGAGCCGATGCTCGAGTACGAGGAAGGCAAGAAGAAGGCGCCCGCCGATACGCCCCGCGGTCCCGGCCGTGGCCGTCGTCCGGAAGCCTCCGGCGCCGCCAGCAAACCCGCCGTCGACGAGGCCGACAAACCCATGCCCGACAAGGGTATGCCGGAAGAGCCGAAGCCCGCGGCCTCCGAGGCTGCCGCCGACGCGCCTCCCGCCGATTTTGGTGGCATGGGCATGATGGGTGGAATGGGCCGTCGCGGGCCCGGTGGAGCTGCACCGCCGGCCGTGAAGTACGAACCCACCGTGTGGGGCCGGTACGCGAAAGTATTGCTCAGCTCTAGCGAGTTCCTGTTCATCAACTAACGAGAGAGAGAAACATGTCTTTTCACAAGTCCTCTAATCCCTCCACTCGCCGCGAAGCGTTGCGCCGTATCGGCAATGGCTTCGGCATGATGGCGTTCGCAAGTCTGGTGAATCAGTCGGTCGCCCGCGCCGAAGGTCTCGTCGATGGGGCCGGCCGCCCCATGGGCGCCGCCACGCTCGACCACCCGCAGCGCGTCAAGCGCGTAATCTTTCTGTTCATGAATGGCGGCTTGTCTACCATCGATAGCTTCGACCCGAAGCCGATGCTCGACAAGTACGACGGGAAGCCGCTGCCCGGCGTGCAGATCAAGACGGAACGCGGCACCGGCGCTCTGATGCGTTCCCCCTTCAAGTTCAAGAAGTACGGCCAGAGCGGCATGGACATCTCCGAACTGTGGCCGCACCTCGGCGAGGTCGCCGACGATATCGCTTGGGTTCGTTCCGTACATACGGAGATCCCCAACCACGAGCCGTCGTGCCTCATGATGAACACCGGCGCCAACCAGGCCGGCCGTCCCTCTCTCGGCGCCTGGATGACCTACGGTCTCGGCACCGAGAATCAGAACCTCCCCGGCTACGTCGTTCTTTGCCCGGACGTGCCCACCACCGTCGGCCCACCTCTGTGGAGCAACGGCTTCCTCCCGCCCGTCAACCAGGGCACATTTATCTCTTCAAAGGTCAACACCCCCGAAGGCGAAGCGCCGCCGATGGAGATGCCGATGAAGGATAAGGACGGCAAGGAGATCCCGAAGAAGGTTGAGGTGGAAAAGAGCTTCGACCCGAAGAAGCTCATCAGCTACGTCAACAACCCGAAGTTCGAACTCACCGAACAGCGCCGCGAGCTCGATCTGCTCCAGAAGATCGAGAAGATGCGTCTGCAGCGTGAGGGTGGCGATCCGCAAGTGGAAGCCACGCTCAAGTCGATGGAAACCGCCTTCCGGATGCAGACTGAGGCCCCGCAAGTGTTTGATATCCGCAAGGAATCGGAAGCCACGCAGAAGCTCTACGGTCCGGGCAGCACTGCTCGCGGTGCGCTCACGGCGGTGCGCCTGGTCGAAAAGGGCGTCCGCATGGTGCAGGTCTACTACGCCAAGGGCGACCCCTGGGATGCGCACGGCGACATCATGGCCCACAAGGTCAATGCCAAGAATTCCGACCAGCCATTTGCTGCCGTGATTAAGGACCTCAAGTCCCGCGGCCTGTGGAAGGACACGCTTGTCGTTTGCGGCTCCGAGTTCGGCCGCACCCCGGTGCGTGAAGTCGGCGGCGGCGGCGGCCAGCTGAAGAAGGGTCGCGACCACAATCCGCATGGCTTCACCATGTGGCTTGCTGGTGGAGCAATCAAGGGCGGTACGATCCATGGTGCCACCGACGACTTCGGCTTCAAGGCCGTCGAAAAGCCGGTGCACGTGCATGACATCCATGCCACCATCCTTCACCTGATGGGCATCGACCACACCAAACTCACCTACCGCTACAGCGGCCGCGACTTCCGGCTCACCGACGTTGCCGGCGAAGTCATCCACTCGATCATCGCGTAACCGAATCCGCCGGGGACGAGCTGCCGCCGCGTAGCCCGTCCCATAGCGGCCGCAACTCCTCCTTCCGCACCACCCCCACCGCCAGCAGGACCGAGCAGTACAAACCCACAAACACCGGAAAGCCCCACCAACCGAGCTGCACCACCGGCCCGAGCACCAGCCCCGCCCCCACCACCGTCAGCCAAGGCCGTATCCGGTGGCCCACCACCCCTCGCCCCCGTCACCACCCACGCCGCGCCTACGCTACCGATCACCGGCACCACCATCGCCCCCGCCGCCACGAACACCCCCACCTACAGCGCCGCCCCCACCACGGAATCCTTCCGCAAATCGCAGGCCACCGCCAATAGCCTCGCCACGCCGCTCGGCAGCAACTCCGCCACCCGGCCGTAGCCCGGCCCGAACACCCGCTCCACCACCCATCCGCCGTACGCCAGCAGCACCGCCGCCGCCGTCACGCTCCCCAACCCCAG
>LNFE01000199.1 GCA_001464575.1 Acidobacteria bacterium Ga0077553 | reverse complement strand
AACGGCCCAAACGCGCTCAGCAGCTTCCACACCCCTTGAACCCCAGCCAAATAAGCCCCAAACGCAATCGAATAAAACCCGGCCTCTTTGTAGTCCCCGGATATGAACTGCACAAACGGCGCCCCGCCCTGATGAAACAGCGTCAACAGCAGGTTCGCCCAGAAGAACGCCGCACTGAAGCGCAGAAACGGCCGCAGAAACGCCAGGTCCGGCTTCATCAACCGCCACACGGTATACTCCCGGCTCCACCACAGCCCCAGCGCCAGCATCAACAGCTCCGTCGCGAACAACCCCCCGCAAGCCCCCGTCAGCCCGCCCAGCACGAACCCGCCGTACACCAGCGGAAATAGTAGAATCCGCCGGCCCACGTCCGCCGCTCCCCACCGCGCCGCTTCGTTCAACCCCAAGAACAGCGTGAATGGCAGGTTCGCCAACGTCCGCGCCGCAATCGCCACGCCCGTTAACCCAATCGCCCAAACCGGTAGATCCACCAACCACAGGCCTACCAACACCTGGTACGCCACCGCGCTGACCACCCCGCCCGCCGCCCGCAGCGCCAATAGGTTCGACGCCAGCTTTCGCACCCCCTCCCGGTCCCCGCGCCCCATCAACTCCGGCACGAAGCGCGTCATCAACGACACCGCGCCAAACCCGCTCAGCAGCGAAAACCACAAGCTCGACGCCAGCAACGTCGAAAACTGCCCGAACACCTCCGGACCCATCACCCGCGGAATCACTGCCGCAAACAGAAACGCCGTTGCCGTCAAAACGACCCGTTGCACCGCCAGCGCCGCGACATGCCGCACCGTCTGGCGGGACTCACTCATCACCGTTCAGAATAGCGCGCTGAAGCGTCCCGTCCCGGATCGAGAAACGCCTCACTCGCGGAAAACCGCGCCACGCCCGCCGCCACCATCGCCGCGTCAGGCACCACGTCGAGCGGCGTATACCGCGGATGGTGCGAGTCCTTGTACGGGTCATTCCGCGCCGCGTTGTAGCAACAGATCATGCTCCACCGCGGATGCTCCGACGTGTTCTGATCGGACCGGTGCAGCAGGTTCGGATGGAAGAACAACGCGTCTCCCGGCTCCATCTCCACGTGCACAAGCGGCAGCCGCTCCAACACTGCCGCCACCCGCTCCGGATCCGCCCCAGCCTGCTCCCCCGTCAGCCCGTGGCTGATGCGGCCCAACTCGTGCGACCGCTGGATCACCTGCAGGCAGCCGTTCTCCCTCGTCGCCCGGTCGACGGCGATAAATACGCTCGTCAGCAGCGGAAACAGCACCCCGTTCTGATACCAATAGCCGTAGTCCTGATGCCACGCCCACGCCCCGCCCACCCGCGCGTCTTTCATAATCATCTTCGAGTGGTAGTGGTAAACCTCGCCCCCCAGCAGCGCCTCGGCCGACCGCACCATGGATTCGCAGCGCGCAAACATCCCGTAGATCGAATCGCCCGGGTGGTTCCACAGCGTCAGGCGCACCGACCCACCTTCGCCGTCCGACCGCGAGAAGGCGTGGTCATCGAGCGCCCGGTCCTCCTTGGCGGCCCGACGCAACAGATCAATCGCCTCGCCAGAGAAGAACCCCCGCGCCAACACATACCCTTCGGCGTGGTACGCCGCCACCTGCTCCGCGCTCAGTATCATTCCTGGAATGATACATTGCAAAGGATGAAAACCGTCAATATCGCGATGCTCGGCTCCGGCTTCGTGGCCGAGTTCTATCTGCAGGGCCTCGCCAACGTCAACGGCCACGCCGTCGTTGCCAACTACTCCCGCGACCTCGCCAAGGCCGAAGCCTTCGCCGCCCGCTGGGGCATCCCCGAAGCCACCGACAGCCTCACCCACCTCATCGCCCGCGACGACATCGACCTCTTCATCATCGCCCTCCCCAACGAAGCGCACTTACCCGTCTCCCTCGCCCTCTCGGCTGCCCGCCGCCATCAGGTCTGCACCAAACCCCTGGGCCGCACCGCCGCCGAAGCCCTCGAAATGTGGCAAGCCGCCGAAGCCTCCGGCATGATGCACGGCTACGCCGAAACCGAGGTCTTCGCCCCCTGCGTCGTCAAAGCCCGCGAGATGATCGAAAGCGGCGGCCTCGGCCGCGTCCTCTGGGTCCGCTCCCGCGAGTCTCACTCCGGCCCCCACAGTCCCCACTTCTGGGACGTTGAAAAGACCGGCGGCGGCGCCATGAACGATCTCGGCTGCCACTGCATCTCCGGCGCCCGCTACTTCTTCGGCAAGGACGATCCCATCGTCCGCGTCATGGCCTGGGGCCAACGCCTCGTTCACCACGACAAGACCGCCGGCGAAGACAACGCCATGGTGCTGCTCCAGTTCGCCTCCGGCGGCCTCGGCCACTGCGAACTCTCCTGGACCACCAAGGGCGGCCTCGACCTCCGCAACGAAATTCACGGCACCGAAGGCTCCATCTTCACCGACGTCACCCGCGGCACCCCCATCAGCGCCTTCTCCACGCGCGGCGCCGGCTACATCATCGAGAAAGCCGACTCCGACACCGGCTGGACCCGCCCGCTTCCCGAAGAGGCCTTCTCCTACGGCTACCAGGCCGAAATGCGCCACTTCGTCGAGTGCGTCCGGGACGGCGTTACTCCCCGCGAAACGTACGAAGACGGTTACCTCGTCAACCGCATCCTCGACGCCGGCTACGCCTCGATCCGCACCGGCGCCTGGGTTGATCTCCCTCAGGAATAAATCACCATGCGCCTCCTCACCCTCAGCCTCTTCACGGCCGCCCTCGCCGCCGCCCAACCCTGGACGCCGCTCTTCGACGGCAAAACCCTCAACGGCTGGCAAGCCCGCTCCACCACCGCCGCCCCCGGCACCGGCGACTGGAAGGTTGCCGACGGAGCCCTCCTCTGCGGCGGCGGCCAACCCGGCTGGCTCTCTACCAACTCGACCTTCCGCGACTTCCGCCTCCAACTCGAATTCAAAGGCGCCGCCACCGTCAACAGCGGCGTCTTCCTGCGCAGCCAGAAGGATGGCCAACCGCACGTGACCGGCTACGAACTCCAAATTTGGGACATGCAACCCGCCGGCTACCTCACCGGCAGCCTTGTCGAAAGCGTCAAAGCCCAGCCCACCAGGATCAAGCCCGACGCCTGGAACCAGTTCGACGTCACCGTCCGCGGCGACCACTTCGTCGTGAAGCTCAACGGCCAAACGGTCCTTGATGCCAAGGATGCGAAACACTCGGAAGGCGTCATCGGCCTCCAATGCCAACCGAAGCAAGTGATCGCGTTTCGCAACCTTCGCATTCAGCCGTTTCAAATGAAAAACTGACGGCCCAAATGAGGCTTTACTTTCCCTAATGTTGTGTTAGTCTGTTGTCGCTGGAAGCCCCGTGTTGCCAGCCAGCCGATCTTTCACATCCAGGGTAAAATAGCCATGCGTAGCCCTCTCTCTCGCGTCATTTGCTTGTTCGTCCTGTCCACTGTCGCCCTGCTCGCCCAAGGCGATCGCGGTGCCATTACCGGCCTAATTACTGATAAATCGGGCGCCGCCGTGCCCAATGTCGCCGTCGAGGCCATCAACACCGCCACCAATGCCCGCTTCGAAACGGTCTCTACCGGCACCGGAGCCTACCGCCTCGTCGGTCTGCCCATTGGTTTCTACGACGTCACCGCCAAAGCCGCCGGCTTTAACGCGACCGTCCAACGGGCTGTACAAATTCAGACCAACCAAACGGCCACTATCGACATCGGCCTTACGGTCGGCGCGGTCACCGAAAGCGTCACCGTCCAGGGCGGCGTGCCGATCATCCAAACCGAGTCCGCCGACATTGGCGTTGTTGTCGAATCGAAACAGTTCCTCGACCTCCCCCTCACCCTCGGTGGCGGCATCCGCAACCCCTCGAACTTCATCAAGCTTTCCCCGGGCGTCAGCCCCACCGGCACCTGGACCAAGTCCATCTCCGGGGGCGGCGGTTTCCAGGATCAGATCTACTACGACGGCATCGCCCTCTCCCGCGGTGACCTCTCGAACGATGCCGAGGTGAACCCCTCCGTCGACGCCATCGCCGAATTCAAGCTCATCACCAACAACTATTCGGCCGAATACGCCCACGCCATGGGCGGCGTCACCAGCTTCACCATGAAGAGCGGCACCAACCAGTTCCACGGCACCGCCTTCGAGTTCGTTCGCAACGAAAAGCTCGACGCCCGCGGCTTCTTCCCGGCCACCCGCGCCCCGTCGAAGCAGAACGAGTGGGGCGGCACCCTCGGCGGCCCTGTAGTCATCCCGAAAATTTATAACGGCAAGGACCGCACTTTTTGGTTCTTCTCCTTCGACCAGTTCTACCGCCGCGGTGGCGCCCTCGCCGGCCTCAACACCCTGCCCACCTCCCGCATGGCCCAAGGCGATTTCAGCGAACTCGGCAGCCGCCTCATCTACGATCCCGCCAGCTCCGCCGTCGCGGGCAGCCGCGTTCCCTTTGCCGGCAATCGTATCCCGGCCAATCGCCTGAGCAAGGTCTCCTCCGTCATGCTGCCGTTCATCCCGGCCCCGGAGCTCCCCGGCCTCGTCAACAACTCCATCGCCCCGCTCGGCAGCCCGCGCGCCGACGAACGCACCGCCGGCTTCAAGATCGACCACACCTTCACCCAAAAGACCCGCGTCAGCGGCATGTACAACGACACGTTCCGGCCGTCCATCAAGAGCCCCGGTCCTTCGCGCCTGCTGCCGGTCGGCGGCGAGGCGGCCACCCTTATCCTCAACTACAACCTCCAGAAAGTGCGCACCAACGTGCTCCACTTGAACATCGACCAGAACCTGTCGCCCACCACGCTGAACCACATCGGCCTCGGCTACTCGCGGTTCCGCAATCCGAACTTCTCGCTCGGGTTCAACGAAGGGTGGACCCAGCCCAACGGCGGTAAGCTCGGCCTCCGCGGTCTGCAATTCGACCTCGCGCCTACGGTGCTGTTCGACACCGAAGGCTACACCCGCTTCGGCGACGACATCGCCAGCGACAACTACTTCCACACCTTCACCGCGCTCGACACCCTCACCATGATCCGCGGCAACCACACCCTGAAGTTCGGCGGCGAAGTGCAGCGGCATCGCGACAACTACCGGAACTTCGGCAACGGCGGCGGCACGTTCCGTTACCGCCGCGAAACTACGGGCCTGCCCGGTGTTCCCGCCTCTGGAGATGCCTTCGCCAGCTTTCTTCTCGGCGAAACCTACTCCGCCAGCGCCTTCTTCCGCGATTCACTCCCCGGCGGCCGCTACACCGTCTTCGGCTTCTTCGCCGACGATACCTGGAAGGTCACCAACAAGCTGACCCTCACCCTGGGCTTCCGTTGGGAACCCGTCGTCCCCCACAGCGACCCCGCCGGACGAATCTCTTATCTGGACATCGCCGCTCCCAACCCGGCCGCCGGCAACCGGCCCGGAGCGATGCTCTATGGTGGGGAAGGCGGCGTCGGCAACCGCTATCTCAACGTCCTATGGAACAACTTCGCCCCGCGCCTGGGCGCCGCCTACCGGTTGACGAACCGCACCGTGATCCGCGCCGGTGCCGGCATCTTTAACTCGAACTACATCAACCAGGGCCTCGGCCTTCCTGCTTTCGGCTACGCCACCACGGCGTCGTTCGCCTCTGCCGACGGCGGTACCTCGGCGGCTTTCAATTGGGACGGCGGGTTCCCACAGAACTTCCGCCGGCCCCCGGTCAAGGAAGCCACCGCCGCTAACGGCCAAGGCGCCACCGCCGTCATCCCTTCTTCCTATCAACTGCCCTACAAGCTCCAATGGAATTTTGCGATCGAACATCAGTTCGCCAGCGATATCTCCATGAGCTTTGCCTACGTCGCCAACGCCGGCCGGCACCTCTACAACTCGCAGCAACTCAATCAACTCCCACAGCAGTACTGGAATCTGCCTGCCTCCCTGCTCACGGCCAATATCAATTCCGACGCCGCCCGGGCCGCCGGCATTACCGAACCATTTCCTGGGTTCTCGCAACTTTGGGGTGGCCTTGCCCGCGTCAATCAGGCCCTGCGCCCCTTCCCGCAATACGCCAACGTAAACCTCTACGGCTCAACCTTCGGCAACTCGAACTATCACAGCTTCCAGTACAAGCTGGATAAGCGAATGGCTCGCGGCTTGAGCGGCACGGTCGCCTATACCTGGTCCAAGTTCCTGACGGATGCGGCTATGTTTGACGAGATCCCCGGCCAGCAGGATGCCCTGCAGCGCGAGAAGTCCTACCATCCGTCGGACTATCCCCACGTCTTCACGTTCTCTCTGGTCTACAACGTTCCGTTCGACAGCCAGAACAAGGCCGTGAACTTTCTGCTGAAAGGCTGGCAGTTGGCCACCGTCAACAGCTACAACTCCGGCGGCCGCCTCTTCCCGACGACGTCCAACCCGCTGCCCTACTTCAACCTCGGACTGCGGCCCAACATCGTCAATTCCAACATGCGCTCGGACATCTCGATGGACAGCTACGATCCCAATGATCCCGCTCGCAACACCTACATCCTCCGCTCGGCCTTCGCCAACCCGGCCCCCGGCCAGCTCAGCACCGCCGCCCGTGGCCTCGAAGTTCGCGGACCCATGCGGATGGACGAAAGCTTCGCCTTCATGAAGCAAAACAGAATCGGCGAACGTTTCTCGACGCAATTCCGCGTTGAGATCCAGAACCCGCTCAACCGAACCGTCTTTGGCAATCCCATCATGGATTTCACCAACGCCGCTTTCGGCCGCATCAACTCCACCCAAATCGGTCCGCGGAACATCCAACTTGGCCTTAAGCTGATGTTCTAACCGGAACCTCTCTGGCGGGGCCTACCCGCGCGAGGACGTAGGGCCCTTCGGGCACTACCACCACGCGCGCACCCTCTGGTAGCCCCGCCAGCACTCCCGCAATCGCCTCGTTCGCCGTCCCATACGACCGGCCCCATAGCACCGCCTGATACCGCTCCGGCAATCCCGGCACATAATAATGCAACTCGGCCTGCTCACACACCAGAGCCAACTTCTCGAGCTGCCACTGGTCCACCTCCACCGGCGTCTCGAGAATCGCCTCCAGAAACGCACCCGGCTCCGCGAAGCGTTCCATCATCCCGGCAAACTCCGCTGCGCCAACTCCTTCTGTACACGCCGACAGCGTTAAGATCCGCCCGCCCGGCTTCACGAAATGGCTCGCCGCGGTTACGCCCTTCACGGTCTGGTAGTAGGTCAAATCCAACGGATACCCGGCCGCTGACGTAATCACCACGTCGGCCGCACCCTCCAACCGCTCCAGCATCGTCTCGCCCACGTAGGCCGCGCCCTGTGCGTGGGCCATCTCCGGGTCGCCCGCAAACACCTGCGCAATCCGCCGGTCCCGGGTCAGCGCCACGTCCACCATAAAGTCATGCCGCGCCATGTGGGCAATTTCGAGCAGCTCCCGGTGCAGCGGATTATCGGCGATCGATCCCTCCGTCGCCCGCGGGTCCCGCATGAACTTCGGGCTGTGGATCACCTTGATCGTCTCCGCCGCGGCCAACCCCGGCGCGATCAGTTTCCGGCCACCCGAAAAGCCGAGCATCAGGTGCGGTTCAATAAAGCCAAGCGTAATGTGCAAATCGGCATCCACGAACCGGCTATCGATGAAGACCGGCGTGCCCGCAGCGGTGTTCCCCAGCGGGGTATGCTCCGCCCGGTTCTTGGCTCGATGGTTCTCCACGCGAATCGTGCCGTAGAGTTCCGGCCCCACGATTTCGCGCATCTCGTCCTCGGTCGCCTCCCGGTGCAGTCCGGTGGCAATTAGAATCACGACGTTCTCCCGCGCGATGCCGGCGGCCGCCAGCCGCTCGAGCAGCGGCGGGAGCACCCGTCGATTTGGAGCGGGGCGCGTGATATCGCAGACAGAGATGGCGGCTGTCTTCTTTCCGCGCGCCAACTCCACCAGCGGCGGCCTGCCCACGGGATGGTCCAGCGCTTCGGCCAGCGCAGCAGCTTCATCGGGCAAACCTTGGGCGGATCGGGCCTCGAGAACCTGATAGGTAAAGCCGTCCGGCAGCGCCACCGGCAGGCCAATTTTCCCGAACGCCATCGTGACAATCATGAGAACTACGATATCTCACGGGGTAGGCCGAAAAAGATTTACGAAATCTTGAGCATCCTTTTCCCTCTTCTCCGCGTTCTTAGAGTAGTAGGGCTTGCAACCAGCAATGACCCGATAGGGTGACAAAATCCGCTGTAACGATTGGCAGTAAGATTGCACTCTAAGTGGCAAGGAGGGAGTTATGATGGTGTCCGCAATTATCGCCGGTTTTTTGATTTTGGGCCTGTTTTTCTCGATGCTTTCGTCCGCCCCGGCGCAAGCCGCGGGACAGCTGGAAGCGTTGAACGAAGCGAGTCAGCCCGATACAGCAGTGTAGCTTTCCGGCTACAGTGTGGCCGCCGCGCTACGGTAGCTTACACTGTGGGGATGCTTCGCATCGGCTGTCTCCTTCTCCTTTCCGCTCTTCCCGCCCTTTCCCAATCCCCTGACTTTGACATTCTGATTACAGGTGGCCGTATTGTTGACGGCGGCGGTAACCCGTGGTTCGTCGGCGACGTTGGCATCGTCGGAGATACCGTCGTCTATGTCGGTCCCCCTACCGGGAAGCAGGGGAAGAAAACCCTATCGGCGAAGGGCCTCATCGTAGCGCCAGGTTTCATCGACACCCACTCCCACGGCCGCCGTGGGGTATTCGAAGTGCCGACGGCGGAAAACCAGATCCGCCAAGGGGTGACGACGATCATCGAAGGCCCCGATGGCAGCTCGCCCTACCCCATCAAGCCTTTCCTCGATCGCTTTTCAAAGGTGCCCGCCACGACGAACTTCGGCCTCATGCTCGGCCAGGGCACCGTCCGTGAGCAGGTCATCGGGCTGAAGGATCGTAAGGCGACGCCCGAAGAAATCATCCGCATGGAAGGCATGGTGCGCCAGGCGATGCGCGACGGCGCCTTCGGCCTCTCCACCGGCCTATTCTATATTCCCGGTGCCTTCACTCCCACGGAGGAGGTCGCCGCCCTCGCCAAGGTTGCCGGCGAACTCGGCGGCGTCTACACATCACACATGCGCAGCGAAGCCGCCGCCATCGTCGACGCCGTCAAGGAAACCATCCGCATCGGCGAACTCGCCGGCATCCCCGTCCAGGTCACCCACCACAAAGTCATCGGCCGAGCCAACTGGGGCTTAAGCAAGGAGACCGTCCGCCTCGTCGCCGAAGCCCGCGCTCGCGGCCTCGACGTCACCATCGACCAGTATCCCTACACCGCCTCCTCCACCGGCCTCGCCGCCCTTTTTCCGAAATGGACGCGCATCCGCCCCCGGCCAGCGGGAGCGGATGCGCGCCGAAATCGCTACCGCCATTGAAACCGACCGCGGCGCCGGCGACCCCAAGAACGTCGTCATGGCTAGCTGCACCGGCGATCGCTCCCTCGCCGGCAAAACCCTCGCCGACGTCACTCGCGCCCGGGGCAGGGAAGTCAACTTTGCCAACGCCGCCGAAACCGCCATCGAACTCCAGGAAAAAGGCGGCTGCTCCTGCGTCTATCACGCCATCGCCGAAGAGGATATCGAGCGCATCATGAAGTACCCGTTCACCATGATCGCCAGCGACGGCGGCATCCCCTTCTTCGGCGTCGACGTTCCCCATCCCCGCAGCTACGGCACCTTCGCCCGCGTCCTCGGCCGTTACGTGCGCGAGCGTAACGTCATCACCCTTGAAGACGCTATCCGCCGCATGACCAGCCTCCCCGCCAGCCGCTTCCGGATCATGGACCGCGGTCTCCTCCGTCCCGGCATGAAGGCCGACGTCGCTGTCTTTGACGCCGCCCGCGTGATCGACAAAGCCGACTTCCTCAGTCCCCATCAGTACGCCGAAGGCTTCGTCCACGTGCTCGTCAACGGCGTCCCGGTGCTCGAAGGCGCGAAAATGCTCGAAGCCCGTCCTGGCCGGGCGCTCTACGGACCGGGGTACCAGAAATGATCCGCCCCGCCGCCTCCCATGAGATGGAGACGGTGCGAGCCCTCTTCCGCGAGTATCAGCAGCACCTCGGCATCGACCTTTGCTTCCAGAGCTTCGAGGAAGAGCTGGCCGGGCTGCCGGGCAAGTACACCGGAATCTGGTTCGCGGAGGTAGATGGCGAACTCGCCGGCGTGGTTGCCCTGCGCCCGTGGGCCGAAGGGATTGGCGAAATGAAACGCCTCTACGTCCGTCCGGGCTTCCAGGGTCGCGGTCTCGGTAAGGCGCTCGCAGAGATAGTGGTCGCGGCCTCCCGTCAAGCCGGTTACCACGCCCTGCGCCTCGATACCCTGCCCAGCATGTCAGCCGCCGTCGCCCTCTACCGCGCGATGGGTTTCAACGAAATTGAACCGTACACCGTCAATCCCGTACCTGGCGCCCTGTTTCTCGAGTTGACTCTTTAGGAAGCGAAACGGACGTCGGCGTAGAGCTCGGACATCGAGATCTTCACGTTCAAATGCTGCAGATCAATCACAGCGTCTAGCCCACTCACTGCAGCCGAAATCCAGCCATCATCCTGTTTCTTCCAATACTCGACAGAAGGGCGATCCTGAGCGATGAAAAGCACCTCCCGCAGGGTACCTAGTTGCAGGTAAGCGGGAAATTTTTCGTTACGATCGTAGCCCTCCGTCGTCGGGGACAGGACCTCTACGAGCAGCACGGGATTATCCACCGCAAGGCTGCGGCGTTCGGCGAAATGGGTAGGGCCGAAGATCACCATCGCATCGGGGTAGCTCGAGATGTCGGCCGATTCAATCCGCACGAGAAGATCACTGCCATAGGCCCGGCAATCCCGTCCGCGCAGCGCGGTTCGCAGAATCGCTCCGATGGAGAGTATGAGCAGCGCATGGTTCTCGCTG
>LNFE01000198.1 GCA_001464575.1 Acidobacteria bacterium Ga0077553 | reverse complement strand
GCCTTATTCTACCGGCTCCGCCCCTGCCGCTGCCAAGCCGCTAACTGATCCTTCAACCGCCCCACCACCGCCGGCTGCTCCCCATACACGTTATGCTCCTCCCGCGGATCCGACAGCACATGATACAGCTCCCCCTCCGGCTCCCCCGGCCCTGGCTCCACCTTCACCGGCGCCGTAAACCCACCCGACCCCCGGCCCAGCACCAGCTTCCACTCCCGATCCCGAATCGCAAACATCCCGTTCCCGGCATGATGCACCACCGCCGTCCGCAGCTTCGGCGACAACTGCCCCTGCAGCGCCGGAGCAAAGGAGATGCTATCCTCCGCCACTCCCGGCGCCAGTTTCGCCCCCGTCAGCTCCGCCACCGTCGCAAACAAATCCGTCAAGCAAACCAGTTGCGTCGAAATGCTGTTGGGCGCAATCCGCCCCGGCCAATGCGCGATAAAGGGTACCCGGTTGCCACCCTCCTGGATATCTGACTTCTGCCCCCGCCAGGTCCCGTTCGCACTGTGTCCCGCCGCCTCCTTGGCATCGCGCGGCTCCCACGGCGCCCCGTTGTCGCTCGTCACAATCAGCAGCGTATTCGTCCCCGCCACCGCGTCCGCAATCCGCCCAATTGTCGCGTCCACTTCACTCACAAAATCCCCATACAGCCCCGCCTTCGACTTCCCCTGAAACGGCTTCGACGGCACCCACGGCGTATGCGGCGCCGGCAGCGGCACATAGGCAAAAAACGGTCGCGCCGACTTCGCCGCGCTCCGCAAAAACTGCTCCGCCCGCTCGGTAATCTTCGGCAGCACGTCCTCCATCTGGAAGCTCGGCGATCGCGGCCCGCCCCGCCAAAACGGCCCGCGCTTCACCTCGCCATTATCGGCAATCGAAGCCGTCGGCGCCTCCAGCGCCCGGTTGTTTTCAAGGAACACGTAGGGCGGCATATCGAGCGACGCCGGAATCCCGAAATACTCCGTGAACCCATACTCCACCGGCCCCGGCGAAAACGGCTTCGCGAAGTCGACCTTCTCCTCCGTACCCAATCCCAGGTGCCACTTCCCGAATCCCCCCGTCCGGTACCCCTGCGCCAACAACAACGCCGCCAGCGTCGTCCGTCCTGGCTCAATCAGCGCTGGCGAGTACCCGTTCAATACCCCTTGCTTCAATCGGCTGCGCCAGCAGTAGCGGCCCGTCAACAGGCCATAACGCGTCGGCGTGCAAACGCCCGAAGGCGAATGCGCATCGATAAACCGCATTCCCTCCCGCGCCAACCGATCCATCCGCGGCGTCGCCACCTTCGCGGCTGGGAAAAAGGCGCCCACGTCGCCGTAGCCCAAGTCATCACACAACACAATCACGACGTTCGGTTTGCTGGGAGCCGCGGCGAACGCAGTTGCCGCCAGCGAAGCGTTGAAGATCCGGCGAGTCACCCCGATATTGTATGCTTCTCAGGATGCAACCGTTCCGTGTCGGAGTAACTCCAGACTTCTATGTCGACGCCAAAGGGCGCTTTGAACACGTCGTCCAAGCCAAGTTCGCCGTGCCGAATCTCGAATGGGAAGCGATGCCCGAAATGCCCGGCAACCACGCCACCCCGGCCGTCCTGAACCGCTACGACGCCGTCTTCGCCCTCTCGACCAAGATCGATGCCGCCAGCCTCCAAGGCGTCGACCGCCTCGCCATCGTCGCCCGCTGGGGCGTCGGCTACGACCGCATCGACACCGAAGCCCTCACCGCCGCCGACGTCGTCCTCGCCATCACCCCCAACGCCGTCCGCACCCCCGTCGCCGAAGCCATCCTCACCCTCGCCCTCGCCCTCGCCAAGAACCTCCTCATTCAGGACCGCATCACCCGCCAAGGCCGATGGCGCGGCGACCTCCCCCGCCTCGGCCGCAACCTCCGCGGCCAGGTCCTCGGCTCCATCGGCTGCGGCAACATCGGCCGCGAACTCTTCCGCCTCGCCCAACCCTTCGGCTTCTCCCGCCTCCTCGCCCACGACCCCTACGTCGACGCCGTCGAAGGTGTCGAAATGGTCGACCTCGAAACCGTCTGCCGCGAAAGCGATTTCATCTGCGTCAACACGCTCCTCAACGAGTCCACCCGCGGCCTCGTCAACGAGCGCCTCTTCCGCATGATGAAGCCCACCGCCAATTTCATCAACACCGCCCGCGGCCCCATCGTCGACGAAGCGGCCCTCGTTAAGGCCCTTCAGGAAGGCTGGATCGCCGGAGCCGGCATCGACGTCTTCGAGCAGGAACCGCCCCGTCCGGATCATCCGCTCTTCGCCATGGAGAACGTCATCGTCACCCCCCACGGCCTCCCCTGGACCGAAGAGATCGCCCAGCCCCGGGCGGCGTCGTCAACCGGGCCGTCCTCACCCGTCCCGGCTTCCAATCTAAATTGCAGAGGTATCAATGAAACCCAATCGCCTGCAGCAGGCCCTCGCTGAACGCGGCTCCGCCGTCGGCCACATGATCATGGAGTTCGGCACCCGTGGCGTCGCCAAGATCCTGGCCACCACGCCCCTCGACTTCGTCGTCATCGACATGGAGCACACCGGCTTCGACACCGGCCACATCGCCGATCTCTGCGCCTGGTTCAAGGCCACCGACATCGCCCCCTTCGTCCGCATCCCCCAGAATCTCTACCATTTCTGCGCGCGCACCCTCGACGCCGGCGCCCTCGGCATCATGGTCGCCAACGTCGAAAACGCCGAACAGGCCAAGGCCATCGTCGACGCCTGTAAGTACGCGCCCATGGGCAAACGCGGCATCGCCCTCGGCACCGCCCACTCGGATTACATGGTCCCAGACCCGGTCAGTTACTTTGCACGCGCCAATCAGAACACGACCGTCATCACGATGATCGAGTCCCCCTCGGGCCTCGCCAATCTTGATGCCATCGCCAGCACTCCCGGCGTCGACGTACTCTGGGTCGGCCACTACGATCTGTCGAGCGCCATGGGCATCCCCGGCCAGTTCCAGCATCCGGAGTTCCTCGGCGCGCTCGCCGCCGTTGTCGCCGCCGCCGCCCGGCATGGCAAGGTCGCCGCCATCCAGCCCGGCAACCCCGAACAGGCCCGCCAGTGGCACGGCATCGGCTTCCGCATTCTCAGTTGGAGCGCCGACCTCGCCGTCTACCGCAATGCCGTCAACGCCGGCGTGATGGATCTAAAAAATCTCCTCGAGCCCTTGTAATCTCCAGTGGCATCAGGCAGAATCTTCCTGATGTCACTTTCGCCTTCTCTTCTCCATGAACTCGAATCGGAACTGCCCTCCCTCCGCCGCTGTTTGGAGCGACTCCCGGCCGACCAATTCGACTACAAACCCCATCCGAAATCGATGTCGCTCGGGGAACTCGCCACCCACGTGGCGCAGATGCCTCACTGGGGCGCCACGACCATCAACACCGCGGAACTCGATCTCTCCGCCGGCTTCGAGCAGCCCAAGCCCCAGTCCACCGCAGAGCTGCTCGGCCTGTTTGACGCCGGTGCCGAATCCTTCCGCGCTGCCCTCGCCAAGACCTCCGACGAGGACCTGATGCAGACCTGGACCCTCAAGGGAGCCGAAGGCAAGGTGTTCCTCGCCATGCCGCGCATTGCGGTACTCCGCGGCATGGTCATCAATCACATGGCCCACCATCGCGGCCAGTTGACGGTCTATATGCGGCTGCTCGATATCCCCGTCCCCTCCATCTATGGCCCCACCGCCGACGAGGTCGCCTAGTATGACCCCCGGCGCGCCCTGTTGGTTCGAACTGGCGACCTCGGACCGCGACGTCGCCAGACGCTTCTACGCGACGCTCTTCGGCTGGTCCGCTGTCGAAACCCAGCCGGACTATACCGTCTTCCAGCTCGGAGGGACGTCCGTCGCCGCCGCCTATCCCGCCGCCCCCGACGAGCAGGTCCGATGGAACATCTACTTTGCGGTCGAGGACGTGGACGCCGCCGCGGCGACCGTCGACGGCCTCGGTGGCAAGGTGACCCAGGGGCCATTTGCCGTCGGCGAATACGGCCGCATGGCGATCGTGACGGATCCGCAGGGGGCCGAGTTCGTTCTCTGGCAGGCGGGCACTCTGCCGGGGGTGGAACGGATGCGGACGCCGAACGCCGTGCTGTGGGTGGAACTCGCCACCCGCGGCATCGCGCAGGTCGCGGAGTTCTACGAGGCGCTCCTGGGCTGGTCCACCAAGCCGCACCCTGGAGCCCCGGGCACCTACGAGATCTTTTCGGCCGGAGGTCAGGACTGGGGCGGGCTGCTCGAGATGGATGCCGACTGGGGCGACAAGCCGTCGTTCTGGAGCTTCTATGTCTGGTCCACCGATGTCGATGCCAACATCGAACAGGCCCGGGCCTTCGAAGGACGCATCTTCGCCCCGCCGTTCGACGCTCCTGGCGTCGGCCGCCTAGCCATGCTCAGCGACCCCACCGGCGCTCGCTTCTCCCTGCTTACGCCTTCGCCCGCGGCCTGAAGAACGCCACGAATAGGAGCGCGCACAACACCGTCAAACCCAGCGGCACCAGGAAGATCTTCGTGTAGTCCACGGTCTTCACCCCGGCCGCGTTCGTGATCGAGAACATATCGCTCACAAACCCCGCAAACCAACTGCCCACCACCATGCCCGCGCCCAGCAGCACGAACGTGATCAGGCCCTGCGCCGAAGCCCGGTTCTCCGGCTCAGCGGCCTGGTCGACGTAGATATACGAAGCCGTAAAGAAGCAGACGTAGCAAAGGCCATGCAGCGTTAGCGAAGCCAGAATCAGCCACAGCGGTCCCCCCAGCGCAAACACGGCGTACCGGATCGGCCAAGCCAAAATCCCCACCATCATCGTCCCCCGGATGCCCCAACGCTTCAACATCCACGGCAACCCGATCATCGTGATAATCTCCGCCGCCTGCGCTAACGCCATCCACGCCGGCGCCGAGCCCGGCGAAATCCCTACGGCATAAAGGAACGGCCCGGTCAGCACGAAGTAGAACATCAATTCGGTCGCCACGACAAAGGCGATGCCCAGGAAAATCGCAAACTCGGGGTCCTTCAGCATCTTCAGCGCGGAAAGGAACGCCCACGGCGACCCGCTCTTTTGCGCCGGCGGCGTATGCGGCAGGAAGAAGCAGAAGACGCCGAGAATGATCGACAGCCCCGCCCCCAGCCACATCCCGTCAAAGCCCTGGAACTGCCCCAGCAGGTGCGGCGCTCCCTCGCGCAGCCCCACGCCCAGCAGCAGCCCTACCACAATCCAGCCGATCGTGCCCCATACCCGCACCAGGCCAAACTCGCCCTCCGCCTCCGGCATATGGTGGAAGCAGATCGAGTTAGTCAACGCCAACGTCGGGCCATACAGCAGCGACCAGATCAGCATCCACACCCAAACCCCGTCGTAGTTCGTCGCCGACGCTACGACATACAGGGGAATGGCTCCCAGCAAATGCAGCGCCGCCAGCAATTTCTCTGTCGAAAAATAGCGGTCCGCCAGTTGCCCGGCAAAGAACGGCGCCACCATGCAACCAATCGGCAACAGCGCATAAATCGCGCCCACCTGACCATCCGAGAACTTCAAAACCGAGCCGAGATAGGCCGAGAAGTCTGGATACCAGGCTCCCCAAACCATGTACTCAAGCAACATCATTACGCTGAGGCGGAATCGAATCGACATTGGCTGCACCTCCAGCAGCAAACGGTTACATTCCCGAGAAAATGCGGTAAACGTATACCCGCCCGCCGCCAACACCCGCCCATGCTGCTGCCACACCACCAGCCCAATCAACCCCTGCAGCGCCCGGTGCATCGCATGACGCAGCCCAAAGTGATCCCGCACCACCAGACTCAAGTTATGCGCCTGAAATTGCAGGTGGAACGCTTCGTCCTCCAGTACCCGCGCACAAATCGCCCGCAACGACGGCAAACTGGTCACCCGGCCCACGGCAGTGTAATAAGGCACCGCCACCACCTCGGCCGAAACCAGCACTGCCACTTCAAACCCAAAACCCATCGTCCGCCGCAGCAAGCGAAACGCACCGTCCACCCAGTGCCGCCCCAACAACGGCTCCCCGTGGGCCCGCAGCACTTGCGCCAGCCAGCGCGAATGCCGCTGCTCCTCGGCAATCAACCCCGCCACCGCCTCCGGCAAATCCGCATCCCCCACCCGCTCGGCAAACGTCCGCGCAAACCGCAGCAGATTACACCCGTCGGAACCCTCGCCCAATTGAAACTGCCGCAACGAGTCTGCCAGCAGGCGGCGTTCCGCCTCGGGCCAGCTCGCATCATCATCAGGAATCGTCAACCCCATCGGCCAACGACGGGAGAAATGGAGACGCCATAAGGCGCTAGGAGAAGTGGACATGACAATACTTTGCTATGCAAAGTACTTTCTGTCAAGCGGAATAATTCTTGTACGCCTCGTCCAGCACCTGCACCACATGCATCACCCGCTGCCCCGTCCCGTGCAGCCGCGCTCCAGCATCTAACTGCAGCATGCAACCCGGATTCGAAGCGACAATCACCGCCGCCCCCGTCCCGTTGACGTACTCCATCTTGTTTTTCAACAACTGGCTCGCCATCTCCGACTGCACCACGTTGTAGATGCCCGCGCTCCCACAGCACAGGTCGCTCATCGGCATCTCTTTGAAGGTCAGCTCCGGAATCGCCCCCAGAATCTTTCGCGGACCCACCCGCACCTTCTGCCCGTGCGCCAGGTGGCACGAATCCTGATAGGTCACCGTCATCGGCACGGCGCCCATCTTCGGGTTCAACTCAATCGAACCCAGGAACTCGTTCACGTCCTTCATCTTCTTCACGAACTCCTTGGCGCGGTCGTGATACTTCGCGTCCTCTTCGAGCAGTTCGTGATACTCCTTCAACGTCGACCCGCACCCGCCCGTGTTGCTGATAATCGCGTCGAACCCGCCGTCCACCAGAGCGTCGATATTCTTCCGCGCCAACTTCCGGCCGTCTTCCTTCCGGCCCGAGTGCACGTGGAGCGCTCCGCAACAGCCCTGCTCGGCCGGAATATGCACTTCGCAGCCGTTCTTCTGGAGCACCCGCACCGTGGCCTCGTTCAGCCGCGCGAACGAAACGTTCTGGATGCACCCGGCCAGAAACGCCACTTTGTACTTCTGCGTCCCCTCGGCCGGAAACACCTTGCCGATCTGTCCGAAGAAGAACGGCGCTTCCGCGTTCGGCGAAAGCAGTTCAATCTCCGCCAGCTTCCCGAAGGGCTTTAAAAGCCCCGTCGAGCGGACAAACTTCTGGATCCCTGAAACCTGATACAGATAAAGCCCGGCGCCCGCCAAAGCCAGCATCCACCGCGTCTGCAGCAGTTGCCCGAAGATGAACCAACGGAACAGCCGGATCAGCGCCGGCCGCGGCCGGTTCTCTTCGATGTGCGCCCGCGCCGCTTCAATCAGCTTCCCGTACTGCACCCCGCTTGGGCACGCCGTCTCGCAGCCCCGGCACGCCAGGCACAAGTCCATGTGCTCCACGTAGGCATCGCTCATCTCGGCTTGGCCGGTGGTGATCTGCACCATCTGATAAATCCGCCCTCGCGGCGAATCCATCTCGACGCCCAGTTCCCGATACGTCGGGCAAGCATTCAGGCACAGCCCACAATGGACGCATTTGTCGAGATCTTTCTGCAGCGGCGCTTCGGAGTTGTTCAAATTAGATGCGGCCATAGAGACGCCCCTTGTTCAGCAGATGCTGCGGATCCATCATGCGCTTAATCTTCTCCATTACCGCCAAATCGCCCCCCGGCTCCGGCCACTGTACCGTGGCCTGCCGCTCCTCACCTGCCTCAAGAACCCCCGGAAACGGTTCCCGTGCATTTTGTAGATGCAGATACGCCACGCCGTTCGCCGCCCGTACCACCAGCGGCCGCTTCTCCGTTTCGAGCAACGGCAGTAAGCCCTGCAGCCGGGTGCTGATCCGTGCCACCGCTCCTTTGGCGTGTTGCGCCAGAAACGTCGCGGAAAACTCCGCCATCCGGCCCATCAGCATATCGTTCGGCGCGACATGATAGCTGCTTAGCTCCCGCTTATACCGGTCGATCACCACCCCGCTGCCTCCCACCGGCAGCACCAGCAGAAATCCTTTATGCCCCAGGATCTCGCTCGCCGCGGGATTCAACAGGTCCATGCCTGCCGGCTGCAGCACGCTGCTCAGCAGCCGGTTCCGCTCTGCCACCGCCTCGGCCGCGGTCGCGAAACTGCGGACGAAAGTTGCCTTGTCGGGCGGCGTCGGAATCAGCTTGAAGTTGATGGAGGTCAGCACCCCCAGCGTGCCATAGCTGCCAATCAGCAGCTTACCCATGTCCAGGCCCGCGACGTTCTTCACCACCATGCCGCCGCTCTGCACCAGTTTGCCCTCCATCGTCGCAAACTGCAGGCCGATCACCAGGTCCCGCGCCGTGCCAAACAGCCGCCGCCGGCTGCCGCTTAAGTTCGTCGCAATCACCCCGCCGATGGTCGCCTTTGAGGCGTAGGGCGGGTCCAGCGGGATCATCTGCCGGTTGCCGGCCACCAAGCGCGTCAACGCTGCATAGGACATGCCTGCCCCCACCGAGATCGTCAAGTCCCGCGGTTCGTACTGCAGCACCGTATTCAGCTTCGCGGTCGATATCCGCAGGTCCGCCTCGCGGACGGGTCCGCCCCACAGGGCCTTCGAGAAGTTACCACCGCATTCCACTGCGTGGCCGTGCGCGCTCGCCTTGCGCAAGAGATCCGCCAGTTCCGCTGGCGAGTTGGGGGAGAGATTGGACATCCTGAACCTGCAAGTATAATTGTTCTCACCATGCGTCTGGTATTGGCCCTACTTTTTACCCTTCCTCTTTGCGCGCAGAATCGAACCGGAGACGCCGCCGTCCGCGCCGTGCTCACCGAACAGACCGCTGCCTGGAACCGTGGCGACCTCGATGCGTTTGCGGCGACCTACGAAAACTCGCCCCAAATCACCTTCTTCGGCAAGGCTCTCAATCGGGGCTACGCCGACGTCCTCGCCCGTTATAAAAAGACCTACGGCACCCCCGAGTCCATGGGCAAGCTTCGCTTCGAGATCCTCGAATCCCGCCCGCTCGGCGCCGACCACGCCCTTGTCCTCGGCAAGTTCTTCCTCACCCGCTCGGCGGCCGGTGGCGGCGACGCCACCGGCCAATTCACCCTGGTGTTGCGCAAAACCAAGCAGGGCTGGAAGATCGTCCACGACCACACCAGCTCCTAGCCCTCACTCGACGATCAACGTGACCGGCACCTCCTTCGGTGAGTTCGCTGCCTCGGCCGCCGTTACGCGAATCAGCCCGCTGTACGTACCCGGCGCCAGCGTCCGCGGGTCCACCTCCACCCGCAGGTTCGCCGGAATCTGCGCCAACCCCGGATTCACCATCAACCAGGCGCCCGTCGCCACCGCAGCTTCAAAGCGGATCGGCTTGGCCGTAGCCGTCACGTACAGCGTCTGCGCTGCCGGCATCGCCCCACCCCGCCGATACCGGAACACCAGCGGCCGTTGGTCCACCAGCAACTGCGGCGTATCAATCACCGTCAGCAGCACCCGCACGATCACAGCCTCCGCCCCGCCCGACGGCACGAACACCACCTGATCCTCGTAGATCCCCGGCGCCAGTGACCCCGGCGCAAACCGCAGCGCCACCCGGTCGTTGGTCGGCAGCGAACCCTGCGCCGGCGTCGGCACAATGAAGCCCCGGCCCACCACCGTCACCCGGTACTCGGCCACGTCGCCGTCCAGGAACACCGTCCGCGGCTCCGGCACGGGAGTCCCCCGCTGCCATGTCAGTTGGATCAATCGAGGCTCCGCGTGGAAGTACGGCCGCTCCGGAACGGTCACCGGCGGCGGCGCCGAACAAGCCAACACCTCCGGCGCCGTGGCGCTCCCGAACAGCCCGATCAGCAGCTGCAGATCGAGTTCGTTCACCGTCCCGTCCGCATCGGTATCGCAAGCCGCGGCCGAAGCGAAGACGAAGTTCGTGGCCGAACTCTCCCCCTCCCGCCGCAGCACATAGAAGCCTGGCACGTCCGGCACAAACCGGCCGTTGTTCACGTCGGTCTCGTTCAACCGGCTATCCCGCGCCACACTCACAATCCGCCACACGACCGGGGTCGTTGCCGCCGGACCCGTAATCGGAGCAGGGAAGACGCTCCGCGCCGCCGCCGCCCGCGCCGGGCTCGCCGGTGGGTTCGTTTCGTAAACGTTGACATCGAACAGGTCCGGCGCGCTCTCCGCCAGCCCGTCCCGCACCGTCAACGAGAACCGGTACGTCCCCGGCCGGTCCGGAATAAAGTACGGCTGCACCGTCCAGCTGTTCCGCACCGTGGTCACCGCGCTGCCCGCCGGCGCGCTCAGCAGCCGCCAGGCGTAGCTGATCCGGTCTCCATCCGGGTCGAAGGATTGGTCGCCCTGCAGAATCACCGTCCGGTTCACGAGAGTATTTGCATCTGGCCCCGCATCGGCCACCGGCAACTGGTTCACGCAGCGGATCACGACCTCGGACGTCCCCGCCAGCGCGCCGTCAGAAACCGTCAACCGGAACGTGTACTCGCCGAACACATCCGGAGTAAACGAAGCCAACGCCTGCCCGGCGTTGACGATGCCCGCCGTCGCCAGCTGGCTGCCGTTCGGTTTGCTGAGCAGCGTCCACGCATGGGTCAACGGCTGCGGCCGGTTGTCCGGGTCCGCACTCGCCCTGCCATCCAACGTCGCCACCCGCCGGATCGGTACATCCCGGTTCGCCCCCGCCCGCGACACCGGCGCCTGGTTCGGCGTCACTGGTGGCGGAACAACCGGCGGCGGCTCCACCGGAGGCGGCTCCACAACCGGCGAACCCACCGTCGCCGTCGCGACCGACTGAATCGCCGGATCGCTCAACGACTGCACCGTCACCGTAATCGTCCCCGCACCGCTAGCCGCCACCGGCAACTGTCCCAGCCCCAGACCCTGCAGCGTCATCCGCGCAATCGCCGCCACCGGTTGATTCGTCGCCAGGTCGCGCAGCGTCGCCGCCGCCGTGCCTGTCGTGCCCGAAACCCGCACTGAGTACTCGTCATCGCCGTTCCCGGTGTTGTTCACCGACAGCGTCAACGCCGTAGCCGCCGGCGATGGATCCAGCGCCGCCAGCACGCCCTTCACCCCGGGAACATTCACCGTCGCCCGCGCCCGTGCCCTTGCCGCGGCATTGGCTCGCGACGTCGCGATCAAATCAAATGACGTCGCCCCGGAGATCAGCACCGCTGCATTGCCAATGGCCAACGCCACGTTGGCAGAAGCCCCGGGGGCCAGCGTCACCGTGTTCGGAGTCACGGTCACCACCGGCCCCAGCGCCCCCGCGGCCGCCAGATCGAACGTATCCGCGGCCGTGCCCGTGTTCGTCACTGTCGCGGCAAACGCCGTGGTCGTCAGCCCCGCGCCCGGCGTCAACGCCAGCGTCACCCCCTGCGGCAACACGGTCAACGTCCCCGTAATGTCCAGATTGTTCGCAAACACCCGGAACGGCCCCGCCGCCGCATTCGGCCCCGCGTTGAATGTGATCGTGACCTCCTCTACGTTCTCCGGCCCCGGCCGCACGGTGAAGTCGTTCCGCGTGAACGTCGCCCCGTAGGAGCTCGGCACCAGCAGCCCCATCGAAATCCCCAGATTCACGTTCCCCGTGTTCTCGAGTCGCAGCGTCGTCGTCGCCTGCCCGGACCGGCCAATCATCACGTTTGGCGGCAGCAGCGCCGCGTTCAGCGACACAATCGAAGCCGGGCTGTTCCCGCCCGCCGCCCCGCTCGAAACCACAAACATCCGTCCGGCCACCGAGCCCAGAATCCCCCCGGCCGTTTGCGCGGTCAACACAAACTGGTAGCGCGAGAATGGAAACACTTTCAGGTCCGGCGTCACCACCAGACTGAAGTTCACCGTAGCATTCGCCCCCACCGTCACCGCAGGCGGCAGACTCACCCACGCCGGGTTCAAGCCGCTCACCGACAGATTGAACGTCTGCGGCGTCGGCAGCGGATTCCGTAGCGTCACGGCAAAGGTCGAAGCCACCCCCGCATTGCTGATCCGCTCCGCCGGCGCCATCGCGAGAATCTGGTCCGTCATCACCGTCACCGGCGGCAGCGCAAACGTGCCGGGGCCGAACGTCGGCAGCGTGAAATCCACGCGCCCGCCGCGGATCACCTGCTTTACCGATCCCACCTGCAGCCCCGTCAAATTCAGGTTCCACGAAATCGTGTTCGCCGCCGGCTGCACCCATTCATAGGTGTCGAAGTCCGTCGCGGGAATCACGTTCGTCGGCGCCACCGAGAACGTTCCCGGCGCCACCGTCACCCCCGTTGCCTTCGGCACCTCCACCCGCACCGTCAACTGCGGCCCTGCCACCGTATCCAGCCGGTACGTGCTCAGCCCCAGACTCGACAGCGTGTAAAAGAAGCTCCCCGCATTGCGCACCGGATACACCGCCACCGGCGTATCATACGGCACGTAGCGCAGCGCCGCCGGGTTGGCCGCATCCACCAGCAGCAACGCCGGTTTATCGTTCAGCGTCGCCCCGCCCACCACGAACGTGCTATTGGCTAGCGCCAGCACCGACGCCGCGTCCTTGTCGCGCAACTGCGTCGTCACGGTCTGCCGGATCACCGGCGCCGCCGGATTCGTGATGTCCAGTGCCGTCAGCGTCAGGAACCCGGTGAAGCCGGAAAGCGCATCGTAGTTTCCTAAAGTATCCCCCAGCACCAGCACCGTGTTCCCCAGCCGCGCCATGCTGTAAACCAGCCGCGTCCCCGGGATCTGCAACGTCGAAACCACCGCCGGCGCCGCCGGGTTCGATAGATTCGCAATCACCACTCGCCCCACGCCCGACGCTGGATCCGTCGACATCGTACTGCTCGCCACATACGTGAACGTGTTGTCAATCGGCAGCGTCTGCGCCACCGGATTACCAGAGCCCAGCCTCGGGTCAGAAAGCGCCGGCGCAAACAACGCGCCCACCTCCCGCGGGTTCGCCGGATCCGACAGATCAAGCGTAATCACCTGCCCGTGGTATTGAAAAATGAACTGCGAAAACGGATTGAAGAAAATGCCCTGCGTCGTCGTCGTCCCCGTGCTCCCGTTGACGGCCAGCGTCCCGGCGTCCTGCCGCTCAATCTGCTTCACCGTCACAAATGCCGGGTTGATTGGATCGGCCAGGTTGTACACCGCAATGTTCGTCGGCAGGAACGCCGAACTCTGGTTCCCGTTCAACCGGCTATAGAGAACGAACAAATGATTGTTGGCAATGTTACAAGGCGTCCCACCGTAGCCCACCGTCCCTAGCTGCGCCTGGCCAAACGTCCGTCGCACCACCAGATTCGCCGGGTTCGACACGTCCACGGCCGAAATCGCCGTATCCCCGCAAACGTAGACAATGTTGTTCAAGATCGCCATGTTCTGCGGCCGCCCCGTCGTCTGCACGGAGCCCAACAGCGTCGCCAACGGGTTCGCCGCCGTTTCGCGATTCAACTGCAGCGTAGCCGTTGTCGATCCCGCCGGCGGCGCCAGCGTGTTCGGCGCCAGCGTAATCGTAGCCGACAACGGCGAACCCACCCAGAAATTCGCCCGTCCCGGTTCGGGGTTCAGGCGCAGCGTCGACTCGAAGATCCCCAACTCCACCCGGTACGGCCCGTCGGGCAGCCCCGTGGTGTTAATCGGCGGTGAGATGTTGATCGTCTGTAGCGCCGAGCCGATCCCCAGCTCCAGCTCTCCCGCGAACACGTTGAAGCGTACGATCTGGTTCGCCGCGTTATAAACCGTATAGAATAACTGCGTCGTCCGCGCCTGGTTCGAAACGTTTAGCACCCGTGCCGTCAGGTTGATCAACCCGCCCGCCGCCGTAGCCGCCGGCGACGGCGTCACCGTGTCAACGGCGACCAGCTCCGGCCGCGTCGTTACGGCCGCCGCCAGGCGCACCGGGCGGCTCGGATCGTCCACCGCCGTCACTAGCACCTCGAAAGCAAACGGCGCCAGTGGCCCCGCCACGTTTAACGTCAGGCTGGTGGGCGTAAACCCGGGCTGGGGAGTGTTGCTGAAGAACCCCGGACGCAGCGTGAACGTCGGGCTGCTAAACGTCGCGGTCACCCCCGCCGGCAGCGGCGTGGTCGTCAGGCGGAATGTTCTCGTTCGCGCGCTGCTGTTGCCCACCCCAATGCCGTAGCTGATCGCGGCGCCCGGCAACGCAATCTGCGAGGTTGGCGAAAGGAACGCGGCAAACGAATCTCCCGGTAGCTCCGCCAACGCCGCACGCAGCGGGCAAAGCTCCGCCCCCAACGTATTGATGGCCGCGCCCACCGCCCCGGCCGATGCCGCCCGCAATGCCTCCCGCGCCGCTTCGAGCGCCGGCCGCCGGTCCGTCAAAGGCGGCGTATTCAACTGCCCAATCACGTTATTCAACGCCGCAATCGTCGAAGCGCGTAGCGCCGCGTCATCCGGCGTCCCCGCCAACGTATTCAGCCGCCGGGCCAGCTCGGTCAAGACTGTCGATAAACCCGACCGCCCCGAAGCCGCCGCCTCCGCTCCGGCCTGCACCGCGCAGTTCCCCGCGTCTGTCCCAATGCCCACCGGCAGAATCCAAGTCGAACTAAGCGCGCGAAACGCTACCGCGAGCCCGGCGTTGTATACGGCTGTCGATGCGGCCGTCACTGTCACGCGAATCGTCGCCGTCTCTCCCACCGCCACGCTCACTGAGGCGGGCAACCCGCTTACCGTCAACCCGGGCGAAGCTGCCATGGACAGCGCGGCGCCGGTGATTGCCTGGTTCCCCGTGTTCTGTACGGTCAGGTCCACCGCTTCACTCCGTCCGCACGGAAACGGCGGTCACCGCAGGCACCGGGAAAGTCGTCGCGACTGCCGTACTGACAAAGCTCGCCTCCGACCGTGCACTAGGCTGCACCAGAATCGACGTGCCCACCGGCGGCAGCGGAGCCCGCGGAAACACGCAGAAACCCACCTCCACCGTCTGACCTGCCGGTACCGCGATGCGGTCCACGCTGAACTGGTAGTCCACCCCGGCCGTTCCCTGATTCGTACCCAGAATGTAGGATTGCGCTGAAGGGCCCAGGTTCTGCACCCGGAACTTGTACACGCTCGGCAACTCTGCTCCGCCGATGTTCGAAAAGAAGAATGGCTCCGGCAGCAACGTCACTTTGGTCTGCTCCGTTGCCCCGGGCGCCACCGGCCCCGGCACCCCGTTCACCAAATCGGCGCCCAAAAACGCATACACCTCCGGATCGTCCGGCAGGGTCTTCTTCAACCACCCTTCGGCAAGTTTGAACCCGTCATAAAGGCCCTTGGTGAACGCCAGCAAAAGCCCCGCGCTCTCCGGCAGCGGCGGCGGATGAAACAGGGTCTCATCGGCGAAGGCCCCGTAGGCATCGAACACCGTGATCTTCAACGCATCGCCCAGCGGCGTTCCCGCGCCGATCAGCTGCTGGCCCATGGCGCCGCCCACGTCCTCCTTGGCGCGCTTCATCTCTTTGTTGAATTCGGTCACGCTCGCCACGCCATTCAACACGCCGGTCGTATAAATAATTCCGCTGATGCCAATGCCATTGATCCGCCCGCAGAACTCGGCGATCTTTTGGGTGTAGTTCAGGTTCACCAACTGCGTGCCCACGTAGTCGACAAACGCGCCGTGCGAGCCATCGTCGAAACTGCTGATCGTCTCGCCGGAAACCGGGTCGTACTCGATCCACCCAAACCGCGCGGCTCCGCCCAACGTTACTGGCCGCCGCGGCAGCATCACCAGCAGGCCCCGCCCCACCGCCTCGTTGATCAGCGCCCGCGCCGCCGCCGGAACCGCCGTCAAATCCGCCAACCCCGCCAGATTCGCCGGGCCAATCACCGTCAACCCGTCCGTCGCGCTCCGGATTACGTCGATCACGTCAACCGCGGCCTGCCCCGAACTCCCCGCCAGAATCTCGCCTTCGAGCGACGATTCAACCAAACCCCGCAGCAGCTCAAACGCCGCAGTTGCATCCCGCCGCTGGCCCGCCTCGGCAATCGTCTGCATGTCCCGCTTGACCAGGTCCAAGCCGTAGACGAGCGTCCCGTCCTCATACCGCGAAGTGCCCACGATGATCCGCGGCCGGTTGTACCAGCCCCGTACGAGATAGCCCGTCTGCAGTTGCTGCAGAAACTTGTCGGAGGCGCGTGCCCACGCCGACGTGTTCAATTGGTTCAGTACAATGCTCTGCGCCCGGGCCAGCTTCGTCCCTTCCTGCATCGTCGCCAACTGGACCGGGGAAAGAGGGCCCTGCGCCGGCAACGCCGCCAACTGCGGCTGGATCGCGGCCACCTGCGCTTGAATCGCCTTCAACCGGGCATCGAGCTGGGCAAACACCGCGGGCCCCTGCAGGCCGCTTAGGATGTTCACGGTCGTCATGTCCTGCTCGGAGATCGACGCCGTCAGGTCTCCCGGCGCGACCGAAATCCGCCCGCCGTTGCGCCGCGCGGCAATCCCAATCCGATCGAGAATCGTCTTCCGGTAGGTGCGACGCTGCTCGTTCCGGTCCTCGGCGTCCACTTCGAGAAACAGTCCCGTCAGAATGATGCTGCTCAGCGGATAGTTCGTCAGGCTCTCCTGAAAATCCGTGCCCCGAATCAACTCCTGCTGCCGGACATCCACTGCCGGATCGCCCACCGTCAGGTACGGCGAGTACGTATAGATGTTCGCCGAAGCCGTCAACCCGTTCAACGCCCGCGTTGACACGAAATGGCCAATGCTCACCGGCTTGCCGTACACCGCCGCCGTCTCGAACGTTTGTTCGAGCACGGTTGCTGTCCCCACCCCCAACCCGAACAACGCTCCCGCCGCGTTGTACGATTCGGCCACCAGCCGCACCGTCACCTTCTGCCGCAGCGCCTCCGAAATTTCCGCAAACCGCGTGCCGGCCGTCCCATAACTCTGCCCGGCCTGATTCGTCCGCAGCGTCGGATCGAGCGGCGTGTTTCCCCCGCCGTACTCAACCCAGAAGTGCGGATTCAACTGCCCATTCAAGCCGCTCCCCACTGGGTTCGACGTGCTCACTCCCGGCGGCAGGCAACCCAGAATCTGGTTCCGCGGAGCGAACATCGAGCTGATCACCGCCGCCTGCAGCGACGAGTTCAGCGTCCCCTGCACATAGCGAGCGGTCTGCCCGGAAGCCCGCAGCAGCGCGACCAGCAAACTCGCGCGGTCCAGCGTATTCCCCGATCGGGAATGCAACACACCCCGGGCGCCTCGCAGCGAGGAGGAGTAGATCTCCAGGCCAATCTCATCCCGCACGAACACAAAAATGCGCTGCGGATCTTTGCTGAGTGCATTGGCCTGCGCCACCACGGCGGGGTCCGTGGGATCATCTGCAGCCGATCCCAACAAAGGCGCTACCACCAGCGCCAACGCGCTGACCAACGAAAGACAACGAAGCAACATCGCTCTTCCTCACCAGGACACAAAAGGGGTCTCACCCCGGTGAGGAAGAGCGGCCAAACATCACGCCGCGAAAAAAAACTATTTTGCGGACTTGGCTGCGCTCGCCGTAGTGGCGGGCTTTTTCGGTGCGGCGCTGCTGGCCGGGGCCGGGCCACCGCTCGCTTTCAACAGCGGCAGCAGCACGTCGCGCAGGTTCTTCTCTTCGTTCTCGAAAAACTTATCGCCGCCCGGAAACTGGTGCCGGATAACGCCCTTGCGGTCAATCACCACCAGCTGCGGCATCAACATGCTCATCATGATCGGGTGCTGCAAAAACTGCGTGGCCACGTCGCGGTTCGCGTAGCCAATGGGATACGTCAAGTTGAATTGCTTGGCGTAATCGTTGATCAGCATGTTGGCCATGTCATTGATCGCGATGCCGATCGGCTGGAAACCCTGGGGGCCCAGTTCCTTGTACAGCTTCTGCATATTCTGCGATGCCTTCTGGCAGTGCGGGCAGGTCGTCAACAAAAACTCAACCGCCACCACCTTGCCACGAAACTTGCTCAGCAACTGCTCCTGACCATTCGCTG
Organism: Acidobacteria bacterium Ga0077553; assembly: GCA_001464575.1. Lineage (GTDB taxonomy): Bacteria > Acidobacteriota > Terriglobia > Bryobacterales > Bryobacteraceae. Next base: position 16,911 of record LNFE01000198.1, on the reverse strand, counting down.
CTTTGATGACGAGTTCCGGCGCCGGGCGCGGATCGGCCGCCGTGAGCGCCGTTGCCAGCGCGAGCATCAACAAGGAAGTCTTCATGTAGATCATATTAACGCATCCCCTCTGAAACTATGACGCGATCGCCCCGCTGTTCGATGCGCGTATTCGGACCCTTTCGCTGTTGTTGAAGTTCCGCGAAATCCGCGGCAGCCTCAGCGTTCTCCCAAGCGATGGTGTACTGGAGCAGCGGCTCCTTGGTCTTCTTGTTTTCCGTTACCCGGAATTGGCCGCCGCGCCAGCGCTCCGCCCGCGCCGCCGCCGAGTCCGAGTTGCCAAACTGTTTGAACATCACGAGACAATCGAATTCGCCCAGCGTCCCTTCAATCAGCACCTTATGCCCTTTCGGCGCCCCCTCCAGCTCCACCGGCGCCGCCTCCGTCTTCGCGAAGTACCGTTCAGGGTGCATAATCTGCTGCGTCGTCGACGGCGGCCGGCGGAACACTTCGCTAAAGCCTTGGTTGCCGAGCTTCGCAATCACCTCGGCGTTGAAGACGAACCCGCGCGAATACGGAAACAACAGGCTCTCCCGGATGTACACCGGTGCATTCGTCAACTCCGGATACTGCGACAGGCCGGACTCCCCCATATTGGCCATCATCCGCACCAGCCCCGGGTCTTTGCGAAGGCTTTGCCCGGTCTTGGCGCCCATCACCTCGTACATCAGCCATTGCGCCTGGCCCTCCATCACCGCCAGCCGCGCCGTCGCCGCATCGTCGGTCTTCCCCTTCCGGATGAACCGGCCCAGGTTGAAATGCTGATCCGCCAGCGCATGCGCCAACTCGTGCGTCAAAACGAACCGCTGCGTCGACTCGGGCGCGCTTTCGAGGATAAACATCTTCTTCTTGCGGTAGTCATAGAAGGCCGCCGCCTGCTCGGTCAGCAGAGAAACGGTGGACCCCTTCAGGTCATAGTCCGCCGGGATAAAGCCAAACAGCCGCAGCGTCAGCGTCTCCACGCGCAACTCCTCGTCGCTCACCGTCTCCTGAATCCGCGTTTCGAGGAACTTCTTCAAATTGGCTTTGTTGATGAAGGCGCGATCCACCCGCGACTTCATCGGCAAGCCCGTCGCCGTCGCCAACTCCTTCATCGCGGGGTCGATCTCGGCAAACAGATCGGTCTGCGCGCAGGCGGCGCGTAGAAATAGCAGTCCGGCCAGCGCGAACTTCATGGCACGATTTCAGTGACGTCCAGCACCGGCACCGTTTGCGGATCCGGCGGAACCGCGGACGTAGCGTTCACCTTCCTGACCACCACCGGCTTCTCCTGCAATCCCAGGATCACGTGATCGTGACGGCTCGACAGGTTGTACATCTTTCCGGTCCCGGCTACTTCGAAGCGCCAACGGCCGTCATCGGTTACCGCGGTCCCCCGCACAATCACCTTGGCATCGCCAGGCCGGAAGCCGATGCCCTTGATCGCGTCGCGAAGCTGCTCCAGGCTGATCCGGTTGCCCGGCGCCAAGGTGAAATCCACCCCTGTTGCCGCATCTACCGCGACCTTCTCCACCCCGCGGATCTTCCGCAGTCCAATCTCCATGCTCTTCACGCAAGTGGCGCAGTCCATCTTGTCGACGGCCAGCGTCACATGCAGGAATTCGGCCTGCCCCAGCGCCAAAGGCGCAAACAGCAATAACAGCTTTCGCATCACTCTATTGTAAAGACGTAAACGGAGACCAATTGGTTGTCTTGCGTCATCTCTATTTCTTGGCGGCCCGGCGCAGGGCGGGGAAGCCGCAGCCGGAACACCTTCCCCGTGCAATCTCCTGCCTGCCCCCGCGCCACGCAAGTCCCGCCAGGTGCTGGCGTTGGCAGCTCCAATTCGAAGATCACTGCGGCGCCGGGCGGCACCTTCACCCGCTGGAGTACCGTCTCATCCCGCAGCGTCCCGGCCGCAATAAACACGACCGGCGCCGAGCCCGCCGGAGCCATCATCCACACCACAGCGCACAGCACAATGGCCGCAATCGCGAGAATCGAAGCCCCCTCCGGCGAACGCCGGCGCGCCTGGGCGTCAATCTGGTCGTATTCGAACTCCGCCAGCGCCTCGGCGTAGCCGTCCACCTCGACGATTTGCTGCTGGACTCGAATGCGCTCCGCCTCCGGCAACTCCTGCCGCAGATAGGCGCGCCAAATGCGTTCTTGCTCTGTCACCTGTCCTCTTTCTCTAGTGATGCATTTCGATGAATCATCACGCACTTTTCTAATTTCTCGCGCAGGCGCAGCGCCCGGTTCCGCAGCGCATTCAATTGCAGCCCCAGTTCACTGGCCAGCCGCTCCCGCGGACTTCCGTCATAGTAGGCAAGCACAATCCGCCGCTGCTCCGGCTCGAGTGACTCCAGGCAGCGCCGCAGCCGCTCGGCCAACTCATCGCTCGCCGGCAGCGATAGGCGCATCTGCTCCCGGCTAAACTCGGCCAGCTTCGTCCGTTGCCGCACCGCCCGGGCCGCTTCCTCCCGCAACAGCATCCGCGCGATCCCAAACAGATAGCTCTCCAGCCGTTCGATCGCTTCGCCCTCGGTCACCCGCCGCGCCAGCCGGTCCAGCGCCTCGTCGGCCAACGCCTCCGGCTCGCCGCAGCGCTCCCAGGTAAACAGCCGCACCAGCCGCCACCGCAGCGCTTCATAGCGTTCGGCTGGCTCGGCGCCCAGCACGGCCAGCAATTGCTGCAGGTGCTCCCCGGTCAACGCCAATCCCCCTGCAAAACGAACCCAGCCCAGTAGGCCGGATGCGACCAGCGCGGTTCGGCCCGCAGCGTCTGCTGGGCGGCGAAGAGGGCCGCGGCCGGGGACCTTTTTGTTTTAAACATTTCAGTGTAGAAATGTTCCATCAGTCGCGCCGTCGCCTGGTCGTCCACGCTCCACAACGAAGCCACCACCCGCCGCGCCCCCGCGTGCAAAAACCCTCTCGCCAAACCAATGGTCCCCTCGCCGCTGATCTCCGGCCCCGCGGCCGACCGGCACGAACTCAGCACCACCAGGTCGGCGCGGATGCTCTTCCCATACAGTTCGTACAGGCGCATCGTCCGGTCCGGCAGGGTGATCCCCGAGAGCGCCGGCTCCCGGTCATCCACGGTTGTATGGGTTGCAAAGTGCAGCACCCGCGAACTCCGCAGCGCCGCATCGACGTCGGTAGGCCGTTCGATCGGCGTGAGCCCAGCGATCGCGTCGGCCTCGCGTCCGGCAAAGCGCAGCGACGGCAACGCAATGACGGAGACCTGCTTATGGGGCGACGGCGGCCGGTGCCGCAGCTCCGCCAGCACGCTGAGCGATGGCGCCAGGGTGACTTCGCCGGTCGACAGCAGCTGCCACGGCAGCCGGGCGAGCGGGCCCTCCGGTGACAGAACCAGCCGTCGCCCCGCCACCGGCAGCAGCTTCCGCATCTCCGGCAGCAGCCGCTTCCAAGTGGCCTCCGCCGCGGCCAACCGCGCCTCCCTCGCGGCCGCGGTCTCGTTCGGCAACAAGGTCAGCCGCGCCGTGAGAGCGGACAGGAAGGCGTCAATCTGGGGCGCCAACTGCCGCCGGCCCGGCAGCGGAATCGCCCGTACCCCGGCCGGGGTGATCACGAACGCCGCCCCCTCCTCTTCACTCAGCCAGTACTGCACCAGCGTGGTGTCGGCGCTCGCCAGCGCCCGCAGCGTAGCCGGCCCCACGGGTTCGGCGGCAAACTCCTTCCGCAGCGCCGCCTGCGCCGTCCGCCACTCCCGCAGCAGATTCTCGACCCGCTCCCGCGAGGCTGGCAGCCGCTGCTGCTGCGCCGAAAGCTCCTGCCGCAGTTGCCGCTCCCGCGCGTTGGCCGGGGTCTCCTGTTCGTCGAGTTCGTCGAGCAGCAGCCGAGCCCGGGCCCGTTCGCTGATGGCGAGCGCCTGTTGGGTTCGTTTCGTAAAAAGCAGTTTCGAGATCTCGAAGTCGTAGATGCTGCGCTTGGTGGCAAAGTAGCTCGACCGCAGGTCCGGGCTCAAAACGCGGCTGCGCGTCTCTTCGACGATGCTCCGCGCCCGGGCGATGGTCTCGAGCGATTGGCTTCGTTTCGTAAAGTGCCATTCGATGGTGGCTAGAGTCGCCAGCGTGGCGGCCTCTCCGGCGCGGTCGCCGACGGCGATGTGAAGTTCGAGCGCTCGGCGGGCTTCGGTCTCGGCCTCGGCCAGCGCGTTGAGCCGGAGGTGGTATGCCGCCAGGCGCGCATGGGTATAGGCCGCGCCGGACCGGTCCTTGACTTCGATTTTGGCGGCGAGCGAAGCGCTATAGAGCGCTTTCGCCTCCGGCAACCGGCCCGCGCGGAACAGCAGATCGGCGAGATTTTGCTGCGGGTAGGCCTTTTCGCGCGGCGTGGGCAACATAGCAATCGCCTGCCGGAAGTTGGCTTCGGCGACCGTGGCATCCACCAGCCCCAGGTTGCTCAGCGCATAGGCTTCAAACCGGCTCTCCTTGGCCTGGCGGAACAGAGCTAGCGCTTGCCGGTGGGCGGCCGCGGCGCGCGCGGGGTCGCCGAGCGCCGCCAGAATCAGCCCGTCGTTATTCAGGGCGTGGGCCTCGCCAGCAATGTTCTTCAACTGCCTCCACTGCTTGGCGACGGACTCGTAGACCTGGTGCGCCGCCGCCAGGTCGCCCCAGGCGGCGTAAACGTTCGCCAGCCCAAGCAGCGTGTAGGCGATGCCCGGGCCGTCGTTCAGCTGCCGGCGGAGCGCGAGCGCCTCGTCAAAGTGGCCCTTGGCCGCGGTGGTCTCGCCGAGGTCGGTCTCGGCGATGGCCCAGTTGTTGAGGATGATGGCCTGCTGAAAGGTATCGCCCAGTTCCCGATGGGAAGCGAGCGCCTTGGCGAACCACCTGACTGCCTCGGCGGAGTTGGCCTGATTCTGGTGATGCCGCGCGAGGTTGTACTCGACGACCGCCTGCTGTTTCCGGTCTTCGGCTTGCGGCAGGGCGGCGGTCAGCAGCGCCAGCTTGGCGGCTGGCGTGGGTGCCTGCCGCACCTGTTCGAGCAGCAGCTTCGTGTCCAGAGCGAACAAGCAGGAGCACGCGAGGAGGAGTGCGGGAAGACGCCACGAACCCATGCACTGCTTAGTGTAGTCGAACCTACGGCACAATCACCGTAAATAAGTCGGCCTGCGTGGACCGGCTTCCCACCGAGATCTCGATGCGCTGACGCCCCGGCGTACAGACCGTCGGAACCACCAGATCAATTGCCAGGAAGCCGTTCACGGGAGCCGCTCGGCGTACCTCGGTAGCCACGCCGCAGAGCCGCGCCGAAATCGGCGCGGTGCTGTTCCCATTTAACAGCACGTCTCGAATCGTCCCGGCCCGGAAGAGATAGATCGTCTCGTCGGGTCTTTGCCCGCCTAGGGGCAGCGCGGGAGTCACGGGGCCCGTCGGCATCGCAACGGAATGCAGCATCGCGCCATTCGACTCGATGGCCACCGTCACCGAACCCTCGGGCAGCGTGGGCGGCGTCAACACAACAGTCTGATTTCCTCCGACAAACACCGGTTCCACCAGCGCAGTACCGAATCGCACCCGCGTCCCCGAAGCGAACTCCTGCCGGCCAAAGACCGTCACCAACGTCGACGGCGCCAGCGCGCCCGCATGGAAGCTCGCGCTGTTGACGATCCCCGCCGCTGTAAACGGAACTTCCCGCGTCAGCAGATACGCGACCACGCCGTCATGGTCGGACAAACGGTTCGCCGACGGCGCGTCTGCGTTGCCCCGCGCAAAGTACACCCGGCTCAACAGCCGCGGCTGATTCAGCAGAATGTGGTCCAGTGTCTGCGTCTGGCCGTCAAACACGTACGAATAGTTATCGGCCGCCGACAACGTCGTCGTCAGATTGGTGAAGCCGCGAAAGTTGATCTCATTGGCAAACGAGTTCCAGTCCCCGGCCACGATCACAGGGATGTTGGCCGGCAGCATCGCCAGTTCTTCGGCGACAGAAGCGAACTGCGCGGCCCGTTTGGCCCGCACCCGCGGATCTTCGAGATTCAGCCGCGAACGCATGTGGACCCCCATCACCGCGACCGGCTGTCCGGCGATGCTGGCCCGCAGCAGGATCGGCGGCCGGTCGTGCGTCAGTTCACCGGGAGCGTATTCCTGATCCCGAGCCAGTTGCGCCACGGCATCGACGGCCACCCGCGAGGCGCGCGCCAGGAAACCGGAGGTGATGCCGCTCGGGTCGTTCGAAGGCGCCGTAAAAGCCATGTAGTCCGAGCCGATGGCGTCGGCCGCGCGTTCGAGTGTGGAAAGCTTGTCGACCTCCTGCACCACGATCACATCGGGCAGTCCCAGTTGCGTCTGAACATATTGACGCAGTCGCGGCAGCCGTTCCGCCAGCGCAGGTTCGTCGAAAAGCCGGAACAGGTTCAGGGTGGCGACGGTGTACTCGTAGTCCGTGCGCACGGGAGCCGGCGGCGGCTCCGGGATCAGAATCGCCTCCATGATCGGGTTGGCATAGATCGTGTAGGCGCGCGAGCCGAAATCCAGCGGACCGGAGACGTTGCTCAACGAAGTCCCCGCCGAAACTCGCGCGTCGGTCACCAGCCGCAGCAAATTGGCCCACCGCGACTCATCCGATCTGCGGAACGGCCTCGGCGCATCGAGCGTAGCCCAGGCCACGGACCCGCTTAACGGCGCCACGATGTTCAGCTGCGCTTGCACCAGCATCCCTTCGTAGCGTTCGAGGTCGGTGTCCGGCGTCAACATCACCGCGGCGGGAAGCGATTGCCCTTGGGCCCGCAGCGTCACCGCCGGGTTGATGATCTCGGTCAGCGGCGGGCTCTGCGGATCCCCGGCCGGCCGGAACTCGACGATGTCGCCTTCCACTTCCACCAGCGCGCCGACTTGAGCCGCGGCGGGTGGCGCGGTCTGCGTGAAGACCAGAATCCCGGACGAGGCCGCCGCATCGGCTTGGGGCGCTTGCAGATAAAAGCCGTTCGTCCGCCGGAAGGTAACCACGCCGGAGGTGATCACGCGGCGACCGGCGAACGGGCTCTCCGCGCCGGGGCCCTGAATCTCGGAGATGGTCAGCCGCAGCGTCTCCGGCGGCGCGGCGCAGTTGACGAACGGCGTCGCCCGGTTACGCGGGGTGGGAGTCGCGATGACGAAGTCGACGCTGTTGTTGTCCGTATCCTGGCAACCGGCGCGGGCGCGAAGTGCCGCGCTCGTGTTCGTCAGCTCGCGCGTTGGCGCCGTCTCGAACTCGCTGGCCGTGGCGCCGTAGCCGACGCGGTCCACCACCTCCGATGCGGCGTTGCGGAGCGCCACCTTGCCGGCGGTGCCAGACATGGCGATGGCGCCTGTCGCATCGGGCGACGGTAGATTCTGCGAACCGCCGGCGCCGGCCGCCTGCTGAATCAGGTAGTACTGGCCGGGCGCAATCGTGCCCGTCAGCGGAGTCGATTGAAACGTAGTGCCGGTGGCACTGGCGTACTGAATGGACCAGCCGTCAAGCGCCTGCGCCTGCGTCCCGCGATTGAAGATCTCGATGAAGTCCTGGCGGAGCGTCGCGCCGGTGTTGCCGCCTCCCCCGTAGATCTGGCTGATGACAATCTGCGCCCGCAGAGCGCCGGAGAGTGCGAGAAAAAGAAAGAGACGGAGTTTCATCGGTCGAGTAGTTTCATACTAACCCCGCCAGGGGCCGGTAATGGCGAAGGTGATCCCCGGATTCTGCGTGTTGACGAACAGCGTCGAACCATCGGGCGAGAAGCAGGCGCCACACATCTCGCTGTTGTTCAGCGAATTCATGGCGAAGCGCGAGGCGTGCCCTTCCGGGGTCACCAACACAACGCCGTTCTGCCCGGGGCCGTCTTCGCACAAGAACAGGTCCCCCCACGGCGCGACAACGACGTTGTCCGGATTGTCGACGACGCTGGCATCATTGGGTTCAAAGAAAAGCTCAAGGCGCCCGGGATAGCGGGCCTCCTCCGTCCGGCCCTCGTAGGGGCTCGGGACGTAGTGCCAAACTTGACCTTTGCGAGCGCTCCCGCCGTCGGTGCAAACGAACCATACTGCCTCGCGGCTTGTCCAGGCGCCCTCTCCGCGGGAGAATCTTGCCGCGCCCTTCTGGAAGCCTTGGTGGCGCAAGTCATTGCCGGGCGAGAGAGGATCGGCGATGTCGATCCACGAGCAGTCGAGCGGCTGGCCCACCGCCACTGGCGTCTTCGAACCCGTCAGATTGCGGGTATCGAGGCTGGGACGGTCCCGCACGACCAGGGCCTGCAGGCGCCCACCCTTCCAGAGTTCGCCGCGAGTCTCGGGCAGGAACCGGTAGAAGAGGCTATCGCCGGCGTCCTCGGTCTGGTAGACGATGGTTCCCGCCGGATTGAACGTGATCGCTTCATGGTTCATCCGGCCCATGGCTTTCAGCGGCACCGGCGTAACCAAGCCGGTTTGCGCGGCCCGCACTTCGAAGTTGAAGCCATGGTCCTGTTCGAGCGCGTTATCACTCGAAGCACGCTGGACCGTCTCTTCGCACGAGATCCAGCTTCCCCACGGGGTGACGCCGCCGGCACAGTTCCGGGCGGTACCGGCCAAGGAGAGGAAGTGCTTCTCCAGCTTTTGCGTCTTCGTGTTGAAGTGCAGCGTCGTGGTGCCGCCCAGGCCGGGCGTCGATCCTTTCCCGGCGTCGTAGAGCAGCTTTCGTTGCGCCAGGTCGCCGTAGATCTTCGACGGGGCCGCGCCCGGCGAGAGTTCGTGATTGCGGACGATGATGGTGCGACCGTTGGGCCCGGCGAACGCGCCCATGCCATCGTGCGAGGACGGCACGGCCAGCCCGTCGTCCATCTTCTCTCCCGTTCGCGAAATCGCCACATACCGGAAGCCGGCGGGCAGGTCGAGGAGCTTGTTTGGATCGGCCTGCAGGGGGCCGTAGCGCTGGGGCGCCAGGGCGTAGGAGCTCTGCTGGGACAAGGTCTTGAGCCCCAGAAAACCGGCGGCGAGGGCGGACGTCTGGCGGAGGAGGTGGCGACGATTCATCCCCCGTAGTATGACTTCGCAATGTTACGTCAACGTGTCATCGGTTGTACTGCGGAGTAATGCCGCGCAGCTTGGCCCATACTTGATTGATCGCCTCCAGGGTCTCCGGGCTCAACGGACCCTCGTTGGCCGCGGCGACGTTGGCATCGAGCTGACTCTGCTTGCTGGCGCCCAGGATGACACCGGTAATAGGAGTGTGATGCAGCAGCCAGCCCAGGCTCATGCTGATCATGCTGCGCCCCGCCGCGGCGGCAATTGCCTTCAGCTCTTCGACAGCCGCGAACTGCGCCGGGTGCCAGTACCGGTCGAGGTACATCTGGTTGCCGTCGAAGCGGGTGCCGGGCAGGGGAGCTGCCGCCGCCTGTTTGCCGGTCAGCAGCCCCCCGGCGAGCGGGTTATAGATGTACGTTTCGACCCCATAGCGGGCGCACATCGGCAGATACTCCGGCTCAATGCCGCGCGCCAGCAGGTTGTACATCGGCTGCGAGATCTTCATCGGATGGCGGCAGAGCGTCTGCATCTCCGTCACCTGCCACGCCGGATAGTTGGAGCAGGCCAAGTGACGGACCTTGCCCGCGTCCACCAGGCGCGCCACGGCTTCAAGCGTCTCCTCAATCGGCGTCGCCGGGTCTGGCATATGGAGGTAGTAGACGTCGACGTAGTCGGTTTCGAGGCGCCGCAGCGAGGCGTCGATCTGCTTGTTGATCGCGGCCGCGGAGAGGCCGATATCGTCCGGCCCATCGCCCATCTTGCCGCGAACTTTCGTCGCCAGGCGAATCTTGTCGCGACGGCCCTTGAGCGCCTTGGCGACGATCTCTTCGCTGCGGCCCATGTTGTAGACGTTGGCGGTGTCGAGGAACGTAATGCCGTAGTCGAGCGCGGAATCGATGAGGCGAAGCGAATCGGCTTCGTCCAATTGGGAGCCGAACGTCATGGTGCCGAGTACGAGACGGGAGTTCATTTGGAAAGTACCTTTAAAACTTGACGGGCGAGGGCTTCGTAGCCGGCCGGGGTGTAGTGGACATTGGCGGGCAACTGGCCCGAGTGATCGGCCGCAAACAGATCGTTCACTCGAATCTTTTCCGCCTTCATGATGCGCGCGGCAACGGCGTTGTACTGGGGAACATCGGCCGGTTCACGCAGTGGACTCACCTTGCCGGGCGGCACCGGCGTGGTGGAGGCCCAGATCAATTTAGCCTTGGTTTGTCGCAATCGTTTTACGATCGCCCGCAGATTCGTTTCATACTCGGCCAGCGGAACCTGGCGCTGGCCTCCCTCCATGATCTTCAAGTCGTGCAACCCGAAGTTGAAGTGGATCACGTCCCACCGGGTATCGCCGAGCCACTGATCGAGTTTGGCGACCCCGTTACCGGTGTGGGCGGCGTTGCCTTCGTTGTGGACGACGGTGGCTTTTTGAGCCAGAGCCTTAGCGACGAACGGGGTATAGCCGATGGAAATGGAGTCGCCAATAATGAGGATTTTCTGGTCTTGGGCCCACAAGGGGACCGCGAGCGCCAGCAGGAGAAGGGTCCGCATAAGAAAATTAGATGATAGACGAAAAAAGCCCGCGGCCGGGGCCGCGGGCGTAGAGTATGGCTATCGTGCAGTCGCGATTACGGCTGCAGATCCTGTTCCTGAGCGAAGCTCGCCCATTCCTCGGTCCAATCGTGGTCGCCGAAGCCGCCGATCCACGTGGCCCACTGGTCAAAGAAGCCGTCGTCGGGCGGCTGCACCCAGTTGGCGCGGAAGACGGGCGAGCCGGTGAGCGGACGGAAGTCCGGGTCGGAGCGCTCGAGCGGGCGGCGGAGCAAGGTATCAGCGATCAACAACTGAGCCGCAGCACCGTTGAGCAGCGCGCGGAAATCGGCCACCACTTGGCCGTCGGTCGTGGCCGGGGCAGCCGGCGTGGTGTTGAAGCCGTTGTTCCAGGAGAGTACACCGTTGATGGTGAAGTCACCACTGGCGATGTTGGGCTGGATGCTGTCGGCGATGTTGGCGCCGCCTACAGTCCGGGTGATCCAGTTGTAGCAGAGCATGTTGTTGTACGAACCGCCGGCGCCACGCCGGAAGTACAGGCAAGGAGAGTCGGCTTCGTCAAAGCCGCGCGCGCCACCGCCGACGAAAGTCAGGTTGTACATAGTGGGTTTGCCGAGAGGGCGGGCGGCGAAGTTCCGCTCGTAGTTGTCCATTTCGATGCCGCGGTTCGACAGGTCGTCGTTTGCGACCATAACGCCGTGCTGTAGGCGGCCGCTCCAGCCGACCTGTCCGTCGATGAAGTCGTCAGCCGTATAGGTGCCGACCAGGTACTTGGCGTCGTTGGTGCCGCCAAACCATTCGAAGGCATCGTCGAGGCCGTAGTGGGCCTGGAGATATTCGCCCTTCGTGCCCTTGCCGCAACCGCCCCAGGTGATGGAGTTGGTTTCTTCGTTGGGACGTAGCAGTGCGCCGGCGAACTCGACACGAACATACTTCAAGCTGCCGCAGCTGTGGTTGGCATCGGTGCCGCCGTAGCGGGTTTCCGGTAGTTCCGGAAGACCTTCAATGGTCAGGAAGCCGGCCGGATCGTTGATCGGGGCTTGGCCAAGCATGACGAGACCACCCCAGTCACCGCGCTGACGGCGGCCGATGGGCTGGGAAGAGGTCATGATGATGGGACGCGAACGGGTACCTTCCGCCATGATCTTGCCATTGTTGGCAACGAGCAAGACCGAAGGCGGCTGCGAGCCGGGCTGGCCGATGATGACGGTGCCGGGTTCGATGGTGAGCGTAGCGTTGTTCCGGACGGTGACGATGCCACGGATGCTGTAGGCATTGTCAGAGGTGAGGGTACGGTTCTCAGTGATGTTGGCGGGCAGGTCAACGGTGCCGCGGACCACGCTGAACTTGAAGTAGGCGGTCTTCACCGGACGGGTGCCCGTGTAATCGCGCAGCTGCACGACGAGCGTGTGCATACCGAACTCTTCGGGAACCGTGACCGTGGCCACGGTGGCCTTGGTCGCTTCCGGGATCCGCACGATGCGGAAGCCCTGCGCCGGGGTATTGCCGAAGAAGTCGGTGGCGGTGTTGTTGTTGGCTGGCAGGTAGAACTTAGCGCCGTTCTGGTTGTTTTGCCGGTAGGCCACGATCGTGTAGGGGTACAGATCATTGTTCGGCTTCACAGTCCAGCGGACAGTCAATTGTTCGCCAGGGCGGTAGACCTGTTTGTCGGCCCATACCCACATGGCGGCGGTCGAAGAAACGCTGGTGAATCCACTGATTTCGCGCTCGGCCTGGCTGGCGCTGACGGTCCGGAAAACGGGACCTTCGGCGGCAACGAGGCCGGTGCTGAGCAAGCCCAGCGCCGCGGTGGCGAGAGTAATCTTTCGCATAGCTCGGTGTTATTCCTTGTTAGAGTTAGAAAAACGTATAACTGGTGCCGATCGTAAAGGTACGACCGATTTGGAACCGGCGGACAACGAAGTCGGCCTGCGTCTGCCGGTAGATGTTGTTATTGAGGTTTTCACCGCTGAAGCGCAGCTTCCACTTTCCGTCCTCTTTAATGCTGTACTCGTAAACAAAGTCGAGCAGAATATTCCGCTCCTGGTAGATGTCCGGGAGTTGGAACGTACCCACATCGGTGATGCGGCGAGAGACAGAATTTACGTAGAAGCGGCCGTTGGACCGCAAAGCGGCCCGCTGCCATTCGGCGATGACGTTGAAGATGTAGCGGGACTGGCCGACCAGCGGGCGATTGGCCGAGGTAAGTTGAACGAACTGATCGGTCGGAATGGTGACATCGGAATCGACAAGCGTGAGGTTCGCCTGAATGCCGAAATCACGCAAAGACTTGTTGAAGCGGCCGAGACCCTGGCGCCATTCGACTTCGACACCTTGATTCCTGGCGCTATCCACGTTCAAAAAGCTTTGGCGCAATTCGGAAGCGGTCGGGCGGTAGATCTGTTCGATCGGATCCTGGAACCGCTTAAAGAAGTAACTTGCCGCGATTACCTGATTCCCTCCCAGGAACCACTCCCAGCGGACGTCAAAGTTATCGATCTTGGCGCGGCGAAGGTTCGGGTTACCGACGGTGGAGTAGCCGCCGACAACGTTCGTGAATTCGAAGGGTGACAGTTCGCGGAAGTCGGGGCGGTTTACCGTTCGGCCATAGCCGAAGCGGAGATTCTGCTTGGCCGTCAACTGATAAATAACATTGACCGCGGGAAGCAGATCCCGATTGTTAAGATTGGCAAACGACGGGATGCCACCGGGAACCAGCGGATCGAGCGTCGTAACGTTGATCTGCGCGTCCTCGATTCGGAAGCCAGAAATGACCCGCCAGCGGGCTCCGATGGCCAAGTCGACCATGCTGTAGCCGCCATAGATGTCCATCAACGCGTTGTACCGATCGGTACCGCGGGTGATTTCGCGAACCGCAAAGCCGTCGGGCCGGATGTTATTCGAACCGAGAACGGTGTTGGTCGGCTGCGTAAAGTCGATCGTGCCGGCGCGAATAGGGAAGAACCGGAACCGGCGGCTATCGAAGTCACGACGGCGGATGGTGCCGCGGAACCCAGTCTTCCACAGACCGCTGAACTTACCCTTAAAGAACGGGATCGACCAGTCGGCCTGCGGTTCGTAGATTTTATCCTTCAGTTCGGAGAAGAACCGAAGACCCGACTCCGGCAAATTCAGGAAGGCGTAGGGCTGGGTGGAACCCGGCTCACGGCCCCGTATGGTTTCGCGAAGGTCAGGTTCGGACCGGTCAGAGTTCGAGAAGGTGAACTGCCAGTGGAATACGCTGTTCTTGAGGCGGGCCACGGCGTGGTCGCCTTCAATGCCGGTGGACATCAAGCCGCGTTCGGTCCAGCGAAGACGTTCCGAGAGGATATCCTGGCCGTTGCCGCCGTTCAGACCCGAGATGAACCGGGCTTCTTTGTCCGTATCGCGGGTGAGGGTATTGCGGAAGATGACTTTGTTCGCGTTGTTGATCCGGTAGGCCGCGTTCAACACGGCGCCGATGCGGGCTGACTCGTTGCCGACGTTGAACTGGTAATCGGAGAAGATCTGCGGACGGCCGCCACCGCTGTTCACGAGGAAGCGCCGCTCTTCGGGAGTCTGCTGAGGCGAGTTATTGAACGTTACTGCCGCTACCACCCCGAGCTTGCCCCAGGTGTTGCCACCGGAGATGGAGTAGGTCTGCGTTGGCCGCGCGGAAGAAACGGGGCGGATTTCGTAGTCAGGATTAAAGGACCGGCCAAACTGCTGAAACTCCTGATCGGAGAAGCTACCGACAAACAGCCGGCGATCAGCCGGGATTCCGGCCGGTAAGCCGCGGTTGCCGTCATCGAAGCCAAAAGCATCGCGCGCGCCCCCGGCGAAGCTGCTGAAACGCTTCCCGGCAGTCTGCGAGTTAAAGCCATAATTAACGGAAACGGTCATCGTCTTCTGAGCAGGAAACTCGGTGGTCTGCATCTGAACCAGGCCACCGGAGAACTCGCCAGGGAGATCGGCGCTGTAGGTCTTTACGACCTTGATGTTATCGATGAGCGAGGCGGGGAAGAGGTCGAGCGGCACCACCCGGCGTTCTGGTTCCGTGGTGGGGACCATCGCGTTATTGAGCATGGTCGAGGAGTATCGCTCACCAAGGCCGCGAACGAAGACGAAGCCGCCGTCCACGATAGAGATGCCGGTCACCTTTTCGAGTGCTCCGGCGGCATCAGAGGCCGTACTGGCTTTGATATCGTCGCGGGAGATGGCGTCACTGACGGTGGCCGCGAGTTTCCTTTCAGTCAGGACGGACTCGGCGGTGGTCTGCAGCGCACCAACTTTTTCGACCACGTCGAGCGTGGTGACAGCGCCTTTCTGCTGCAGTACAGAGCTGGCTTCGGTGATTTCGCCAGCTTTTACTTCTATGTCGTCAATCGTTGTTTCCAGGTGGTTCGTGCTCGTAAGCCGCAGCTTGTACTTGCCTGGGGAGAGAGTGATCGTGTAACGGCCTTCGGTGTCGGTGGTCATTTTCCCATCCGATACGCCGTCAACCTCGATCTGCACTAGCGGTATGGGGCGTCCCGTTGCCGCATCAAAAATGGTGCCGGTAACGTTGCCCTTGCCGGCTGGTTGCGCGAAGGCGCTTGTGAGGAGCGCCATCAGAACCAGCCCGGTTCTCATGGAGTGTTTCATAGGAAGTATTCGGACAGGGAGTTATTCAGCCACCCAGATCGAAACCGCATTGCTGGCAATTCCATTGACGGTCACGATAACCGGCACTTGGCCAGAGATGAAACTCTGATCGGGGATAACTGCGTTGATCTGGCAAATCCCGGGGAATTGCGGATGAGCGCCAGCAAACTGGGGCGTGACCTCGACCACCGAGATGGTCACCTTGACGTCGGCTACGGTACGGGAAAGAGCCGCCGGGGGAGCACCGTCGGTCACCCGGGGATTGGTGACTCCGCAGCCGGTGGCGTAGAGCTGGATTACTTCGCCTCGGCGGGCGCGGGTACCTTGGCTATTGATCCCGAAGTCCTGGTTCTGGGCAATGGCAGGACGGGTAGCAGCGGTGCCAGCCGTCGCTAAGGCGGGCCAGAAATCGTACACATTAACAGTGCCACGGGCGACCGTCGCGCTGCCATTAATGACTTCCACCGCCGCGCTGCCGGTCGCGGCGCCCACGGGAACAACGAAGTTAATCTGGTTGGCCGACACGAAATAGAGCGGCGCATTGACGCCTTCGACAGTCAGGCGAACATTCGCCAGTGTCGTGGGCATCGGGTTAAGGGAGGTCAGCGCCGTGGTGGTGACGGTGCCGAAGTTGCCGTAAGCACTCGCAATCGAACCGGGGGCCACGGGGGCCTTCACGTCCAGATTGCTGTAGTTGATCACAGTGACAGGACCGGGCGTCTGTGCGGACAAAATCGCGGCGGAGAGACCCGCCAGCACAAGAAACCGTTTTACATGGATCTTCATCAGGTCCAATTCTAGGGACCGAATCGTAACACAGCATTACTTCTCCATGACAAGTCGATGAAAATGAAAAAGGCCACCGTGCGGGCGGTGGCCTTTTTCATCGAACTGAAACTGCTTTGGGTTAGTCGCCGAACGAGCCGACTTCTTTGTCTGCCTTCGGGGCAGCCGGCTTGATGCCGCCGAGAGCGTCCAGCGGAACGAATCCACCTTCGGGCTTCGGCTGCTTCAGAATGTGCTCCCGATAGAGTTTCTCCATCTGGGCATTCTTGGCGGCGTCCTTCAATTTCTCGTCGCGAGCGCGGATCTTTTCTTCGCGGGCGTTCTTGGCGATGCCCACGTCGTCGAGGTCGTGCTGCTTGCCACGCGCCACGTCTTCGGCGTTCAGCTTCAGCTTGTGCTCAGCGTCGGCCATGTTCACTTTCTTGTTACCGGCGAAGATCTCATGACGGCCATGCTCTTCATACCACTTGGTGAGCGTTGCCGTCATGTGCATCTTCTCGATGATGTTCCGCCAGCCGACGCCCGTGTTGTAGGCGCAGAATGAGATTTCGCCTTCCTGGGTTGCATAAGGGATGATGCACTGTTCGGTACGGCGGAAGTCGTAGTTGAACAGGTCCTGGAACCACATGCCGGCGATGAAGAGGAAGTTCCAACGATCGCGGCGGCGCTTCTCGATGTCGTCCATCGTGCGGTCGCCGGTCACCTTGCCGTAGTTGCGGCCGGTTGCGCCGAAGCACTTGTCAAACTTCTGGAGCAGGTCCATCAAACGGAAGTGGGTAGGAGCGTTGAAGGGCTGGTAGTTGCGGAGCAGCGCCAGCGAAACCCCGACGACGGACCAGAACTTGCTCCGAGCCGCATCGTTCACCTTGGCAATGTCCTTGGCGAGACGATCCGCGTTCAGGAATCCGGTAACCGGCTTCGCTTCCTTGGTTTCCTTGTCGATCATCAGCGCCATGCCGAT
>LNFE01000197.1 GCA_001464575.1 Acidobacteria bacterium Ga0077553 | reverse complement strand
ACCATCCCCTCAAATCCGGTATCCGCCCCCACCCGGTGCACCCCTTCGGCCAAACCATCCACTCGCAATCGCCGGCCCGTCCGCAAGCTGCCCCGGAACACATGATCCACGTAGACCCCCACCCCGTTTGGTCCGTCCACTTCCAGCGCCAACGCTCCGGCCTGCGCCGCCCCCGGCACCGTCGCCAACGCCAGCCGCGCATCAAACGTCCCCGCCACCCGCGGGTTCTGCCGCGCTCCCGTCTCGGCCGGTACCCGTTCAGATAGGAAATCGATCACCTCCGACGCGCGCACCACCTTGTCGCCATCCCGGTCCGCCCCGCCGCGCAACCCCGCCAGAAGCGCGTACGTAAACACCCCGCCGTTCCACCGCGCATCTTCATAGGATTGCTCGCTCGGCCGCGCCGACAGGATCTTCAAGAAGTTCCGGTCGCCTAACTTTTCTAATTGGCCCATCGCCTTCCCCGCCCCGGATCCCGAATAACTGCTCCACCCTAACTGTCCCGCATGGCAGGCGTCCGCCATCATCACGACCAGCTTGGCCCGCGTCCGCCGCGCCAGCGTCTCCTCCACCTCCGCGAACGACAAGCCCGTCGAATGAAGGTTCTGCGGGTCCGAGTCATGGGCCACGAAGTAGCCCTCCTCCCGCTCCGCCACCACCCCGTGCCCGGCAAAAAACACGTAAACAACATCCTCCGGCTTGGCCACCCCGGGTAGCCAACTGTGCAGCGCCGCTCGAATCTCCCCCAGCGTCGCCCGATCGTCGGTCAACACCTTCACATGGTCTGGCGGCAAGGCGCCGCCTCCCGCGGTCAACAGGAAACCGGCGAACTCCTCGGCGTCCCGATGCGCAAACCGCAGCTGCGCCGCCGCCGGCAGGTTCTCGTGTTGCGAAATCCCCACCACTAAGGCCCATCGCGTGCCCGCATCCCGCAGCACATTGGCCGGTGGTCCGGGTTCCCAGGCCAAGTCCCTCGTCTGCTGCGCGCAAAGTATCCCGGCCACTAACCAAATCCACCGCATCCCGGCATCATAGCAACCCCCGAAATCAGATAGAATCACGCGGATGCATCGCCTCTTACCCCTCCTTCTGCTTGCGCCCGGCCTCATGGCGCAATCGCCCGCCCTGCACGTCAAAACCCCCATGACGCCCCCCGCCTGGGCCCTGCTCGAACGCGAGCTGCTCAAGTTCAACTCCCAGGCCGTCGACCGCTTCGCCGCCAAATACTACGACAACCGCGGCTACCTCGCCCACACCCCGCGTTGGGGCACCCTGGATGGTCCCGATGACGCCGTCGAAACCACCTGGAACTGGACCCTCCTCCACGCCCTCGGCGGTTCGGACTCCGTGCTCCAGCACTACAAGCTCGCCCAGGAAGGCCACTGGAAGCAGTACGGCGAGCTCCGCACCAAACTCACCTCCCTCGCCGCCAACGGCGCCTATAAGCAGGAGTTCATCACCCAGTCCGACTGGTTCCATACCGCCGAAGGCCTCCGCGCCTTTCTTCTCGAAGGCCTCTCCAACCCCAACGATCCCACCTATCGCCAGCGCATGGTTCGCTTCGCCAACATGTACAACGGCGAAGACCCCGATACCCCCAACTACGACCCCGCCAAGAAGATCATCAAGAGCATCTGGACCGGCAGCCTTGGTCCGATGCTGCGCAAGGCCACGACCTATGACTGGGTCGGCGACCCCGTCCCCGGCACGTTCCATCTCCTGCACAACCCCGCCGCCCGCGGCAAAATGCTCGACCTCCAGGCCAATTACAAAAAGATGCTCTCCCACTGTGACGAGTATCTCGACAGCGTCGGCGACAACAATCTCAACTTAGCCGCCACCATCCTCGGCCTCAACGCCTATATGCTCACCGGCGACGAGAAGCATCGCCAATGGACCCTCGATTACGCCAACGCCTGGAAGCAACGCGCCGTGGACGCCGGCGGCAACATTCCCAGCAACATCGGCCTCGATGGAACGCTGGGCGGGGAGCACAAGGGCCAGTGGTGGAAGGGAACCTACGGCTGGAACTTCACCATCTTCGACGGCGAACTCGGCCAAATCGCGCACCGGAACTATTTCACAGCCGGCCCCTGGCCCGGCTTCGGCAACGCGTTGCTCCTCAGCGGCGACCAGTCTTATACCCAGGTCCTGCGCAAACAGCTCGACAACCTTTACGCCCAGAAGAAGGTGGAAAACGGCCGCACCTTGCTGCCCCAGATGTATGGCGACCCTCGCGGCTACAAGCACGACGGCCCGCCGGCCTGGTACCAGTTCGGGCCCAACCTGCACCACGACCGGCTGATGGAGATCTACCTTCGCTCCATGGACCGTCGCGACCTGGAGCGGATTCCCGTGGCCACTGCAATGCCGGAGGAGCTGCGCAGCCGCGGCTACGGCGATCCGGATCGCACCACCTACTGGCTCGGCTATCTCGAAGGCAAACTGCCCGACTACCCCGAGAAGGCGCTCCGCCAGGATCTCAACGTGGTCCGCGCCAAGGTCGCCGATTTCATGGAGGACCAGACGACGGCCGATTCCCGTCTCGCGGACTACTTGCTCGATTACAATCCCGCCGCCACCGCCGCACTCTTGAACCTCACAGTAGGCGGATACTTCGCCAATGGCCGAATCTGGGTCCTCCATAGCCGCTTCCGTCACTTCGACCCCGTTAAGCGCCGCGCCGGTCTACCCGACGACGTCGCCGCCCTCGTTGAAAAGCTGGAAGCGAAGAAGTCGTCGTGCAGGCGGGCGGCTATGGCGAACATAACTTCGAGTCGGTCACCATCAACGGACAAACGACGGCGATCAAGGGACCCGTCCTCACCCTCCGCCTCGCCCCAGGTTCCGGAACAAAACTGCAGTTCCAAATGACCCGCTACACCAACAAGCCGACCTTCGCCTTCCCCTGGGATCGCGCCTGGTACCCGGCGAAGTAGGTCCCGTTTATAACCACAGCGAATGCGAGTGGGTCGCGCCGGTCTCCATATTGACGTTCACCAGCGTCGGCCCCCGCACCTCGTCGGGCACCTTCGGTACCTTCTTGCAGAATCTGCTCTACGTCCTGCAGATCCGTATCCACCGTCCACAACACCTTGCCATCCTCCGTCACCCGGGCCAGCACCATCGTCCCGTAAAGCCCCCGCGTCGAACGGTACGTCAGTAGGTAACCATCCGGTCCCTCCAGCCGCAACACCTTTCCGCTTGGGGTCTCCCGGAGCAACGCTGGCCGCTTGTACTGCGTGCCGAAGCGCTCCGTCGGCTCCAGCCACTCCTTCGGCGGCGTAATCCGGCTCATCGACATCGGCCCCAGCGGCCCACCCGGCGGCAGGTCGCGTCCCATCAGCAACCGCCCGGCGCGATAGTCATAAGCCGCGTTCTCATGAGCGTGGAACCAAAGCAGGCGTCCATCGTCGGCGATGATCCTCGCCGCATGGATATAGTCGGAGGCGCGCAGTCCCCGGGCGATCACCACCACTTTCGGCGCTCCCCCGTCCAGAGGATGCAACACTAAACTCAGCCGGTACCGGTCGTTCTCCGGTCGCCGGTGCAGCTCGGGCACCCGCGACTCTAACGTTTGCAGCAAAGTCGCAATGGAGTCTCCGGCCCGGCGCGATGCGCCCACCGGTGCGCCAGCGCCCTCCGGCACCAGCAACGAACAGCTACTCGATCCCAGCGCCGCGAGCGCCGCCAACCCCCACGAGACCCACCGTGATTCCCGCATTGTGTCGCTCCTCTCCACCGGTAGGGCGCACTCGCGGCCAAGAATCGATCACCGGAATTTACTTGCCCAGCTCCGCCGCCGTAACTTCCTTCTGCCCACCGTTCGAGGAGAACTTCAGGAAGCCGATAATATCGGCCAACTCCTGCCGGTCGTAGTGGGCGGCGGCGGGAGGATGGACCCACTTCTCGTTCCCCCGCATCGACAGGATCTCGGAGGAGGAAAACGTACGTAGGGTTGGCGGCAGCTTACTGAGGTCCCAAATCTCGAGCGTATCGCCCACCTTCTGCTTCTGAATGCCAGGGAACTCGTTCTTTGTGGTCTTGACCTGCTGAACGTAGGCCGTCATGGTCATCTCAATCGCCATCACCAGTCCTCGCGGCGTGGCGGCAGAGGCTAACTTCGTCAGGTCCGGGCCAACGGCTACGCCAATCCCTTTCAGCGTGTGGCACGTGCCACAGGCAACCCCTTTGGGCGATTTCTGGAACAGGGCTTGGCCGCGTTGCGCCTGGGGCGTGAGCGGCGGTTTCGATTGGCCCGGGGCCAAGAGCGGCAGAATGAGTGCGCCGAGTATCAATAACGGAGACCTTTTCATGTTCTCCTCCTTTGATTCCTGGGCTTACCTGGAACTAAGTATCCCAGGAAGCCCCAGTGTACTCGCTTAGCAGGAAAATACAAGGGTCTGGGGAGCACGGTTATCGCAGGACCACGTCCCACACCTTTGTCCGGCTATCCTTCCCCGCCGGGCCCGAAACCTCCAGCGTCACCACGTACTCCCCAGCCTTCTCATAACGGTGCTGCGGATACTGTTCTGTCGATTTCTGCCCGTCCCCGAAGTCCCAACGCCACGTCGTCACGGCGCCGTACGAGGCATCCTGAAACGCTACCAACCGGCGGTCCATATCAAGTACCTGAAAACTCCAATCCGCTTCCACCGGCCGCCGCAGGCCGCCCTCGATCGGCATCAACCGGAACGCCACCAGGTCCGAAGCGTTTCCGTACATCGAGGTCTTGTGCGATAGGTTCCAGAAGCCCCGGTACTTCGTCCCGTTTTCATCGTCGTAGTCCAGCACCGACCACGACAGCCCGATCAACTTGTTCTCCGTCAACTGGCTCTCCACGCTCCGCGCCGGCCCCTCATAGGCGGCATAGTCAAACGGCGTGATGTAAAACTCGAGTACCAGCTTTCCGCTCTCCCCCGGCTGGAAGTGATAGTCGTATGCGGCGTTTGCATACGGCAGATTCTTGATCCACGGTTGGCAGCCCCACACCATGGTCCAATCCTTCTCCATCGCCGGGGTGAAGATATGGTAGTTCTGCGCGTGCACTCCGTGAAAGGTGAAATGCGCGTCATTCGGGTCATACCCTTTCTCCGGGTGCATCTGCTTGATGAACGGCCCGCCGGAACGATCACCGTCCACCACCACTTCGAAGATGTCGTTGTGCAGATCCCGATGCCGGAAATCCCAGTAGTTATCGGAAGCTTCGTACAGGAAATAGAGCCGGTTCAGCCCCTTCACCCAACCCACTTTCACGTTCACATCCAGGTCCTTCTTGTCCATGGGCGTGTTATTCACGGTGTCCTTCAACTGGTCGATTCCAATCGAATAACTGGCCGGCACCATCGCCCAATCGTCCCCCTTGCCGTCGATCCGTGGGATCTGGTTGGCTGGGAACTGAAACACCTTGAACTCCACGCCGGGCCGCTCCAACGCCATCAGCGGCAGCACCGCGAACAACCAAAGAATGCCGTTCTTCATGCCCAACAGTTTAGTCCGGAATCTCTCCCGCATCGCGCGGCTCCACCCGCGGCTGGACGTTCCGGGCATGGCGGAACCGCGACGACGCCTCGTAAGCCGCCCGCCGCGAACGCATGATCGAACCTAGCGGCCGGTGCTCCTCGACGCACTGCCACGGATTGAAGGAAAGCACCTCGTCGCCATATACCCGCCGCGCCGAACTATACGCCTCCTGTCTGGGAAAGCGCACCGTCGCCAAAGGCAGAAACGGCGAGGCCTCCTCCGCCCATTCCACCGATGCATCCTCCACCGGCATCGTCTCCAGATCGACGCAAAGCTGCACTCGCAACACATACTCCGCCGCTTCCCGGCGAAAGAACTCTACCACCAAATCCCGATAGACCGAATCGTTGCCGCTGTCGTCCACCGGCTGCCCGGCCAACAGCCTAACGTTTTCCGAAGCCGGCGCCAAGCTGAGCTTGGCTACGTAGCGCCCAAAACGCAGGGCGGCCATCGAATGAAACGTCTCGCCCAGAATATGGTGCGCCGTAGCGCCCAGGGCCTCGAGCATCCGATTCGGGTGGCCCACTGCTTCGAGCACCACCGACGCCGCGTGCGCCACCTCCGGCGCCACCACCGGCGGCGCCTCGCGCCGCACCGCCCGCTCTTCCGCCGCCTCCTGAAACTCCAGGTACGCCGCGACGGTTCCAAACGGTAGCACCGGAAGATTCACCATCAGAAAGTCCTGCGTCCCGGCGCCGTCCACCCCCATAACCTTCAGCGCCATTCCTTTCAGGCTCCGCATACCGTCGGGATGGATATCCCCGGGCGCGCTCGAAAGCCGCGCCACGACTTCGTACGTGCGGCCTGCCGAGAAGATGCCCTGAACCAGTTCATCCGGCAGGTCCGGCCGAACCGTCAGCACCCCTTTTAGAATGCCGTGGCTCTTGGCATGAGCATCCCGCAAGGCATGGCGATGCTTGTCGAACACCGCTTCATTCACCCGTCCCATGGACGCCACAATGGCGGCAATCTGCGCCTGCTCGTTGGGCTGTTCCTCCTCCACGCCCTGGCCGTAAATCACCCAAGGCCGCTTCATCCTTCGCGCTCCCATACCTTGCCGCACTTTGCCAGTTCGACGAACGCGGTGGTCTCCACAATGCCCACCACTCCAGCGAGATTTGCCTGGTTCGCCAGAGTGTCCACCCCGTCCAGCGCGATCACCTTCAAGTGCCGCTTGGCGTCCATGGCGAACTGAACCGCGTCCGGGTCCGCCGCCAGCAGCGCATCCCCGGTCGCTCCCGCCAGAATGGCCACCGCTTCAAACAGGACCGAGGGCGTTCCTGCCAGTGCGCCATCCACCGGCCAACGCTTGCCCTCCGAATCCCCCGCTCCCCCGGCCTGCAGCCCAATCCGGGTTACCATCGCCCCGGCCGCTTCCAACTCTGCCTCTAAATTCCCCGCTTTTGCCCCGTCAAACCCCGGACCGAGCAACAACCCCACGCGCCGGCCCTGCAGCGTAGGAGCGTACCGCCCATACAGCCGGACCGCCGGGCTTAGCGCCACATCGAGCGGAGGCATTGCCGGCTGGATCACCGTTGCCTCGCCCGGCATTCCTAAGGCCTCCGCCACGGCCGTCCCCAGTTCCGGCGCAATCAAGTCCAAATGGCCCAATACCCGCCGCCGGATCGCCAGAGTTTCCACCTTCCCCAGTTCAAACGTCAGCGCCATCTCCATATGCTTCCGCTCCTGCGGCGTGACACTCCGGTAGAACAAGCGTGCCTGCGAATAGTGGTCGGCAAATGTCTCGGAACGCACCCGCGCCTTCGCGCCGCTCACCGGCGCCGCAAATGTCTCGAACCCCCGCGGCGGGCTTTCCCGCGGCCCCGCTGGATCCAAGGTGTTCGGCTCATAGTTGACCCGTCCCTTCGGCACGGCCATCTGCATGTGCCCATCGCGTTGGTTGTTCGCAAAGGGACATTTCGGCTGGTTAATCGGGATCTGATGGAAGTTCGGTCCGCCCAGACGGCTCAATTGAGTATCGAGATAGGAGTGCAGACGCCCCTGCAGCAGTGGGTCGTCGCTGAAATCGATGCCCGGCACCATGTGACTCGGACAGAAGGCCACCTGCTCGGTCTCGGCAAAGAAGTTGTCGGGATTACGATCGAGCGTCATCTTCCCCACCATCCGCAGCGGCACCAGCTCTTCCGGCACCAGCTTCGTGGCGTCCAGGACATCGAACTCGAAACCGTCGGCAGTCGCCTGGTCAAAAATTTGCAGCCCCAACTCGAACTCTGGAAAGTGCCCCTTGGCGATGGCTTCGTAAAGGTCTCGCCGGTGATAGTCCTGGTCGGCTCCGCAAATCTTCACGGCCTCGTCCCAGAGCACCGCGCTCGTGCCGATTACCGGGCGCCAGTGGAACTTTACGAAACTGCTCTCCCCCGCTGCGTTTACCAAGCGAAACGTGTGTACGCCAAATCCTTCCATCATCCGCAGGCTGCGCGGAATCGCGCGGTCCGACATGGCCCACATCACTGTGTGCATCGCCTCCGGCATCTGCGAGATAAAGTCCCAGAAGGTATCGTGCGCCGACGCCGCCTGCGGATAGCCGCGGTCCGGGTCCATCTTCACGGCATGAATCAGATCAGGGAATTTGATCGCGTCTTGAATGAAGAACACGGGAATATTGTTCCCGACCAAGTCGAAATTACCCTCGCTCGTGTAGAACTTCACGGCGAATCCGCGGATATCCCGGGGCAGGTCGACTGACCCGCTGCCGCCCGCCACCGTCGAAAATCGGGCGAAGACTGGCGTCTTCACTTTGGGATCCGCCAGAAACGCCGCCCGCGTGACCTCGGCCATCGACATATACGGCTCAAAGTAACCATGGGCTGCCGAGCCGCGCGCGTGCACAATCCGTTCTGGAATTCGCTCATGGTCGAAGTGGGTGATCTTCTCCATCAGCAGGAAGTCTTCGAGCAGCGTCGGTCCGCGCACCCCGGCTCGGAGCGAGTTCTGGTTGTCCGATACCGGCGTTCCGTGGTTGCTGGTCAAGAGAGCTTCGCTTGCGGTTTGGTGGGTCTCGCCACCATGGCCGGTAGGCGCTTGGTCAGACGGAGCAGGATGATGCTTGGGACGTTTCGATTTCATACCCTCAACCCTGCATCTGGAGGCCCACTCTCTAGTGGCCCTCCGCATGCTCAACCCGTTGGCATGCACTACGACGAACGAGAGAAGCTGAACCATCTGATCGAGCACCTGAAAGACGGGGAAGCCGGCTTCGCCGCCGCCGCGGATGGGGCTCTCTCCCCCGGGTTAAAGGACACGTTGCTGGGCTACGCCGCGCAAAGGGCCGAATTCGCCGAATCGCTACAATTGATTGTCGAGGAGTCGGGCGAAAAGGCTGAATACTCCGGTACGATCGGTGGCGCCCTCCATCGCGGTTGGATTAACTTAAAGGCCGCACTGGCGAAACGGACGGATCTGGCCATCCTCGAAGAGTGCGAAGCGGCTGAGGATATCAAACCGCGGGACCCCTTGTCGAAGAGCAGTCTGGCCACATTCAGCAGGCGCACGACCAAATCAAACACCTCCGCAACGCCGCAGTGGACGCCCGGTAGGAACATCGGTTTTCGGCCAAATCCGGTCACTGCGTAGTGAATCCGCACGCTCTGTCCGGCTGGAACCATCCCGTGCCCCTGCGGTACGCTGTCAGGACCTTCCCATTTTTCGGAGCCTGCTTTGTCCCTGCGCCTGTCCCTCGCTCTCTTTGCCGCGCTGACCGCCGCCGCCCAAAGCCTTCCCAGTCCCGACGTCTTCCCGCTTTCGTTTCCGCTCATCGACAGTCCGGTCGTCTATGGGCTCGTCAGAAACGCACCGCTCCGCAGCGACGACCGCGGCGTCACGTGGACCCCGCTCTATGTCTCAGCCCCAGGCTCCACTCAAAACGTCAACCTCCTCCTCGTCCATCCCGATCGCCCGCTGATCGTTTACGCCCGCCTCCCTCGCGCGAACGGCGGCCTGTTCCGCAGCCAGGACGGTGGCCGTACGTGGACACCCTTCACCGCCGGCCTGCCCGCCACCGGCGAGATTCTCGATCCGGTCATCCTCCGTGGCGCCGGTGAATCCGCACGCCTGCGCATCGCCGACACGCTTTATACGCTCGATCCATCCGGCGCATCCTGGTCGCGCCTCGCCGATCTTCCGGCGAACACCACCGTCCTCGCCTTTGATCTCGCCAACCCCCAACGCGCCGCCGTCCTGGCCCGCAGCGGGACGTTCTATTTCTCGTCAAACGCCGGCCAGTCGTGGGAACTCCGCTCCCGCATCATGCAGGATCCTCGCAAATACGGCCGCCAAATCCTCTTCGATCCGAAGTCCGATACCACGCTCTTCGTTCGCGCCGAAGCTGAAACGGATGGCGACAACCGTTGCGACGCCCCCGGCGGCGGCCTGTGGCGCTCCGGCGATACCGGCCGGACCTTCGTCAACGTCTATGCCTCCAGCGTCTGCAACGTCTCCCCCGTCACCTTCATCGATCCCAGTCGCCCCAACGTCTACCTCCGCACGGGCTTCGTCGGTCAGCCCTACTGCCGCAGCGTCGATCGCGGCGCGACGTTCATTTGTACCAACGAACCGCTCTCCACCAATCCCCCGTATCTGGTCGGGATGGATCCCCGCAACGGCGATCTGTACCGCGAACGCTTCTCGCTTATCAGCCGTGACGGCGCCAACACTTGGCAGCCCTCCACGTCCTCCTTCCGGCCCACCCTTCGTATCTTCCCGGAAACTGCTGCCACCGTCGCCCAAGGCGAAACCACAAACCTCACCATCTCGCTAGGCCTCGCGGAAGGCAGCTATGCCATTCCCTATCAGGCGACCACCTCCGGCGAACCCTGGCTCACCCTCGGCGCTGCCGCCGGCAACCTTAATTCCTCGCTTTCCCTTCGCATCTCCGCCGCGGACCTCACCCCCGGCACCTACCGCGCCTCCATTCGTCTCACCTCCTCGCTCACCGTCAACCCGTCCACCACCATCCCGGTCGTCGTCACCGTCACCCCCCAGGCCTTCTCGGCCGTACGCTACTCCTTCGAACGCATCGCGGGTGGCGCGGCCTTCAACAATGCCCCGATCGTCGAAGGCGCCTCTGCGCTCGCTCAACCCCTCAACAGCATCACCGGCGCTGCTCGCGACTCCCAGGGCAACCTGTACGTCATGACCAATCGCCGGCTCCGCCGCATCAGCCCCGATGGCAACATCCAAACCATCGCCGGCAATGGCCAGCAAGGCACCACCCCGGACAACACCCCCACCGCGCAAGCCCGTTTCAACTTCGTCGACGGGGTCGCCGTCGCTGGTGATGGCACTATCTACGTCGCGGACTCCACTCCCAACCGGATCTATGCCATCGCCGGCGGAATCGTTCGCGTGGTTGCCGACGAGACCTTCATCACTGTTCCGGGCAACTTCCCCACGCGCCTCGGTAGCCCCCGCGGAATCGCCACCTCGCCCCAAGGCACTGTCTTCGTGAACGATGGCGTCGCCCTGCTTCGCCTCAACGGCGTGCAGCGTCCGGAGGTCGCCTTCCTCCTCCGCAACTTCACCGCGCAGGTGGGCAACCCCGGCCTCTTCGAGCTCTTCGCGGAAAGCAACACCTCGTTCCTCTTCTCGGCTAGCATCGACCACCGCGTTTACCGCCTCGCCGGCGGACGCCTCACGCTCCTCGCCGGCACCGGCACCGCCGGCCGTTCCGGCGACGGCGGGCCTGCCGTCGCTGCCAACCTCAGCCGCCCCACCGCCCTCGCTCCCGACGCCGAAGGCAACATCCTCTTCTTCGATTCCGGCAACTCCGTTCTCCGCCTCATCCGGCCGGACGGAACCATTTTCACCGTCTCCTCATCCTCGTTTACCAACAGCACCTTCAGCGCTAACTCGGGCTCCGTTCGCGACACCCGCGTCGGGATCGTGGCTGCCATCCTGCCCACCCCGTCGAACGGCTTCGTCGTGCTCGATTCGAACGGCGCCTTCTCCTTCAGCCGCCAATCCGTCGAGTCCCCCGTCATCCAGTCCGGCGCCGCCGTCAACGCCGGCAGCTTCACCGATCAGATCAGCCCCGGGAGCCTCTTTTCGCTCTACGGTTCCCACCTCGCCTTCGATACCCAGGCGGCCTCCAGCACCCCACTACCTACCCGCCTCGCCGGCGCCGAAGTGCTCCTCAACGGCCAGCCCATCCCCCTCGCCTTCGCCAGCCCCGGCCAAGTGAATGCGCAGATCCCGCCAAACACCCCGCCCGGTGGCGTCCGGCTCCAAGCCCGCGTCGACGGTAACCTCAGCAGCGAAATCACGCTGGACCTTCGACCCGCCAGCCCCGGCATCTTCGTCTATGGCGACAACCGCGCCGTAGTCCAGAACCAGGACGGCGGCATCAACGGCCCCGATACCCCCGAACTCCCCGGCCGCTTCGCCGTGCTCTATCTCACCGGCATCGGCGCCACCACCGCCACCGTCGCTCCCGGAGCAGCCTCTCCCACGGATCCCCTCGCCTTCGCCGTTAACGGCGCCACGCTGCAGGTGGGCGACGCCCAAGCCAATGTCCTCTTCACCGGTCTCACTCCCGGCTTCGTCGGCCTTGCGCAAGTTAACTTCCAGGTGCCCGAACTCGCCGCCGGTGACTACCCGCTAACGGTCACCATCGACGGGGTCCAAAGCAACTCTCCGCTCCTCCGCATCGGCACGCCCTAACGCGGCGCCATCAGCGTCTGGATCTCCTTCACCAGCGCTACCACCAGCGAAAGCACCAGCGGGCCCAACAGAAATCCTAAAGCCCCAAACGCGTAGGTCCCGCCCACCGCCGCCAGCGCAATCAACACCGGGTGCTGCTTTTCCCGCGTGCCCACCACAAACGGACGTAGCACGTCGTCCACGGAACCCACAATAAACGCGCCCCACAACGCCAACGCCAGCGCCATCCAGTAGTTGCCCTGGAAGAGAAACGCCGCCACGATGGGCAGCCAGATCATCGGGCTCCCTATAAAAGGAATAATCGAAGCCAGCCCGCCAATCACCCCCATAACACTGGCGACCGCAACCCCACAAACCAGAAGCCCAAACTCAGGCTGATGCCCTGCGCCAGCACCACCGCAAAAACTCCATTCACGTTGGCGATCACTGAGTTCTTCACCGTGAGCATCAAACTGGCGGTTACGTCCTGATCGAGCGGCGTAAACAGAGATAGCCAACGCAGCCAAACCTCGCCGCGCAGCAGCAAGTAATAAAGAAATATCGTCGTCAAGAGCGCGGTGAAGATCACCGTCGTCAAGCTGCCCACCGCGCTGCCCAGGTTGTCCCGCAGGTACACGGTGACTAGGCTGAGAGCATCCAGCAGCTGCTCGCGGATTGCCGCCTTGTCGAGCGGAATATAGGCTGCTACGGCGTCCACCATGCGGTCGGCCGAGTGAGTTGCCAAGGCGGGCCAGCCCCCTTCTTCAAGCGATCGCTGATTCAACGTCTCGTAGGTCGTCGCCAACTCCCGCGTCAGCGCCAACCCTACAAAGCCAAGCAATAGCCCGAGCGCCACCACCGTTGCCAAGGTCGTCGCCAGGGTTGCCCATCCGGGCCGCTGGATTCGCTTCACCAAACGACGGTTCAGCGGATTGAGCACGATTGCCAAAATCGACGCCAGCAGAAACGCCGTCAGAAACGGCCATACAATCTGAAACAGCGCCGGCAGAAGGAGCGCCAGCAACACCCCGAGGAACATCAGCGAGCCGCGTTTTGACATCTCTAGACTCGCTCCTTAATCCGGCCGGCTATGGAACCCTACTCGCCCAGCCTCCGCTCCCGCTCCCGCAACAACTGCTCCAACCCCTTCTGCCACCATGGCCCCATCAGACCTTCAAGCGGGCGCGTCAGTTTGCCGGGCTTCACGGCCAACGCCTCTACCAGCACGTCCTCCCGATAGATGGACGCCTCTCGCAATATGTTTCCTTCCGGGTTAATAATTCGGCTCTGGCCGTGCGAGCCTGAGTTGTCCTCCTCATTGCCCGGCGCATTCGCCGCTACGGCAGACATCTGGTTCTCCACCGCCCGAGCCATCATCTGGGCCCGGTATCCCGCCAGCTTCTGCTCCTGCCGCATCCCCGATTCATGACTGATGTAATAAACCACCCGTGCCCCCGCCATCGCCGGCAGCCGCACCAACTCCGGGTAGCGCTCGTCATGGCAGATGATCACTGTCGACAGCACCCCCTCCAGTTCAAAGAGCGCCATGTGGTTCCCCGGCGTCGCCCACGGCTCGCCCGCCAGTTGCAGCTTGCCGTATCGTTCCACGGTCTCACCCTTCGAGTTCACCACCAGCGCGGCGTTGAAGACTTTCCCGCCCGCTTCGTAAACCGTTCCTACAATCGCCGCAATCCGGCGCCGGGCGCAAACCGCCGCGATCTCCCGTTCAGCGGCCCCTACCTCCTGCGCGGAGACGCGAAAACTCTTGTCGGTCGAATATCCCGTCAAGGCGCACTCCGGAAACACCGCCACCTGCACGCCCTGCCCGCCCAACTGTTCCAAGCTCCTGATGATCTTTGCCTGGTTCTCCGCTACCGAGAACGACGACCGCATCTGCACCGTGGCCACCTTCAGCTCCGCCCCGCACAGCATCGAGCAAAGCAACGGCAACCACACCCACCGGTTCATTTCGTCACCGCTACAAACCGCGGGGGCTTCGCTGTATTGGCGAAATCCAAGCTGCTCCAATACGCCAGCTTCAGAATCTTCACCATCTTCGAAAAGTTGATCCGTTCCACCGTATCCGTCACCTGGTGATACTCCGGATGAAACCCGGTGAACCACCACATCGCCGGCACATCCTTCAGCACAAACGGATACTGGTCGCTCCGGAAAAACACATTCAGCGCCGGCTCCATGTCCCACTTCTTACTGATCCGCAGCCCCACCCTCTGTAAGCCCCCACCAGGTTCATCTCGTTCGACGTGTCTGCGGCGATCTCAATCAATCCGTCGGTCTGGGTGCTGCGTGTCTCATTGCGCCCGATCATGTCGAAGTTAATCACGGCGCGCGTTCCCCGAATCGGCCGCAAAGGCTGGTTCGCATAGTGGTAACTGCCCAGGAGTCCCCGCTCCTCCGCCGCAAACACGGCGAACAAAATCGACCGCCGTGGCTTCACCCCCGCCTTCATGAACGCATGTGCCAAAGCTACCACGCCGACCGTGCCCGATCCGTTGTCATCTGCGCCAGGAAACAGCGCGCCGAGATTGAACGCCGGGCCGTCATGGTCAAAATGGCCCGTCAATAGAATCGTCTCCTGCTTTAAATCAGTCCCCTCCAGCAGGCCCACCACGTTATAACTCTGCGCTTGCTTCATCTCGGCGTTCACGATGTCGATATCCACCGTCACATCCGGCAAGGCCTTCGACCGCGGCTTCAAGTCCCGGTCAATGCCGGTATGGATCTCGCTCGCGCTGAGCCCCGTAGCCGCCACTAACTCTTTGCCTAATGCTTCGCTCAGACTCACCAGCGGAATCTGAATTTCGCTCTCGGCGAGAGTTTGCTGCGGCAGCCTCGAGTTCCGCACCGCCGACCCCGGTATCCGCGCCCGTCGCTCTTCATTGGACGGGTGCTTGCGGTTCGGCTCCGGCATCAGCATCACCGCCGTTGCGCCGTGCTGTTGAGCGATCTTCAGCTTCACGTAGGTTCCGGCATACCGTGTATTCCCCTTCCCGCTGAACTTTGAAGCCGCGTTCTCTTCCTGCGGCTCATGGTCGAAGATCAGCACCACCTTGCCTTTCACGTCCAGCCCGGCATAGTCGTCGTAGTTCAACTCGGGGGCTGTAATCCCGAACCCTGCAAATACGACCCCGCCCTGGATCCGCGTATTCTTCGGAAACGAGGCCGAAGCATCGGTCCCCCGGTAGGTTTTCTTCGCGCCGCTCCGCGTAATCGTCACGCCGGACTTTTCCCGGTCGCTTCGAAACTCGATCAGCGGGACCGGCTGCAAGTACGATCCGTTTGCTGCCGGCTGCAGCCCCGCCTTGGTGAACTCGCTGACGATCCAATGCAGCGCCACCTCCGATCCCCGTTCAAGCGACAGCCGGCCGTTCAACGGCTCCGACGTTAAGAACGTCAGGTCCGCCCGCAGCCGCCGTTCGCTCAACTCGGCAAACGCCTTTTCATGATCTTGCGCCACCGCGCAACCAGCCCACAGCAGAAGTAGAAATCGCACTCCCATAGGCTACTTCATCTTCCCGCTGTGCTCACCCGCTGTTCCGCGTGTCGGAAAAGCGACATTAAGGTTTGGCAAGTAAGGCGTGTTGCCGAGCAGCCCGGTTCGTGATATTTCTACCTTCGTCGCGGGACTAACTTATCTGAAGAGGTTTCAATGAGGTTACTTCGTTTCCTGTCTCTATCGGCGCTACTCGGCGCCGCTCACTTGTACGCCCAGGGCCTGACCGCCAACTTGTCCGGCAGTGTAATCGATCCCTCTGGATCGGCCATCCCTGGGGCCGAGATCACTCTCACCAATGTCGCTGTCAATCAGGTTCGTACGGCGCAGTCCGATTCCAACGGCAACTTCGTCTTCACCCAGTTACTGCCCTCCACCTACAAATTGCAGGTCAGCTCCAAGGGCTTTAAGCGTTACGAGCAGAACGATATCGTCCTTACCGCCACCGAGCGCCTCGCGCTGAATCGCATAGAATTGCAACTCGGCGAGATGACCCAGACTGTCGAAGTGCAGGCCCAAACCGCCCGCCTGCAAACGGAATCCGCCGAACGCTCTGGCCTCATCTCGCTCGAACAGACGCAGAATGTCCCCCTCAAAGGGCGCGACTACCTCGGTCTCGTCAAACTCCTGCCCGGCGTTATCGATACCGCCAACCGTAACGCCCCCGGCTGGAACAACCTCGGCGGCATCACCATTAACGGCAACCGCGCCGGCACCATCAACCTTACTCTCGATGGCATCTCATCGCTCGACACCGGATCCATGGGCGGCCCTTACCTTGCCCCCTCTCTCGATGCTGTCGCCGAGGTGAAGGTCCTCCTCACCAACTATCAGGCCGAGTACGGCCGCTCCTCCGGCGGCACCATCAACACTGTCATCAAGAGCGGCACTAAGGACTTCCACGGTGGCGCCTACTACTTCCTCCGCAATGAAGCGCTCAACGCTAACGAGTTCTTCCGCAATCGCGACGGTCTGCGGCGGCCGCAGTACCGCTTCAACTACCCGGGCTACTTCATCGGTGGCCCCGTGCCCCTCGGCAGCTTCAACAAGAATCGCGACAAGCTCTTCTTCTTCTGGAGCCAGGAGTTCCTGCCCCGCACCTACCCTTCCAGCCTGCAGCGCCGCACCTTCCCCACCCAAGCCCAGCGCAACGGCGACTTCTCCCAAACCTTCGATACCAACCGAACCCTCATCCCCATCTGGGACCCCCTCAATAACCGCGCTCCCTTCCCCGGCAACATCATCCCCTCGAACCGCATCGACCGCAACGGCCAGGCTCTGCTGAACATCTTTCCGCAGCCTAACGCTGTCGACCCCACGAACAATTTTAACGCCCTCATTCAGGCCCCGATCACGCAGCCGCGCCGCGATTCCATCCTCCGAATCGACTACAACATCGGCCCCAAAACCCTCTTCTATTGGCGCGGCATTAACGACTACGAAGCCTTCAAAGGCGACTTCGATTTCGTGCTGGCTTCGAACAGTTGGGCCCAGTTGCCCATCAACTACCAGATCCGCTCCGCCGGCATGGTGTCGACCTTAATCCACACCTTCAACCCCACCACGGTCAACGAGTTTACCTTCGGCGTCAACCGCGCCCTGCAAACCGTCGACCCGCTCTCGCAGGAAGGCCTCAATCGCAATATCCGTTCGAACGTCACCCCCAACCTGCCGCAATTCTTTCCCCAGGCCAACCCGCGCAACCTGGTGCCCCAAGCCAACTTCGGCGGCGTGCCCAACGCCGGCGTGTTGAACATTGAACAGCGCTTCCCCTTTTTCGGCACCAACAACATCTGGAACTGGTCCAACAATCTGTCGAAGGTCTGGCGGGAGCACAACTTCAAAGTCGGCATCTACATCGAAAAGACTACGCGCAATGCCGCCCGCGGCTCCGCCTTCAACGGCACCTTTAACTTCAACCGAGACGTCAGCTCGGCTCCGTGCAAAGCTACACCGAAGCCAACAACAAGCCGGACGGCCACGCCCGCTACTTCAACATCGAATGGTTCCTGCAGGATACCTGGAAGCTCACCCGCCGCTTCACCCTCGACGCCGGCGTGCGCTTCTACGTCATCCAACCCACCTCCTCGGCGGGCGACCAACTCGCGGCGTTTGACATCGATCTGTACGACCGCGCCCGGCAGCCGCAGCTGATTCGACCCTTCCGCAACGCGGCCGGTCAGCGCGTCGGCATCGATCCCGTCACCGGCCAAACCGTTTCGCCCGCGTCCATCGGCCAGTTCGCGGATGGCGTCGAACCCTTTCAGGGCATGCGCGTGTTCAATGAATCCATCCAGAACAGGCCGCCGATTCAAGTCGCTCCCCGCCTCGGCTTCGCCTACGATGTCTTCGGCAACGGGCGCACCGCCATCCGCGGCGGCGTCGGCATCTTCTACGATCGCTTCAACGACGATCAGGTGCTCATCCATCGCGAACTGCCCCCCAACACGGTGACCCGCACCGCCTTCAACACCACCATCGCCGACCTGCTGCGCAGCCCCTTCCGCGTGAGCCCTCCCGGCGTCACCTCCATTCAGAGGGACTTCCAGCCGCCCACGGTCTATAACTGGTCCTTCGGCATCCAGCAGAACGTCGGCTTCGGCGCGGTGCTCGACGTCGCCTATGTCGGCAACGTGGGCCGCCACCTATTGCAGCGACGCAGCCTCAACGCGCTCCCCTACGGCACCCGCTTCCTGCCCTCCTCGGCGGACCCAACGTCCACGAGTCCGTTGCCCGATAACTTCCTCCGGCCGTTGCCTGGTTACGCCGACATCCAGTACATCGAAATGGCGGGAACCTCCAACTACCACTCCATGCAGACCCAGATCAACAAGCGTTTCTCGAAGGGCTTGCAGTTTGGCGTCGCCTGGACCTGGTCCAAGGCCATGACCATCGTCAACGGTAACAATGACGCGGTGAACCCCTACCTCGACTACCGCATGCGGAACTATGGCCGCGCCGGCTTCGACCGGACGCATAACTTCGTCTTCAACTACCTCTACGACATCCCTGGACTTTCCGCGAAGGCCGGCAACAACGGCATCGTCAAGGCGGTTTTTGATAACTGGCAGTTATCGGGTGTCACCTCCTTTACGAGCGGTGCGCCGCTCGGTATCGGCTATTCGCTGGTCAACGCCGTCGACCTCGTCGGCGCTTCGGGGGCCGGCATTGATAGCCGCGTCAATGTTTTGCGGAACCCCATTCTACCGAAGAGCGAACGGACGGAACTGCGCCACTTTGATACCACCGCCTTCGCCCCGCCCACCCGCGAGGAGTTCGGTATTGGTAACGCCCCAAAGGACGTGCTTCGTGGCCCTGGCATCAACAATTTCGATGTCACCGTCATCAAGAACATCCCCATCGGGCAGTCCGACGCCAAGCGTTTGCAGTTCCGTTTTGAGTTCTATAACTTCTTCAACCATGCCAGCTTTCAGGGCGTGGACACGACGGCCCGTTTCGACGCGCAGGGCCGCCAGGTTAGCGGTACGTTCGGCCAGTACACCTCCACCCTGGACGCTCGCCGCGTTGTCCTTGGTTTGAAGTTTTACTTCTAACGAAACCGCGGAATTCCGGGCGCTCCGTTCACCCAACGGGCGCCCGGAACCGCAGGGAACTTGTGCCATGCCGGTGGCGTCTACCTCCAGGTGCGGCTACTCCTCCTGCTCTTGGTTTCTCTTCCGGCGTTTCTTCCTGCGTGTAGCTGCAGCCCCTTAGCGTACGCTCCCGCCTGCGAAATCCTCGGCCACGCGCCGGTCGTCCTCCGCGGCCAGGTGCTGGGTGCCGAATACCATCAGGTACATTCGTTCACCGGCGCCATGCGCTTCGCCCGCGTCCGAGTGGATCGGGTCTATCGGGGGCTTCCCCCGGACACCGCTCATGTGTTGGTTGATACTGACCCCTCCGACCCCTGCGGCGAAACTTACGGGGTGGGCCAGGAATATCTCTTCTTCGCCGTCGCCGGGCCCATACGCCGCGCTGTGCCCGTGCTGCATACCGGCCAGTGTTCCGGCTCCCGGCTCGTCAGCGCCACGTCGGACGACCTTCGCTTCCTCGAACTCTATCGTGCCGGAGACGCCCGCACCCGCGTCTTCGGCAAGACCCTTCAATCGGTCTTCCGGAACCATGCGTTGCCCGAGATCCCCGCCGCGCGCGCCTCCGTCACGCTCCGCTCCCGCTCCCAACTGCGCCAGCTACTGTCCGGCGCCGATGGCTCCTATTCGTTCGACGACGTGCCCCCGGGAGACTATGAACTCTTCTCCGCTCTGCCGCACTTTGTTCAAACGCCGGAGTATCGCTCCATCACCATCGTCCCCGGCGGGTGCGCCCATCGGCTCCTCGAACTCAAGCCGGAGACCCGCCTCTCCGGCGTCGCCGTCCATCGCGACGGCACCCCCGCTGCGAGGGTCGAAGTCCAACTCCTGCGCCGCACTCCCCAAGGCGAATGGGCTGACGATGCCGCCCACACCAGGACCACTGACTCCGCCGGGAAGTTCGTCTTTGAGAATGTACCTGCCCTGGAGTATCTCTTGGGCGTCGCCATCGAACGTGACGGCCCTAACTTGCCTTCTTCCCGCGCCGCCGCGCGCGCAGTCCATCTCCTCCCCGGCCAATCCATCGACGATCTTCGCCTGCCCTTGCCCGACGAAGTTCCGCCCCTATGATCTGACCGCAAGAAGTCGTCCGCGCGCCTCCTCTGTTAGAACTTCCGCACCATCATCCCGCGCGGCAGTTCCGCCGCCGACAGAGGCTAAACCTCAATCAACAAAGGGATCGACCACCGGTAATCCCGCATTCCGGAAGTCAGTCGTGTTTCTTGTCACGATTACAAGTCCGTGCACGGCTGCCGTTGCTGCAATGAGGCTATCCTTGATCGGCATCGCCTTTCCGGTCGAACGGAGGCGTGGCAACAGCGCAGCCCATGCCAATCCGGTGTCCGCGCCCCACGGCAGACAGTGCAGGCGCTGGACCCCGTCGTGAAACCAACGTTCCAATGCGGCCCGTTTTTTCCCTTTGGGCAGGATGAGAATGCCGAAGCGAAGTTCCCCGAGAAGAACGGGATCGACGGTAATGTCCCGCTGATGGGCGCGAAGCCATCCCTCCACACGAGCATTGGGGACCTGCCTCGTCGCCTCACTCAAAACGTTGGCGTCTACCAGGTATTTCAAAGCGAATCCGTGGACTCTGAGGCAATGGCTACGAAGAAGTCTTTTTGCGGACAGGCCAGCAGCCATTCAATCGCGCCCTCGTTCGGCGGAGCCGCTCGCCGCACAAGTCGATAGTCGCCACGTTCAAGACGCTCCACGTCAAACTCCTGCCCCGGCTCAACCCCATCCATCCGCCGGAACTCCGCCGGTAGTACGATGTGGCCCTTCGAGGAGACAGTGGCCTTCATGCCCGTAAGATACTGCCTAACCTTGCTGCTGTCAACCCTCAGGGAACCGCCATTAACCTCCTTCACCTAGCCAGCGGCACCGCCTCTTCGCGCACTGGCACCGCCTACTGGAGCTCGACAAACCCCTCGCCCAGCGGCGCTTCGCCGAAAGCAGGCGCAGCGGCGGGCGGATCACCAGCAGAGGCAACAGCGGCTTGCCTCGCCCCAACGTTACCGATCCCAGCTGCACGATCATTTCGTCCCACAAACCGGCATCAAAAAATTGCCCGGCCGCCTCCCGCATCGCCGCGTGAACGGGCGAACCTCGCCTGCCGCCACGCGGATATCCCCACCCTCCAAAAGAAGAAATCTCTCGGCCGGAGAAGATCCACGTCGGTTCCGCGTGAAGCCACGCTGACCCCACCTCAGTCGAGTGACTCAGGATCCACTCATCAGTCGCTGACCCCTTCGCCCAAGCCCCACCTCCGCGGTGAACGACGGATGACTCGTCCCCTCCGGGTCGCCCAGCGCGAACAGCTACCGCCCTACAGAATCGATCTCTGTCGCCAAGATCCCGTCCAGGCTTGTCGCTATGTAGTACTGCGTCTTCATGACGACAAGTCTGGTAGGGAGAGGAGGCGATCAAAACTCCAGAATCGGTCGCTTGCCGGCTTTCCCTTCGGCGTCACATGACTTACCGCGCCCGTATTGGCATCTTCAATCATCCACAACGAACCATCCGTCGAAGAGATTCCGGTTGAGCGAGTGGTTGCCCAGACCGCTGAAGAAGCCGCTGCCGTCCCACGGCGGGAACGTCTTCTTGCCCCGGTATAACATCAGGTTGCGCGCCGCAATCACCGGCGCTCAGTACAACACTGGTTTTGTAGACTCCGCCCTCGTGTCGTGACTCGGAGTGGGCGCCTCGTTCTAGCTCACCCCGTAGGAGACCACCGGCCAGCCGTATTTCTTTCCCCTTCTCAATCAAGTGCAACTCATGGCCGCCGCGCTGCCCATGCTCCAGCTCCCACAGCTCGCATGCCAGCGAAAACACCAAGCTATTGGGTGCGCGGAAGCCGCTGGCCCAGGTCTCTGACGGGGTCATACTCGGCCCCGGGAACGTGAATGCGCTCACCTCCGGCGCGGACCTCGCCAAGTCGGTGTCCCGCGGCAGGTCAACCAACTGAATCGTGCTGGCGCCGGTCTTCCCTTAACTTCGGGTTACTTGGCACGGGCTTGTTATCCAACGTCAGGCGCACAATCTTCCCCAACGGCTGATTCGAGTCCTGAGCCAGGGTCATGCGCTGGCGGCCATCAACCGCCATGTGGATGTATTCGCCATCGGGAGCGATGGCAACTTGGCCGCTGACTTGGCCGCCCTAGCCCCGTATCTGGCGCCAGATCACCGGCAAATCCTGCGGTTTCAGCACTCGCCCCGCGTTCAGCTTAGCGCGCGCCAGCGCTTGGCTGCCGCCGTATTCGCCCGGCTCAATGTACGTCAGATAAATGCTCCCGTCCGTCGCTTGCCTGGGCGAAACGAACACGTCCAGCATACCGTTCTGGCTTTGCCAGTAGACGGGCGGAATGCCGCTGAGCGGTGCGATCTTCTCCCCCTGGCCGAGACGAGCCCAATCGAGCCAATCTTTGCCGTCACCAACAAGCGTCGGTCCGGCACGAAGGCAATCCGCAAGGGTAGCGAAACCTTCGCCACCGTCTTCATTTGAAACGGTACTGCCGCTTCGGTTCGCTGGGGCCTCCATTCCCCTGGGTCCACGCTGTGGAAGGCCCAGGCGAGCCGCGTTTGCCATTCTCATCGTTGTACTCCTTGCTTCACGAAACATCAATCGCACCCTGAGTGATGCAGCTCGCCGCAATCGCTATACGAATCCACCCGCCGGCCTCACCTTCTCTTCATTAAGGTTTACCCCCCTTTACTTCGTATATTGACAGTGATAGGAAAAGCTCCATGATTCTGCTTAGTCGGCTCCTGCCCCTTTTGCTCCTGGCGCTCTTCACGGCTTACGCCCAAGTGGAACGCGCCTCCCTCGTCGGTAACATCACGGACAAGTCCGGTGCCGCTATGGCCGGCGTCGAGGTTACCGTCACCAGCGTTGCCACCAACACTGCCCAGCGCCTCATCACTGATGACTCCGGGGCGTTTTCTGCCGTAAATATCATTCCCGGCACCTATACCGTCCAAGCTTCGAAATCCGGTTTCCGCAACGCGGTCTTCAAAGAATACACACTCCAAGTCAGCCAAGCCGCCCGCCTCGATATCGTGATGGAGGTCGGCGACGTCAACCAGTCCGTCGAAGTCACCGGGGCCGCTCCCATGCTTCAAACCGAAAATGCCAGCGTCGGCCAGGTTATCTCCAAAGAAGCCATCCAGTCGCTTCCCCTCAATGGTCGCAATTTCGTTCAACTGGCCATCCTTGCCCCGGGGGTCACCGGCCTCGACTACGCGCAGCCCAACACGATCAACTCCGGCCGCCGTCCGGACGAACTCCGTCCCGGCGGTACCGCCATCGCCGCCAACGGCGCCCGCAGCACCTCGAACCAAGTCCTCATCGACGGCATCGACAACACCGAGATGATCTCCCAAACCTTCATCGTCCGCCCCGCCGTCGAAGGCATTCAGGAGTTCAAGGTCCTCACGAACAACGCCGGCGCGGAGTACGGCCGCTCCGCCGGCGCCGTCGTCGTCATCACCAGTAAATCCGGCGGCAACGACTTCCACGGGTCCGTCTTCCACTTCCTCCGCAACGAGGTCTTCGACGCCAGAAATTTCTTCGCCCGCACGGATGCTTCTAAGCCCCCCTTCAAGCTCAACCAGTTTGGCGCCGCCCTCGGCGGTCCCATCAAGCGCAATAAAACCTTCTTCTTCGCTGACTACGAAGGCTACCGCGAAATCTTCGGCGACACCCAACTATTGACCGTCCCCACCGCCGCCATGAAAACGGGCGACTTCCGCGGCGTCGCCGCCAACGGCATCTACGATCCCCTCAGCACCGTTCCCAATCCCGCCGGGGGCGCCGCCATCCGCCAGCGCTTCCCCAACGACACCATTCCCGCCAGCCGCTTCGACCCCATCGGCGCCGGTCTCGCCCAGCTCTGGCCCAATCCCCAACGCCCCGGCCTCATCAACAACTTCGTCGCCAATCCGGTTAAGAAGTCCAGCCTCCACCGGGCCGACGGTCGTCTTGACCACGTCTTCAACTCCAACAACAACGCCTTCTTCCGCTACTCCATCGACAAGAGTATCATTACCATGCCGGACACCTTCGACAGGAACATCGGCGGGAACGAGGGCAGTTTCGCCGGCAATCTCGACACGACCGGCCGCAACATCGTCGGCGCCTACACCCGTGTCATGTCCACCTCCACCGTCGGCGACTTCCGCTACGGCTACACCCAGTTCAACTCCGCCCTGATTCCCACCCAGCTTTCGAACCCCATCTGGGCCCGCATCCCCGGCCGCGACTCCGGAGATCCCCTCCAGCCCTCGGCCCCCATCGTGGGCACCGCCGGTTATGCTGGCCTCGGCAACGCCCGCTCCACACCGCTCATCCGCGATCAGAAGATGCATGAGCTCATCGCCAACATCTCCACTCTCAAGGGCAAACACAACATCAAGTACGGCATCGACCTCCGGCTCCGCACCACTGGCGAAACCGCTTCGCCTCCCGGGGAATCCGCCTTCGGCCGCTGGAACTTCGACCCCGCATACTCCCGCAACCCCGCCTCGCCCGGCGGCACCGGCGACACGGTCGCCACCATGATCCTCGGCTTCCCCCTCGCTCTCCGCCGCGACGTTTTCCTTCCCGGAACCGCCACCCTCAACACCAACGAGTGGAACTTCTACATCCGCGACGAATGGCGCGTCAACTCCAAACTCACCGTCAACATCGGCCTCCACTACGAAGTCAATACACCCTTTGTCGAGAAGAGAAACCAGTGGGTGAACTTCGATCCCGCCTCCGGTTCCCAGCTCGTCGCCGGGGTCGGCGGCGTTTCCACTACCGGGAACATCAATACCGATTGGAAAGCCTGGGGACCCCGCCTCAGCTTCGCCTACCAAGTCGACACGCGCACCGTCATCCGCGGCGGGTACGGGCTCTTCTACGAACCCCAAGGCAACTTCAACACCTCCATCCGTCAATTCCGCCAGCCCCCCTTCGGCTTCGTCATCAACATCCCCTTCAGCGGCAATGACGTCCCCACCCGCCGGGCCTCGGACGGCTTCCCCATCACCACCCAGGTTCCCGACCTCACCCGCGGCCCGGCCTTCTATTCCCTCCGCGGCGTCACCCCCAACTATCGCAACGGCCAGATTCAGCAGTTCAACATCAGCGCCCAACGCGAATTTTCCAAAAACACAGTCGTCACCCTCGGCTTCGTCGGCTCGGCCGGGGCACTCCTCAGTTGGCAACGGAACATCAACCAGCCAGACCCCGGCCCCGGCGGCATCGACGCCCGCCGCCCGTTTGCCCGCACCCTCCCCGGGGTAACCGGCATCGCCTGGCTCGAATCCTCCGCCAACTCCGCCTACACCTCCATGCAGCTCAATGTCGAAAAGCGCTACTCGAAGGGGCTGTACTTCCTCAGCAATTGGACCTGGGCACACGGCCTCGACAATGTCGGCGGCGACGGCGGCGCCAATGGTCCCGTTCCACAAGACCCCCGCAACCGTCGGGCCGATTGGTCCAGCTCCAACGCCGATATGCGCCATCGCATCAACTTCGCCGCCTCCTACCTCCTGCCCTTTGGCGCCAATCTCCAGGGCCCCGCCAAAACCTTCCTCCATGGCTGGGAACTCGGCGGCCTCACCGTTATTCAGTCCGGCCTCCCCTTCACCGTCACCGTGCCGGGCTCGCCCTCCAATACCGGCTCTGGATCGCGCGCTAACGCCGTCCCCGGCGTCAGTCCCGAAGTCTCCGACCAGAGCATCACCAGATGGTTCAACCCAGCGGCCTTTTCCGTGCCTCCCGCCTTTACCTGGGGCAACCTCGGCCGCAACACCCTCCGCGGCCCCGGTATCTGGAATGTCGACCTGTCGGCCTCGAAGAAGTTCAACTTCTCTGAGTCCCGCCGCCTCGAATTCCGCGCCGAGTTCTTCAATTCGTTGAACCATCCGCAGTTCGGTCTTCCCGGTTCCACGATTGGCGTTGGCGGTGTTGGCACGATTACCTCCACCCAGCGCGCGAACCGGCAGATCCAACTTGCTCTGCGCTACGCGTTCTAGTTCTAAAGGTTCATCATGAAAATCACCGCCCTTGAGGCTTTCGCTCTCCGTGAGCCAGGTTCCTCGCGCGTTTACTCGTTGCTCAAAGTCTCCACCGATCAGAACCTCGCCGGCTGGGGCGAAGCTCTTCCTTTCGCTCCGGCCTCCCTCGCTCTGGCCCGCTCCGTCGCCATCGGCCAGGAGCCATCCCGCTACGACGTCCTCACGCGCCAGCTCTCCGGCGACCCCATCGCCGCCGCCCTGAATATAGCCCTTCTGGACCTCTACGGCCAGGAGTCCAAAGCCCCCGTCTTCCAACTCCTCGGCGGCCCCACCCGCCACAAGGTCCGCGCCCTTACCCCCCTTCCACGCCCGCAGGACCGCGAGGCCCTCCTCGCGCAAGGCCACCGCGCCTTCCTTGTCCCCATCACTCTGCCGGCCACCATCACCTCCCGGCCCAACCTCGTCGCCCAGATCGCTAACCAGTTCGCCGCTCTCCGCCGGGGCTCCGCCGAAAACGTTGACTTCGTCCCTGACGGCCAGGCCCTGCTCCCCTCCGCCGAAGCCGCCGACCTTGCCGGGGCCCTCGAACCGCACCATCCCCTCTGGTTCGATCGCCCTACCCGCGAGCCCAACGACGAAGTCCTCGCCCGCATCGCCTCGGAGTCCACCACCCCGCTCGGCCTCGGTCACCACCTCAACGAATTCCCGCCCGTCCAGAACTACCTCCGCGACGGCATCTGCGACATCCTCCGCCTCAGCATCAACCGCCTCGGCATCACGCCCCTCCGCCGGGCCGCCGCCATCGCCGAAACCTACTACACCGCCATCGCCCCGCACCATACCGGCGGCCCCATCGCCACCGCCGCGGCTCTTCACCTCGCCGCCAGCCTTCCCAACTTTTTCATCCAGGAAGTCCCCGCCCTCCTGTATCGCGAAACCCGCCAGTTCCGCGACGACCTTGTCGGCGGCCCCCTCGAAGCCCTGAAAGAAGGCTACTTCTCCCTCTCCTCCCAACCCGGCCTCGGCCTCAAAATCAACGAATCTCTCGTCCGGAGACTTGCTCAATGAAACCCGTCAATCGGCGCGAATTCTTCTCCCTCAACGCCGGCATCGGTTGCGGCTGCGCCCTTTTGCCCCAGGCCACCCAGAACGATCCCAATCGCGGCGCCATGGGCCCGCTTGGCGCCGCCGATCTCTTCCCCGTCGGCTCCAACTTCCGCATCACCAATATCAAAACATTCGGTGTCACCCTCCCCACCCCGGACCAGTCCGACCGCCCTTATGTCTTCGTCAAAATCGAAACCAACCAGGGCGTCTACGGCTGGGGCGAAGGCACCCTCGAAGGCAAAGCCGCCGCCACCATCCATTGCATCGAGGACTTCAAGGAGTTCCTCATC
Source organism: Acidobacteria bacterium Ga0077553 (assembly GCA_001464575.1). Classification (GTDB taxonomy): domain Bacteria; phylum Acidobacteriota; class Terriglobia; order Bryobacterales; family Bryobacteraceae. The sequence continues at coordinate 16,877 of LNFE01000197.1, read as the reverse complement.
GGCGCCGACCCCATGCCCGTCGAGCATCACTGGCAATCGATGTACATTCACAGCTTCTATCGCGCCGGTCCCGTCATCGGCTCCGCCATCGCCGCCATCGATCAGGCGCTCTGGGACATCCGCGGCAAGATCCTCAAACAGCCCGTCTATAAGCTCCTCGGCGGCCCCTACGACCCCGCCGGAGTTCGTGGGTACTATCACGTCCGCGCCAATACGCCGGAGCAGATGCGCGAGGTCCGTGCCAAAGCCAAGGAACTCGGCGTCACCGCCATCAAGGGCGGTATCCCAGGCTTTTACGAGTGGATCGAAACCCACGCGGCCATCTCTCGCGCCGTCAAACACGTCGAAACTCTCCGCGTCAATCTAGGCGACGACATCGATATCGGCATCGACTTCCACGCCAAAACCTCCACTGCCGTCGCCAGCATTCTCTGCCGGGAAATGGAGCCCTTTAAGCTGCTGTTCATTGAGGAACCCTGCCCGCCGGAAAACGTCAAGGCCATGCAGCGCATCGCCAAACGCACCAAGGTTCCCATTGCCACCGGCGAGCGCCTGGTGGCCAGCTACAACTGCCGCGAACTCGTCGAACTCGGCATCGTCGACATCATCCAAACAGACATCAATCATTGCGGCGGCATCACGGCCCTCTGGAAGATTGGAGCCCTCTGTGACGCCTCCGGCGTCAAGGTGGCCCCCCACGCCTGCGAGGGCCCCATCGGCGGCATCGCCAGCATCCACGTCGACGCCGCCATGCCGAACTTCCTCGTCCAGGAGATCTGCTCCGGCGTCGAACCCGGCGTCAAGGAGAAGATCTGGGAGGAGTGGTTTGGCTTCCCCGCCATGCGCATGGTCAATGGAAAGTACCCGTTACCCACCAAGCCCGGCTTGGGCTTCGACCTCGACGAAAAACTAGTCGCCAAGTATAAATTCGAAGGCACCCGGCCCATGGCCCGCGTCTTCCACCCTGACGGCTCAGTCGCCGCCTGGTAACTGGCAGACTCGATTGAAAATCTCCTCCTCCCAAACTGTGCGCTGGCAGATCATCAACCGGGATACCAAAGGAAAGGAGGCCGACCCTGCACCAGGTGGCCTCCTTCTTGCCTAAAAATACAGCTTCAACGCCGCCTGCATAATCCTCGGGTCGCGAGCGCTCGTAATCCGGCCAAACGCCGCGTTCTGGAACGCCGCCACCGGATTGCCAAAGTTCGGCTTGTTCATTGCGTTGAAGATCTCCCAGCGGAATTCGAGCTTTCGCTTCTCGCCAAACTGGAAGCCCTTAAACGCGGCGGCATCCACGTTCACGAGCCCCGGCCCGTACAGCAGATTGCGGCTCGACGTGCCAAACGTGCCCAGTGCGGGTAGGGAGAAGGCAGTCGTATCGAAGTACCGTTGGATCATCGCGCCCCGCTCCGCCCCGCTGTAGATCTCCGGCATTCGTTGGATGTCAGCGCGGTCCCGGCCAATGCCGGCCAAGCTGCGGTCCACACCAGCCGACACGCTGAACGGCACGCCGCCCTGCAGCGTCAGAATGCTGTTGATCTGCCAGCCGGCCAACACGAGCTTCTTGAATCCAGTGGCGCCTTTGCCAAACGGAACCTCCCAAAGAATGCTGTTGACGAATCGGTGGCGCACGTCAAAGTCACTGGGACCCTTGTCCAGATTCTGCCGAAACGGGTTAGTCGACTGGTTGCCCGTGCCGGAGTTGCCGTCGTTCGAAGCGAGGTCGAGAGACTTCGCCCAAACGTAGCTACCCAGGATCGAGAAGCCGCTTGCCAGCCGCCGGTTCCAGCTTAACTGGAAGGAATGGTAAGTCGAATTGGCCGTTGCCTGCGTCGAGCGGATCTCGCTGAAACCAGGAAACAAGCGCCGAGCATCCACGTTACCCGTCGTCGATTGACCAGGAATAAATACGGCCGGGTTGATGTTCTGACCCACCATGAACTTCGTGCCCTTTGACCCGATGTAGGCGAACGTGAACACCGTCTTCCAGAGCAGCTCCCGCTGAATGTTCAAGTTCCATTGCTGCATGTAGCCACTCGTGAAATCCGGATCAACGGAGTTGTGCGTAATGGGACGGACGAACTGGCGGCGGGCCCGGTCCTCGGCCGTCACCGGCGGCACGTAGTTGCGAAGAATATTGAGCTGGCCGGGGTTGTTCGCGTACGGATCACTCAACTGCACCGTGAACGTCCGTAGCCCGAACGAGAACGGTTGGTTGATCGAGTTCGTGTTCAGACCAACCAGACGCAGGGTGTCCCAAAAGACGCCGTAGCCGCCGCGGATGCTGGTCTTGCCGTCGCCGAACGGATCCCACGCGAAGCCAAAGCGCGGCGCGGGCTTGTTCCAGTCGTCCCCGACAATACCGTTGGGGATCCCGGCGTCGCCAGGGAAAAGAGCGCCTAGCGGAGCCAGGGGATAGATCGTGCTCTGCTGGCCGGCCCGGAACGCGCCCAGTTCTTCGTTCTTCTCCTTCACCATCAGGAACGGCTCCCAGCGCATGCCAAAGTTGAGCGTCAGCCGCCGGTTCACGCGCCAGTCGTCCTGGAAGTAGAGAAACGGTGTCCACTTGTACTGGAATGCGCGAATCGGCGAGTTCTGGTACACGTCATTGGCGGCGCCCAGGAAGAAGTCCGCGTAGCCGTAGCCCTGGTTGCCGGTGCGCTGGCCGTTGATGCTGAACTGCGGGTCTTTCTGGAAGAACTCGCGGCCATTCCGGCGCAGGCGGGACATCTCGCCGCCGAACGTCATTGTGTGGCTGCCGCGCGTGTAGGTCATGTTGTTGATGACCTGGTAGTTCATCATGTAGCTATTGAAGTTCGTGTCTACGCGGACCCCGAGTCCGTTGGCGATGCCGATGGCCCAGTCGGTGGGCACACCGGGCTGCGATAGCGAGACGCAACTGCGGCAGCCTAGGGCCGCCCAGTCCAGCGCTGGTGCGGTGGGCAACGGGGCGCGGACGAAGGTGTTGCGCGCAAGGGTGGCCGTGAAGGTGTTCACCAGGTTCGGCGTAAAGACGTAGCTGTGGTTCAGCGTTGAGTTGTAGGTCACCCAGTTGTTCTGCGAGTTGAAAAGCAGCAGCCCGCTATTCTGATTACGGCGGAAATCATCAAAGAAGAAGCGAAAGTTCACCTTTTGCTTGTCCGATACGGAGTGATCAAACTTGATCGTCACCTGGTCTTCATCCGTCGGCAGAGATACGTTGTAAGCAAAGATGTTGCCGGGGCTGTTTGGCAGGGGCATGAAGACATCTGCGAAGCGTCGAGCCACCGGGTCGAGCCGCGAGGCGGGAACTATCGCGCCGGGGAAAGGGATGCCCTGCGGCATCTGCGGCGTCACCGTCTCCGGAGGCGCCACGCTCACCGGCGTGCCGCGAATGCTCGACGCGCTGAAGTTGCCCTGACGCTCCAACTCTGTCGGCACAATGATCGAGGACGACGTTGCGCCTAAACGCTGCCGGGTCCCCTCGTAAGCAAAGAAGAAGAACGATTTGTCCTTGCCGTTGTAAAGCTTCGGGAACAGAATCGGTCCACCCAGGGTGCCGCCAAACTGATTGCGGCGCAGCGGATCCTTGCCGCGCGCAAAGAAGTTCCGGGTGTTCAGCTTGTCGTTGCGTAGAAAGTTAAAGAGTACGCCGTGAAAGTCATTCGTGCCGCTCTTGGTCACCATGTTGATCACCGCGCCACCATTGCGGCCGTTCACGGCGTTGTAGCCGTTTTGCAGGATGGAAAACTCCTGCAGCGTGTCGGGATTGGGAAAGGCGGCCGGAAGGTTGTTGTACATGTCCATGTTCAGCCCGCCATCAAGCGTGTAGGCGCTCGCGTTCGGCCGCGCCCCGTTCACGCTAAATACAATGTTGGTGTTCAAGGCGATCCCGCTCGCCGCCGAGCCTGTGCCCATCTGAATCGAGCCCGGCAGCAGGGCCTGCAGTTGCAGCGCGTTGCGGCCATTCAACGGCAACTCCACCATGCGGCCGCTGTCCACTACCTCTTTCACCGTTCCGCTAAATGTATCCACCGTGGTGGCCGCCGCGGAAACGTCCAAAACCTGCTGTACTTCTCCCACTTGCATCGAGAAATCCTGCCTCGCCCGTTGATTGATCTCGACAAGCAGGGCCTTCACTTGCGCTTTCCGAAATCCTGTGGATTCCACTTCCACCGAATAGGTGCCGGGCCGTAGGTTAGGGAAAATGTAGTCCCCCCGATCATTCGTTTGAGCCGTTTCTCGAGAGCCGGTTCCCTCGAGTAAGACTGTAATCCTGGCTCCCACCATCGCGGCGCCAGAGCCATCCGTCACGGTGCCGAAAATGGTTGCGGTTGCCGCTTGACCAAACAGGCTGACGGTGCCGAATAATAGACCGAGAAGTAACTTGTTCCCAAAACTCATGCGGGCACCATATCACCCGCAAATTGGGAGCGCAAGGGGTGAGGAAAAACCGCCATTATTCCGCCATGGGACGTCGCCTCGCTCACTCAAACACTGTCACCGCAGGTCCCGGCTCTGACCCCACAAAGGTCCATCCGATCCTACGTCCGCCCAACGTCCCCAGGCCCCTATGATCTAATCGCAAGATGCCGGCAGCCCTCTTACTCCTCCTCCTCACCCTCCCCCTCCTCGCCCAACCCGATATCCCCCAAACCTACGCCCAGCTCTGCGCCGGCTGCCACGGCGCCGACGCCCGGGGCTCGCAGCAAGGCCCCGGCCTCTCCGGCAACCTACGCCTTCGCCGTCGCAATGCCCAAAGCCTCCGCAACGTCATCACCCGCGGCATCCCCGCCGCCGGCATGCCCGGCTTCCCCCTCCCCGACGCCACCCTCGACGGTCTCGTCGCCCTCGTCATCAGCCTCAACCGGCCATGCCTACTTCTTCGGCGCCGGCCGCTGCGCCACCTGCCACATGGTCGCAGGACGCGGCGCCCCCCTCGGCCCCGACCTCTCCGCCGTCGCCCGCGACCTCACCGTCGACCAACTCCGCGATTCCCTGCTCAACCCCTCCGCCCGCCTCGCCCCCGGCTACCAACTTGTCACCGTCCAACCCCGCACCGGCGCCGCCCTCCGCGGCTTCGCCCGCCATCGCACCGCCGCCGAAATCGCCATCCAGGATCTCCAGGGCCGCCTCCTCACCCGCCCCCTCGACGCCACGACTGTCACTGAAGAAAAGACCTCCCTCATGCCGCCCGTCGCCGCCGCCCCGGCCGATCTCCAGAACCTCCTCGCCTATCTCAGTTCCTTGTCCGGCATTAAGCCCGGTCCCCTCACCGCGGCCACCCCTGCTTCCGCCCCCGGCGCCATCTCCTTCGCCCGCATCCAAAACCCCCAGCCCGGCGATTGGCTCACCTACAACGGCAACCTCAGCGGCAACCGCTACAGCCCCCTTACCCAAGTCAACGCCACCAACGTCCATAAGCTCACCCTCGAGTGGTCCTACTCCATCCCCCTCTGGACCCAGTTCCTGCCCGATACCCCCTACTTCCACGAAAATATGCGCTATTTCGGCCTCGAAACCGTGCCCCTCGTCGCCGATGGCATCATGTACCTCACCGGACCCAACCAGGTCCACGCCGTCTCCGCCGCCACCGGCACGCCTATCTGGCAGTATGCGCGACCCCGGACCCCCGGCCTCGTCTCTGATCCCTCCCTCGGCACCAATCGCGGCGTCGCTATTCTCGGCGACAACGTCTTCTTCGTCACCGACAACGCGCACCTCCTCGCCCTCAACCGCATCACCGGCCGCTTGGTGTGGGAAACCGTTCTCTGGGACGAGCCCCAGAAGTATGGTGGCACCATCGCGCCGCTCATCGTCAAGGACATGGTCGTCGCCGGGGTCGCCGGCGGCGATTGGGGCATCCGTGGCTTCGTCGCCGCCTACAAAGCCACCCCCGGCGAGCGGGTCTGGCGCCATTGGACCGTGCCCGCCGACGGCGAAGCCGGCATCGAAACCTGGATCGGTGGCGGCCACAAACTCGGCGGCGGCTCCACTTGGCTCACCGGTTCCTACGACCCCGGAACCGACACCCTCTACTGGGCCACCGGCAATCCCTGGCCCAACTCCGACGATCGCCAGCGTGGCGGCGACAACCTGTACACGGATTCGGTCCTTGCCCTCAACCCCGCCGACGGCAAGCTGAAGTGGTACTACCAGTTCACCCCCCACGACACCCACGATTGGGACGCCACCGAACCCAACGTTCTCGTCGACACCACCTACAAGGGCCAGCCCCGCAAGCTCCTCCTCCACGCCGATCGCAACGGCTTCTTCTACGTCTTCGACCGCACTGACGGCAAGCTCCTCCTGGGCAAGTCGTTCCTCCATCGCCTGACCTGGGCCAGCGGAATCGGCCCCGACGGCCGCCCGCAAAAAGCTCCACCCAGCGAGCTCGGCTGCCCCGACCACGCCACCAACTGGAACGGCACCACCTGGAGCCCGGCAACGAAGCTGTACACCATCATCGCCATCGAAAAGTGCACGGTGAACCTGTTGCCCGGCAGCTGGAAAACCGCCCGTCCGCCCGAGGACCCCGGCGTCAAATACCTCCGCGCGCTCAACATCGAAACCGGCGCCATCGCCTGGGAAGTCCCTCTCACCGGACCCGTCGACGGCAAGCGCGTTGCCGGCCTACTCGGCACCGCGGGCGGCCTGCTCTTCTACGGCGACCCCAGCGGCTACTTCGTCGCCGCCGACGAGCGCAATGGCAAAACGCTCTGGCGCTTCCCTCTGCACGCCACCATCAAAACCTCACCCATGACGTATTCCGTCAATGGCCGCCAATTCGTGACTCTCGCCGTTGGTTCGAACGTCATGACCTTCGCCCTCCCGCCACGATAAGGCGTAACACTCCTCCGGCAAATCCCCTCATTCCTTAGGAGGACTTGTCGATGATCCGTCACTACGCCGTTTGTACACTGTTCTTCGTCGCGCTGTGCAGCGCACAGGCGCCGCCCCGTTCCGGCTCGCAAAGCTGGACCGGCGTTCTCTTTGACACCCTGAAGACCACCTGCAGCAGCGAGACGCAGGGAGCCTCGCCCGCTGGCACCTGCCCCGTCAGCATGGCCACCCAGTCCTTCGGCATTCGCCTCCCCGACGGCAAGCTCTACCCGTTCGATGAGGGCGGCAACGCCAAAACCGTCACCGCCCTCAAGAAAAGCCGCAAGGCTGGCAAGGAAGTCTTCGCCTATTGGCAAACCGGCAAGACGGCCAAACCCATCCAAGCCAAAGTGATTGGCTCGGTCACCAGTAACACTCTAAATCTGGAATCTATCCAAATCGACTAGTGCGCAATCGCAAAAAGGAGGCGAACCATGCAAAATATCTTCTACATCATCGGAGTTATCGTAGTAGTTGTTTTTATCGTGAGATACTTCGGGCTCGCCTAAGCGGCCCACTCCGGCTGACGTGCGCCGGGCCTCCGCAGGCGGAGGCTGGCGCACGCTCAAGCGATGGCTGGGCAAACGGCCGTTGCCTGCCAAGAAAGCCTAGAGTGGGGACGAGCTAGGCGATGAAACGAACGATCCCGTAGCGCATGTCGACGCGGTAGGCAATCAGTTCGAGGTGGTTGTTCGTGATGGAGGGGGTCTGGTCGACACTCCGGCTAGCCTGGAACTGCAGCGTCGCCAGATTCATAAGAGACGGTACAAAGCCGGACTCCCCATCGAATTGGCCTGCGATGCGCTGGCGAGTCTGGTCGATGTCGCGGGGCTGCAGGACAGTAATCTCATCTTCGGGCAGAAAGTTGTGTCGCAGCAGTTTCATCTCGTGAACGCCGCCGCGCCTGCGGACATCGAGTTCGCCCAGACCGATAGCGGATCCGGCCCACATGAGGCTCTGAATCGTGAGCGGATAGGGAAAGTGCGCGGAGCCGCAGTCGAGCAACAACACCGCGGCCCGTCCGTTGAGGGTGACCGAGAGCACGGCGATGAAGGCGAGGGCGGCGACGGCGGAGATAAGGAGGACGAGGCCGCGATGGTTTAGTGGGTGGCGCTTAAAGTATAGCTCCTAGCGCCGGCAGGCCAGGCAGTTAGCGCCCGCGGCTTCATCGCGCCGCACGAGCAGCGGAGCAGACGAACGCTGAACGGGGCGGCGGCTGGCGTGGGGGCGGTGAGGGTGGCTGAGACGAGGGAGAGCAATTCGGCAACCTGAATGGCGAACCTGCCGAATTTGACGATTTCGGTGGCCACGACCCACTTGCGATCCAACCGGATGTCAAGGCCTTGACGCTCAAGGAAGGTGCCGTTGCTGGACTGGGAGTCGGCGATGAGCAATGCTCCGTTTTCGTGCAGCGTGGCGACGGTGTGCAGCTGGCTGATGGAGAGGTCTTGAATGTAGAGGTTGTCGGCGGGATCTCTGCCAACCGTATAGGTCGTCTGCGGCACTCAAGACGCATTGAGAAACTTGCGCCGGGCTTCACGATGGGGACCATAAAAAAGATCACAGACTGTAAAACCTCGCAGCGCGGCCCGAACCTATCCATTTTTTGTGCGTGTCATCATCCTGTTAGTCAGTCGTCACTCCGTGGCAACGCTCGTCCCGGCACACTGGCGTGGTGAAATTCCTCAGCCTCGTCCTGCTTTCCGCCTTTCCCCTCGCTTCGCAGGTCACCACCGTGACCCTTTACGGCGTCGTAGCGGACCAATCCTCCACCGCTGTCGCCGGAGCCGCAATTGTTGCCGAGAACGAGCAGACCAATGCCGCCGATCGTTCCGCCTCAAACGACCAAGGAGAATTCACCTTCCAGTTCCTGCCGATCGGCGCTTATCGGCTGCGGGTTGACGCCAAAGGATTTCGTCCCGTCGTTCAGAACGCTCTCTCCTTCACCGCCGGTCAAGCCGTCCGCCTCCGCTACACCCTCGAACTCAGCGAAGTGAAAGAGGCTGTTACCGTTTCGGCCGAAACCACGCAAATCAACGCCGTCAATTCCGAACAGCGCACCACCCTCTCCGGAGATTCTGCCCGGGAGCTCCCCGTCCAGCGCCGCGATTGGACGAACACCCTCCGCCTCGGCACCGGCATCGCGGTCGGTGGCCGCAGTTCCAACAGCGTCGCCATGAACGGCTTGGCCCCCTCCGGCTTCCGGTTCACCGTGGACGGCACCAACGCCACCAGTGACCAGGAGTATCCCGCCATGGGCATGGACGGCGGATTTAACATCGTGAAGGCCATCTCCATGGAAGCCATCGCGGAAGTCAATACCGTGAAAGGCATCGCCAGCGCCGAAAACGCCGGGAGCATGTCCGGCAACGTCAATCTAGTCACTCGGTCGGGATCGAACGAGTTCCACGGCAGTGGCTTTTGGAATAACCAGCTCGAAAACTACAACGCTCGCAATCCCTTTCTGACGAGCAATCCCGGGGCCACGTTCAATCAGTATGGGGGCTCCCTCGGTGGCCGGATCATCCGCAATCGCCTTTTCTTCTTCGGGGCCTATGAAGGCTACCAACAGCGAGCCTTCCAGTCCGTCTCCGGGACCGTTCCCACCCCGGAGTTCCGTGCTCGCGCGCTAGCCGCGCAGCCGCTCTATAAACCTGCCTTTGATCTCCTCCCCCTCCCCACGCAACAATACGCCCCTACCGCGATCAACGCGCAGTACAACGGAGCCAGCTCGCAGCGCGCCGCCGACAACCACCTCACCGCTCGCTCCGATTACTACCTCAATGAACGCAATCTGTTCACTTTCCGCTATACCCGCGGACGCCCCGATCAAATCAGCCCCCGGTTCATCGAACTCAATCCCCGCTCCTTCCTCGGTGCCTCCGAACAGGGAACCTTCTCCCACACCCGCTCTTCGGCCAACTTCGTCGCCGTCACCCGGTTCGGCTACAACTACAATCGCAGCCTTCGCGTAGATAACCGCTACAACCTGGGCATCGGCAATATCAGCGGCGCCATTGGCTTTAACGTGTCGAGCGGCGAAACCTTCTTTAAGGAAGGCAACACCTCTAGCGTTGAACAGAACTTCGCCTGGAATCGCGGTGCCCACTCGATAAAGTTCGGAGGAACTTTCCAACGGCAAGCCGGAGGTCGCGATAACATCGACCTTCCTAACTTCAACTACGCCACGGTTGACGACTTCCTAGCGAACATCCCCAGCACCGTCACCCTCACCTTCGGCGTCAAGCAGTACGTCCTCCGGACCCTCCAACTCGGCGGGTTCTTCCAGGACGATTGGAAACTTCGCCGCAATCTCATCCTCAGCTACGGCTTCCGCTATGACCTCTTCACCGTGCCCACCGAACGCGACAACCGCGTTTTTAACCGAGACGCCCCGTATGGCTTCGGCCCTCTCCGCGCTCCCGATGAGATGTTCAACTCCGACCGGAACAACTTCGCCCCCCGGCTCAGCTTGGCCTGGACCCTCGACGCGGCCGGTAAGACCGTCCTGCGCACCGGCGCCGGCTACTTCTTTAGCTCCCGTTCCCTGTTCGGCGGCCCGCTCGAAACCGTCCTTACCGCCCTCGACGAACCCTTCCGCACCACCCTATCCCGCGCCGAAGCCCAACGCCTAAACGTCCGCTACCCCGCCACCCTGGCCGAAACCCTCCCGAAAGTCCGCGGTAACACCGGCCTTTGGGCCAACACCAGCATCGATCCGAACTTTCCGAATCCATTCTCCGTCCAGTGGCTCTTTAGCCTGTCCCGCCAGCTCTCCAGTGCCTCCTCGCTCGAAGTCGCCTACGTCGGCAACCGCGCCTCGCAACTGAACATGGTCCGCGTGCAGAACCTTCCGGACCGCGTCACCGGCATCCGCCCCGTCGCTGGCTTCGGCGAATTCCGCTACTATGACCCCTCTGATAACTCGTCCTACAACAGCCTCCAGACCAGCTATCGGCGGCGCTTCCAGAAAGACTTCTCCCTGAACGTCAACTACACCTGGGCCCGCAATCTATCCTTCTCCGACGGCGACCTGCTCTTAGCCGAACGCCCGCAGGACAATAACGACATTCGTATCGAACGTGGTCCCACCCCCTTTGAACGCCGCCACGCCCTCGCCATCGACGGCCTCTACGAACTCCCCTTGCTGCGGCTCATTAATAGCCCCAACCGCGCCACCAAGCTAGCCCTCGGCGGCTGGCAGTTCTCCGCCATTTTTGAAGCGCGGGGAGGCAGCCCCATCAACGTCTCCCAAAATTCCGCGTGGCCGTCCGCCCGGCCGGACTACAACGGCGCCGAACCAACTTTCTCTAACTGGCGCGAAACCCTTCAGTTCCTCAACCCCGCTGCTTTCGTTTTAATTCCCACTGTTCGCGCCAGCGGCGTCGCTGAGCGCTTCGGCAACCTCGGCCGCAATGCCCTGCGCGGACCCGCCGTCGCCAGTGTCGATTTCTCACTCGGCAAACGCTTCGCCCTCACCGAACACCTCGGCGCACAGTTCCGCGCCGAGATGTTCAACGCTACGAACACGCCCATCTTCGGCGGGCTCCAGTCCGGACGAAACGCGAACACCTTCGGCCGATATACCAACGCGAACGTCCGTACAATGCAACTGCATCTCCGGATTAACTTTTAAATCACTTCCCTGCACCTTAACGACGAGGGTTCTCGTACCAGATCAAGCCCAACGGCGTCCGCTCTTCGGTAGTAATCACGTCTAGATCCCCGTCAGCGTCCAGATCCAGCAACTCAATTCGATCAAACTTGATTCCCTCGGGCCCGCTCAACCGGTGGGGCTTCCAACTGCCGTCCGCCAGTTGCTCTAACCACCACACGCCCTCTTTCTTCCCTTCGCTCCGCTCGCACGTCAGCACCAGATCCTGCCGGCCATCGCCGTTAATGTCTCCCACGGCCACGGCCTTTGCCGTCCCCGCGCCATCCGGATAGCGAATCTCATGCTCCTTCCAACGGTCCCCCGAGGCATCCAGCCGCTCCCACCACACCACGGCATCGTTGCGCACCGCCGCCGCCACGTCCATGCGTCCATCGCCGTTAATGTCGCCCCACGCCGCGAACATCACCTCCCGGCCTAGCGCGCCAATGTCGTGCCGCTCCCAGTTCGGATAACGCAGCCAGAACACCCCGCGCGTCGGCCCCCGCCGGTCGCTCACCAGGATGTCCTCCTTCCCGTCACCGTCCATATCCAGGTTCGCCAGGGTCATCGTCCATCCCACCGCCGCCAGCGTCCGTCCCGTCCACTTCCCCAGTTCCCGAGCCTTGCCGGCGCGCGGCGGTGAAAGCAAAACCAACTCCGCCTTCTCAGGATTGTCTGTCGACTTTCCGCCCGCCAGCAAATGAATCCGGCCGTCGCCCGGCAGCCGCAGCGGCAACGTGTAAATCCATCGCCGGCTCCGGTCGGCCGCCGGGATCGGCTCCGTCTTCCATTCCGGCCCCCAATGCACGTACACCCCTGTCGGTTTGCCCTCCTCGCAGGAGCTAACGACGTCCAACTGCCCGTCCCCATCCACATCCGCGAACACGGCGTCCTCAGCCGCGCACACCTGCCCCACCGTCTGCCACTTCCACGGTTGCGTGGCTGGCGCTCCCGGCTGAAGATACACTCGTACGGTCCTGCCCTCCTCCCAGCCTGTCGCAATGTCCAGCCGCCCGTCTCCGTTCAAATCGCCCAGGCGCACCCCGTCCGCGCCCTGTAACGAGCGATCAATCGTATGCCGCTTCCACGGCTCTTCGCCCTGCAGCAGAGCTGCCGCCACAAAGAACGTCTTAACCACGAGCCGGCGTACCCCAATGCTTCCGGTAGCGTCTCCCCAGGAGCGCGGTCGCCGCCGGATCGGCTGCAATCGTCTCCCGCACTGGATCAAACCGCAGATTCCTGCCTGTCCTCGCCACGATGTTGCCTAAATGCGCGTGCAGCGCCGAAGTATGCCCAATCGCGATGTCGCCGTTCGGCGTCGCCCGGCTCTTCACGCACGCAATGAAATTCTCCGGATGGCCCCCCTCGCCCGGTTCCTGATCAATCTTTACCAGCTTCCCCTTCCGGTCAAATATCTTGTAGCCCCATTTCTTGTTCCAACGCCCAATCTCCACCATTCCCTCCGAACCGTACACCGCCACCCCGTTTTCCTGCTCATTCATCCCGTAAGGAGTCCAGATCCGCTGCTCAAACAGCAACGCCTCGCCGCCGGGATAAGAGAAGGTCAGGCTCATCGAATCCGGCGTCTGCTGGTCGTCGTCGAAAAACACCTTGCTCCCCCAGCCGCTCACTGCCACCGGCGCTTCCACCCCCAACGCCCATCGGGCCATGTCCAACTGGTGGGCGCCGTCGTTGCCCATGTCGCCCGTCCCGTAGTTCCAGTGCCAGTGCCAGGTGTAGTGCGAACGGTTCTCGTTGAAAGGCAATGCCTCAGCCGGTCCAATCCAGGTGTCGTAATCAAACTCCTTGGGCGCCATCGAGTCGGGCTTCCGGCCAATATCATCGCGAAGCTGCACATTCCAAGCCTTGGCCATCCTCACCTTGCCGATCCCGCCCGAGCGGACGAACTCGACCGCTCGTTGAGTGCTCACCCGGCTCCGTCCCTGCGTTCCCACCTGCATCACCCGCTTACCGGCGCGCGCCGCCTCCACCATCCATCGCCCTTCCCGTAAGTTGTGCGAGCACGGCTTCTCTACGTAGACGTCCTTGCCCGCCGCCACCGCCAGCAACGCCGCCGGGCCGTGCCAATGGTCCGGCGTGGCAATCACGACGGCATCAATCGTCCGGTCGTCCATCACCCGCCGCATATCCGGGTAAGTCACCGCCGCCTTGCCCGTCTTCTCCTCCACGGCCTTCGCCGCCCGCCCGAACGATCGGCTATCCACGTCCACCAGCGCGGCAACTTCCACGTCCGGCAGGGCTAGCATCTCGGAAGTCAATGCCCGTCCCCGTCCTCTCACGCCGATCACCGCCACCCGCACCCGGTCGCTCGCCATCGCCAGCGAACTCATCGCGCCAGCCAGAAACACTCTTCTCCGCATCACGCCTTCTCCTTCCTAAAGCCGTCATACCGCGCCGCCACGTCCAGCGCTCCCGCGTGGAGGATAACCCGGTAACGCAACCGCAGCGCCGTCCCGGCCGCCAACTCATACGCCCCCGCTCCCCGCCCTTTTCCCCCGCAAAACTGCTCGCCGCGAATGGATTCGCGCTGTTCAATCCATAGTTCCGCGCATGCCAACCCGATGGGTGCCGCAAATTCGACGGATGGCTCAGCATCGCCACCCCGTACGGCTTTCCGTTCACCTCCGCCTCATAGTGGGTCCATGGCGAAGCCTTCCCCCAAATCTCCTTCGCTCCCCGCAGCCCTTCCGCGTTCGTCAGCTTCGCGCCGCGGTCTTCGCGGAACTCCTCCCGTAGCCGGATACCGGTTCCACCATCATCACTATCGCCAAACCGTAGCGCCGATTGGCCCCGCAGCGTCATCGAGAAGTCGATCCAACGCTCTCCGTTTGTATCTCCCAAGGTCCACAACGTTTTGAGTCCAGCCATCGATTCGCCCGTCCGGGTCTCCAACCGGTGGACCCCACGAAACTCAAACCCATCCGCCCGCTTCCGCCCTCGCACCTGGCTTGTCCGGATAAAACCACTGGCGCCCTTCTTCTCCCGCCAGTAATCTTCGCCGTTGATGATCCCGTGACCCCACCACATCCCCCGGTGCCAGCCGTGATCCTCGCTATCCCCCAGCCGCTTCTCCAGCGGCCAGCCGCGCGAAAGCTCCGTCCCGTCCACCGCCCGCAGCGGATACAGGAACGGTTTATCCCACTCCGTCCCGGTATAGAATCCCGCTGCCGTCTCTCCACCCCGCACCAGCCGCAACAACCCGGGCCGTTCCTCCAGTCTCCATCCCTCCCCCGCCAAGCCCATCAAGAAGTAACGTCGCAGCATGCCCATATTGTCCATCAGGAAGATTTCATCGCCGTGACGGCTCGCCCTGGAAAACGATCAATCAGCGCGGCCCGCACGATATCCGGTTTCGCCCAATCGGCCAATCCTCACTCTCCCTCGGGAAACACCATCCCCGTCCACTCCGCAATTGCCCGCTCGCGTAGCTCCAGCGCGCGCGGCATCACTTCAATCGAGCCCCTCATCACGAAATTGGCGTGGTGCGGAGCCTGCACGAAAACGCTCACCCCCGCCGGGTAAGGCCCACCCACACCTTCAATGCCCACCGACATCTGATGCGGCCCTACCGCCAGGGAGTCCGCCCTTGGGTAATGGCGGTGCATCCAGCGCCACGCCACCCCCGCGACATCTGCCGCGCCGATGGCCTCCATCGTCCCCTCCGCCGTCGGACTCGGAGTCAACTCCGCCAGCGGCATGGGCGGCGGCGCACCCACCGCCATCTGCAGCGCCCTCGCCACCGGCGCCAACATCGCCCCCAAAGCTTCCCGTGCCGCCCTCGACATGTAGCCGGCCGGTGCCGCAAACCGCGCCACCTCCTGCTCCACCACCGATCGCAAGCCCCGCCGGTTGACATCGAAGTAACTCACCAACCGGCCCTGCTCATTTAGCAAACGCACCACGCCTAACTCCGCCAGATACTCTCCCACCCGGTAAGTTGCCGTGTCGTCGTAGGCCCGGGCCCCATTATCGTCGCCCCAGGTCCGCACCGACACTGTATCTCCGTCCCGACGAACCTCCACCTGGCGCGCACACCACCCCTGCTCGTCCTTGTCGAAATACCCGTTATCGTAACTGGCGTTCAAGTCCAGGTCCATCGTCTCCCCCAATAGAAAAGCGCCGCCTCCCTGCTTGCGAAGCGGCGCTCTTATGAACTAACTGACTTAGACCTTTTCGGGCACCACGTACGGCTTGCGGTATTCACGCGTCAGCATTTTGTTCGCCTCCGCATCGCCCTTCACCGTCCAGGTCTTCTCATCCCAGTGCAGCGTCCGGCCCAACCGGTAGGAAATGTTCGCCAAGTGAACCAGCACACACGACAGAGCGCCCTCTTCAATCTCCGCCGACAAGTCGCCCGAGTTTCCGCTCCGGACGCCCTTGATGAAGTTCTCAAAGTGCGTGTCCCGTTCCGTCCGCGACGGCCCCGGCTTCCCTTCCTTGCCCATGAACGTGTAGTACTTGTTGTACCCGTCGATCACCAGGTAGCCTTCCGAACCGTAGAACGTATTGCCAATCGTGTTTCCCGCTTTTTCCCCGCCAATGCCCGCTTCGTGATTGCTCAACCAGTGCCGCACCTCGAAGCTCATAAACTTCTTCTTGCCGGCCACGTCAAACTCAAAGTTACACATCTGCGTGTTCGGCGTCTCCTGGTCGTCGTCGAACATGAACTTGCCGCCCATTGAGCTCACCTTCGTCGGGTGCGTCACGCCTAGACCCCAACGCGCGATATCCACTTCGTGGATGCCTTGGTTGCCCAGGTCGCCGTTGCCCGTGTCCCACATCCAATGCCAGTTATAGTGGAAACGGTTTTTCGTAAACGGCCGCAGCGGAGCCGGCCCCGTCCACATGTCGTAGTCCACGCCCGGCGGCACCGGTTCCACCGGCGTCTTCCCAATCGTGTTCCGCGACTTAAAGCACAAGCCCCGGGCCATGTACACATCGCCCAACTCGCCCGCCCGCATCTTCTGCACGGCCTCCTGCAGCGCTGGGGAAGAGCGGCTCTGGCTGCCTTGCTGCACCCTCCGCCCATACTTCCGCGCCGCGGCTACAATCTGCCGGCTCTCAAAGACGTTATGCGAACACGGCTTCTCCACATAGACGTCCTTCCCCGCCTGGCAAGCCCAGATCGTCTGCAGCGTATGCCAATGGTTCGGCGTCGCAATCGAAACCGCGTCCACGTTCTTATCTTCCAAAACCTTCCGGATGTCCCGGAACGTCGGCACCGGATTCAGGTTTTTGCGCTGCAACTGGCCAATGTAGCGTTCGGCGTGGCTGTCATCCACGTCCACCAGCGCCGCCAACTGCACATTCGGCAGGGTCGTCCAAGCGCCCATGTGGCTCG
>LNFE01000196.1 GCA_001464575.1 Acidobacteria bacterium Ga0077553 | reverse complement strand
ACCGTCTCGAGCTTGATCCGCTCCTGCGGATACAGCGGGGTGAGGTTGTCGAAGAAGATCTTGTTCCGCGCCTCTTCGGGCGGCTCAAAATTGATCGCATCCACCTTGATAAGCGCAAAATACCGTTCGCCTTCCTTCGGGGGACGGATCTGACCGCTGATCGTGTCGCCCGTTCGCAGGTCGAACCGGCGAATCTGCGATGGCGAGACGTAAACGTCGTCCGGGCCTGGCAGGTAGTTGTACTCCGGCGCCCGCAGGAAGCCGAATCCGTCGGGCAGGCACTCGAGCACGCCCTCGGAGAAGATCAAACCGCTTTTTTCGGCCTGGGCCTGGAGGATCTTGAAGATCAACTCCTGCTTCCGCAGGCCGGCGGCTCCGGCTACGCCGAACTCCTTGGCGATGACATTCAATTTTTGAATGCTCATCTCCTTGAGCTCTACCAGGTCGAGTGTGTTGGGGTCCCGTTTGCTGGGCTCCGCCGTCTCGCCGCCAACTCCGTTGGCAGCCGCCTTTTCCACTTTTGCGGCCTTCGGCTTGGCTTCCGCCGGAGTCGCTTCGGCTCCGGTCTCTTCCGGCGTCACCGGCTGGTTGATTTCTTGATCGCTTGCCAAATTTCCCTCGCTCCCTGACCAGATACGGCCGAGAACGGCACTAGCTCGCCCCCGGTGATTTCCTTCCGGATGGCGGCCAAGCCGTGATGCAGTTCGGATTGATTGAGTTTGTCGACTTTGGTCGCTACCACCAGGTAGCGCTTTTGATGATGTTCCAGCCACTCCCGCAGGACGCGGTCGTGCTCCATCCAGCCTCGCCTGCCGTCAAGCAGCAGGATACAAAGACCTAAAGTGTCGCGACGCAGCAGATAGGTTTCCACCATCGCCTGCCATGCGTGTTTGATTTCTAAGGGAACTTTGGCGAAGCCGTAGCCAGGAAGATCGGCGAAGATGATCTCTCCACCAATGCGGAAGAAGTTGATGGACTGTGTTCGGCCCGGCTGCGAACTGGTGAAGGCGAGCTTTTTACTCCCCGCTAGACAGTTCAGCAAACTGGACTTTCCCACGTTACTGCGGCCCAGGAAGGCTACCTCCGGGGTGTGACCCTTCGGGTATTGCTCTGGGATAGTTGTACTTAGTATAAACTCTGCGGTGGGTTTCGTGGAGGGGGGCAATGCGGGTTGTCTAGAAGGGGCAGTTGGGCACTGCCCCCGTCCTGCTGGCTTTAATGCGTGATGTCGTCCGAACCCACAGGAGCTTCGGGTTGGGCCGTCGCCGGAGGAACAATCGGCAGAGGGGTCACTTCTCGCTCCAGAGCGATCTTCAACACCTCGTCCATGCTCTCGACGAAGTTGAGCTTCATCTCTTTCCGGATCGTCTCCGGAATGTCGTGCAGGTCTTTCTCATTGTCCTTCGGCAGGACGAGTTCGAAAATGCCTTGGCGATGAGCCGCCAGCATCTTCTCCTTCAAACCACCGATCGGCAACACTTTCCCGCGAACCGTGATTTCGCCGGTCATGGCGATGTCGCCGCGCACCGGGATGTTCGTCAACGCGCTGCACATGCTGGTTGCAATCGTGATACCGGCCGACGGACCGTCCTTCGGGATCGCGCCTTCCGGCACGTGCAGATGGATATCCAGGTTGCGATAGAAGTCCCGCGCCAACCCGAGCGAATTCGCCCGGCTCCGCACGTAGCTCATCGCCGCCTGCGCCGATTCCTGCATCACGTCACCCAGTTTCCCGGTCAACGTCAGCTTGCCACGGCCTTCCATCACCGTGACTTCGGTCGTCAGAATCGATCCGCCAACCTCCGTCCAGGCCAAACCGATCGTGGCGCCGATATCGTTCTTCTTGCTGGCCTGCGTGTCGCGGAAGCGAGGCGGTCCCAGCATCTCGATCAACGACTGCGAGGTGACCGAAACCGGCGGCAGCTTGCTTTCCACCGGCTTGGACTCCAAGGCTTCCTGCGCCGCCTTGGCCTTCTTGCCTTTTTTCGCGGGCTTTTCGGCCGGCTCTTCCACCAGCTCGCCGCCCTTGGCAATCACTTCGGGCTCATCGTCCACGGACGCTTCCACCACTTTCCGCGCGATTTTCCGGCAGACGTTTCCGATTTCGCGTTCGAGGTTCCGCACCCCGGACTCGCGGGTATAGCCCTGGATCAGCGTCGTCACCCCTTCCGGAGTGAAGTCCACCTGCGTCTCGGCGAGCCCGGTGGCTGCCTTCTGCTTGGTGATCAGGAACCGCCGCGCGATCTCCGCCTTCTCGAGTTCCGTGTATCCGCTCAGCCTGATGACTTCCATACGATCCTGTAAAGGCGCCGGAATCGTATGCATCACGTTGGCCGTGGCGACGAACAACACCTCGCTCAAGTCGTAATCGACATCGAGGTAGTGGTCCATGAACTTGTCGTTCTGGGCCGGGTCGAGCACTTCGAGCAGCGCGGCCGATGGATCGCCGCGGAAGTCGGTCGACATCTTGTCGATTTCGTCGAGCATGAAGACCGGGTTCTTCGTCCCCGCCTTCTTCATCATCTGAAGGTGGCCGCGAACTTCCGCCTCGTCCCGCACGCCGCCCAGGGACAGGCGCACGAACTTCCGGCCGGTGGCCTTGGCAATCGACATCCCCAGCGAGGTCTTGCCGACGCCGGGAGGTCCGACGAAGCAAAGGATGGAGCCCTTCGGATTCTTCACGAGCCGCCGCACGGCCAGGAACTCGAGGATCCGCTCCTTGATCTTCTCGAGGCCGTAGTGATCGCTTTCGAGCACTTCCCGCGCAAACTTCAGATCGCGAATCTCGCGCGTCTTCTGCTTCCACGGCACCGCGAGCAACCAGTCAAGGTAGTTGCGCGATACGGTCGACTCCGCCGACATCGGCGGCATCTGCTCCAACCGCTTCAGTTCGGCCATCGCCTTTTCCAGAGCGTCCGGGGTCATCCCCGAGGCTTCGATCTTCTTCTTCAGATCGTCGTATTCGCTCTTCTCGCCCCGGCCCAGCTCTTTTTGGATGGCCTTGATCTTCTCGTTGAGGGAATACTCTTTCTGCGCGCGCTCCATCTGCCGCTTCACGCGACCCTGGATCGTGCGGTCCACCGAGAGCTTCTCGATCTCGATGTCGAGCATCTCCGCCACGCGCGTCAACCGGTCAATGGGATCGAAAATTTCAAGCAGTTCCTGCTTCTCTTCAATCGTCAGCTGCAGATTCGCGCCCACAGTGTCGGCCAACTTCCCGGGATCGTCCACCTTGATCGTCGCGATCATGGTCTCGTAATTCAGGTTCTGGCTGAGCTTGACATACTGTTCAAACAGCGTCGTCACGCGGTTGGTCAAGGATTCGAGCGAAACGCCGGGGTCGAGTTTGGTCGCAAAGGTCTTCACGGTCGCGCGGAAATAGCCGTCTTCCGCACTCACCGAGACCACTTTCGCCCGCTCCGCGCCTTCTACCAACACCTTGATGTTGCCGTCGGAGAGCTTCAAACTCTGCACGATGTTCGCAATCGTCCCGACACTGTAAATCTCGTCCGGCCGCGGCTCGTCGACGCTGGCGTCATGCTGCGTGGCCAGAAAGATCTTCTTTTCGCCTGCCAACGCCTCTTCGAGCGCCCGGACACTGCTCTCCCGTCCCACGACAAACGGGGTCATCATATGAGGGAAGATGACCACGTCGCGTATCGGCATCATGGGAAGCCGTTTCGTTTCGGATTTCTCTCTGGTACTCATGGGTTACTCTTTCTTGATTCGCGGAAAAGCAAAAAGGGTTCACGGTTCCCACCCACAAGGGCGGAACCGCGGACCGTTTCGGCTCCCTTTCGTTACGTCTAGCCCGCTTTTTCGAGCAGCGCGAGGTTAATCTTCTGCGAAAGCACCATCTCTTTGGTGACGTGAAACTCTCGCACTTTCTTGTACGACGGCAGGAAGTACATCAGATCCAACATCAGGTCCTCGAGGATCATCCGCAACCCGCGGGCGCCCACTTTCCGATCGAGCGCCAGCACGGCAATCGCTTCGAGGGCATCATCGGAAAATTTCAGCCGGACATTTTCAAACTCGAACAGGCGCTGATACTGCTTGATAATCGCGTTCTTGGGCTTGGACAGAATCTGCACCAGCGTCTCTTTGTCGAGGTCGTTCAACACCCCAACAACAGGCAACCGGCCAATGAACTCTGGAATAAAGCCGTACCGGATCAGATCCATCGGCTGCACTTCGTGCACCAGCAGCTCATCGTCCCGGCGAATCGGGGTGGCCTTGGCCTGCTTGCCGTCGGCCGAGGGCGCAGGCGCCTGGTCGTCCATAAAGCCCATCTGCCGCTTGCCCACCCGGCGCGACACAATCTTATCGAGACCGATAAACGCCCCGCCGCAGATGAACAGGATGTTCGAGGTGTCCACCGGGGTGAACTCCTGATGCGGATGCTTCCGTCCGCCCTGCGGCGGTACGTTCGCAATGGTCCCTTCGAGGATCTTCAACAGAGCCTGCTGCACACCCTCGCCAGAAACGTCCCGGGTGATCGAGGGATTCTCGTCCTTCCGGCAGATCTTGTCGATTTCATCAATGTAAATAATCCCGGTCTGGCACCGTTGGACATCCCAATCGGAGTTCTGCAGCAGACGCAGAATGATGTTCTCGACGTCCTCGCCGACGTAGCCGGCTTCGGTCAACGTGGTGGCGTCGACAATGGCGAATGGCACGTCCAGGATTCGCGCCAGCGTTTGGGCCAGCAGCGTCTTCCCGGTTCCGGTGGGGCCGATGAGCAGAATATTCGACTTGGCCACCTCCACATCCGCGCCCCGTTGCCGGTTCATCTGGATGCGCTTGTAGTGGTTGTACACCGCCACGGCCAGCTTCTTTTTCGTGGCGTCCTGCCCAATCACGTATTGGTCCAGATACTCTTTTAACTCCAACGGTTTGGGCAGTTTATGCGGCGTTGCATGGCTCTGCTCGTTCCGGTCGTCCTCAAGAATCGAGTTGCATACGGCGATGCACTCGTCGCAGATGTAGGCCCGCGGGTAGTCGCTCGGCGAAGAAATCAACTTGCCGACAACGTCCTGACTTTTATGGCAGAACGAACAACGGAGGGAATCATCACTACCTGTACGCTTCAAACGTCGACTCCCTGGTGGAAAATATTTGGGGACCGGAAAACATGTTCGTTCCTTCTGTCAGTATACCCCTCCGCCGGGATTGCAACCGGGCCGTAACAGCGAATTCTCCTCACGGCTTCATCATCTCGCCCGCGAACAGCATCGCCATGGCCCCGCCCCGCGGATCCTTGCCCCACACCGCTACCCGGTCCAAATAGGCCTGCAAGGACGTCTGCTTCCCGGTCGACTCGCAAACATCCATCACGGTCCCGTCGGTTCCCGTGCGCATCAGCACCGCCCGCCACGCCTTGTCCACCGCCGGCTGGTAGGTGGCGGCGGGCAGCCATCCCGCCCGGATCGCCTTCTTATAAGAGGCCGCGATCATCGCCGTCGCTGAAAACTCGGCGTACGACTCGGGCTTGTCGATCACCTGATGCCACATCCCTTCTTCATCCTGCCGGGAGAGCAAGGCCGCCGCCAACGCCCGGAAACTGCCCAGCACCCGTTCGTCCGGCTGCGCCATCGTCTCGAGCAGAAGCGCCTGGCCCAGCAGGGCGAAGGCATTCCCCCGGCCCCACGCGGCCTCATCGAGCGGCGAGTGGCGATAGATTCCGTCCCGGCGCAGGCACAGCTTTTCCATGAAGCGCAAATGCTCTATAGCTTTCTCGGACTCCCCCGCCGCGCCCAAAATCGGGCACGCCATGAATACCGAATCGCTCATCTCGTTGTGCAGCGGCGCGATGATCGCCGCGGCGGCCTTCACCCGGTCCTTCTTGCCTAAAGCCGCAAACAGCAGGTGCCCACTGCCGTGGCTCCCGGTCGCCTTGGCCAGCGAATCCTGGCGCCCGTCCAAGAAGGGCGCCACCAGTTTGTCGACCAGATCCTTGTTCCCCAGCGCCAACTGGCCCATCACGGCAAACGCCGGGATATAGACGACGTCCTTTAGTTCCCGTCCGTAGACTTCCCCCAACTGCGTCAACACTTGGCGAGGCGTCCGCGCCAACCGCTCCTCCATCGTCAACCGCAGAAACGACTTCTTCGGCTTGTCAAACGGCGCCCCCCGGGTCACCGGCGCTTTGCCGCGCAGCGCTTCCACCAGCCCCGGATAATCTCCCAGCATCACGACGGCATCCGGAGCTATCAAATGGAGCGCTCGCCAGATGCGGTGCGCCTCCCCATCGTCCTTGTAGGCCGTGCCCACCGGCGGGAACACGGGCGTCCCCTGCACCGGGACATCAACCACCGTGTAGAGCTTCACCAACTGCCGGCGCATCTCCTGCACCCGCGGCAACTCCCCCACCACGGCCACCACCGGCCGCTCCTGTGCCGCCAGCGTCATAACCAGTCCGCAAAGAATTAGGGTCAGTTTCACAGTGTTTCCAGCGTATCCTATCGATGACGCTCTCCCCATGCGACTTTTCTCCTTGCTCCTGCTCTCCGTCGCTCTCGAAGCGCAGCCGCTCTTCTTCCGCGGCGTGTCGTTCACCGCCGAACGCGGCGTCCGCTACGAGTCTCCCGAGTCCGTCACCATGCTCGACCAACTGCGCGGCTACCACGTCGACAGCGTCGCGCTTATCCCCTTCGCCTTTACCCCCCGCGGGGAGACCAAAATCGTCTACGGCAGCGCCCGCTCCTGGGAGTCGGACGCCGGCATCACGAAAGTCGCCGCGGCGGCCCGCGAGCGCGGCATGAAGGTGCTGCTCAAGCCGCAGATCTGGCCCAACAAGCCAGTCGACCTTTCCGACCCCGCGCGCCGCCGCGAATGGTTCGCCCAGTATCGCGACATGCTCGTCCACTACGGGAAACTCGCCGCCACCATTCAAGCCGACCTCTTTTGCATCGGCACCGAACTGGCCTACGCCACGGAATACGAACCCGAATTCCGCTCGCTCATTGCCACCGCGCGCGCTCACTTCAAAGGTCCTCTCACCTACGCCGCCAACCATGGCCCCGAGTTCGAACGCATCCAGTTTTGGGGGCAACTCGACTACATCGGCCTCGATAACTACTATCCGCTCCCCGACTCGCTCGACACCCGGCCCCTGGCCCAGAAGCTCGAAGCGGTCCATCGCAAGTTCCGTAAGCCGATTCTGTTCACCGAAGCCGGCTACGCCGCCGCCCCTCACTCGCATCGGACACCGTGGGAGGATCGCTCCGAACGCCCCGTCCATCTCCAGACCCAAGCCGCCGCGTACGACGCCCTGCTGAAGACGTTCTACGCCAAGCCCTGGTTCGCCGGTGTCTTCTGGTGGAAACTCGGCACCAACGGCTTCGGCGGGCCGCAGGACAATACCATGACCCCCTGGGGCAAACCCGCCATGGACATCGTGAAGCGGTGGTATCAGGACCGCCGCGCGATCAAACCCACAGACTCCCGGCCATCTAAATAGAGACTGGCGGGCAGCCCATGCCGCCGGTAGTAGCCACAGTACTCGATTTCCCAGCCCCGGAATAGCCGGCGCAGCACTTCCTCGTCCAGCAAATGGATCGAGGCCGGGTATTGGTGCAAACGCCGGTAGCCGGTGATCAACCGCGTCTCCGCCACCCATCCCGGCCAGCGCTCCCCGGCCCCCACCCTTTGCTTAAACTCCGGCACGAACCCCGCAAACGGCCGCTGATAAGGCGTGCTGGCCTGCACAAACACTTTCCCTCCTGGCGCCAGCCAATCCCCCATTCTCTGAACGCCCTCTTCGAGCTCCTCGCCCGTCAAAAAATGCAGAACGTTCGACGCGTGGACCGCGCCCAAGCTCCCCGCCCGAAACGCCAGTTCCGGGAACCGGCCCACCACCCGGGCCATCCCCGTTGGCAGCGCCGCCAGATGGCTCATCTCCAAGTCCACAGCGATCGCTCCGGCCGGAATAGCCGCAACCCCATACGCACAACCCAGATCCACCGTTGGCCGCCAGCACTCCTGGGCAAACGCGATGAACCGCTCGCTCATCTGCCCCGGTACCGCTGCAGTCCACCCCATCCCATTCTTGGTCCGAAACTTTTGGCGACGCGAAATCATATTGACAGAATGTTGTATTAATTATACGATCGGATCATATCGATGACGAATTCCAAGGTTAACTCGACAAACTCCCTCTTTAACCGCATCGGTGTCCTGCGGGCCGAGCGCCACCTCAGCCGGCAGGAACTCGCCGATGCCCTCGGCGTCAACTATCAAACCATCGGCTACATGGAGCGGGGCGACTATAACCCCAGCCTCGAACTCGCCTTCCGGGCCAGCGAGTTCTTCGGTCTTCCCATTGAAGCCATTTTCTCCCGGCAACCCTTTCGCCCGCTGAGTGAACAGCTCTACGGGAACCATAACCCCACTCAAGGATAACCATCATGAGAGAAGATCTATTGATTGCCGGTATCGACTTCCGCCGCCGCACCAATCGCCGTTATGCCTGCGTGGCCACCTACGTCGGCTACATTCTGCTCATCGGCGCCCTATGGGCCGCCTTTGAGGTCCGATCCATTGCCTTGGCCTTGGGAGCCATTCCGGGCCTCCTGTTGATGGGATACGGCTGGTGGGTCCTCAACCAGGTCGCCGCGCCCTACTCGACGGACCAAACCGACGAGCGCCAGACTCAGGTTCGCAACCAAGCCTTCTTCCGCGCCTATCAGATCATCGCCGGGCTTCCTTTCGTCTTCCTGTTCTACCTCGACGAGGCCCCCCAACTCGCGGCCAAACATGGCTGGGACCTCTGGATCCCGCAATCCGGAGAGCACTTCCAACCCATCATGTTTGGCTACCTGCTGCTGGCGATTACCCTGCCCCACGCCTTCATCGCTTGGCAGGATCCGGACTACCTGGACGTCGATTCGCCAGCGTAACCACCGTCGCCCCCCAACCGCCGGCCTCCATCGGCGCATCACTAAACCCAACGACAAAGGGGGTCCGTCCCAGCACCTTCCGGACGGTCTCCCGTTGCACCCCAATCCCCTTGCCGTGAACAATCCGCAGTGCTGTAAACCCTCGCTCCCAAACCTCTTCGAGCCAAGCCTCCACCACCCCCGATACGTCCCGCGGTGGCACCGTATGCAAGTCCAGGGTGTCCGTAATGGGCCACTCAAAAATCGGATCTTCGTCGCCGCTTTGTTGACTCGCCGTCATCAGATTGCTATGGTCGAGTGTAGGCCATTTTGTCCCTCCGGTGCGGTAGCCAAGTGGTAAGGCCAGAGTCTGCAAAACTCTCATTCGTCGGTTCGATTCCGACCCGCACCTCCATCCTTTTCTTATGCGCCCATCTGGTTTGGGGCGCTGACCCGGCCGAACTTCTGGAACAGGCTCTCGCCGCCAAACAGGCGTTGATCCCACGGATCAAGGATTACCTCGGCCAGGAAGATATCCGCTATTACCGCACCGTCGGATCGGGGCGGCGGAAGCAAACCGCGTGGTCCACCTACGACGTGTTCGTGGTGGATGAAGAACGCGTCTTTCGCATGGTCGCCCGTGACGGAAAACCCGTGAAGCCGGGCAAGGCCAACTCGCGGCCCCGGCAAGGGGAAGCCGATCGCATCGCCTTCCGGGTGGAAGACCTGCGGCGAAACCATACGCTGTCCCTGCGCGGCGAGGGCACACTCCTGGGCCGCCGCTGCTGGATTCTCGAAGGGACGCTCGACCCCGCCGCGCCGGATGTTGTGGGCCGCTCGGCCGGCATGGCCTCCTCGGACGCCACCATCTGGATCGACCAGGAGACCCATTGGATTCTGAAGGAAGAGGCCCGGCTCCGCCGCCGCTGGCTCAGCTTTCCAGAAGGTTCCGTCGTCACCCACGAGGTCCTGTTTCACGACGGGCTGCCGTTGACCGGACGCATTCATCTTCAGCGGCTATCCACTAACGACGACGACCGCCGGATTCTCCTCGAAACCGAGCAAACCTACTCCCGCTACCGGCGCTTCGGGGCGGAAACGGTCATCGAGTTCAATCCAGTGCAATAATCCGGCTCATCAGCTCCGCCTGCCGCCGGGTCCCTGTCTTCGACATCGCCCGCTTCAGGTGCGTCCGCCCCGTTTGCTCAGCAATCCCGAGCTGCTCGGCCGCCTGCTTCACCGATAACCCAGAAGCCAACATCGAAGCAAACCGCGCCTCGGCCGGCGTCAAACCAAACAGCGTTTCCAGTTGCGCGCTATCGGCGGAGGTCGCCCGATCCGGATCGCGCACTTCGAGAATGGCCGTCAGCTTCACCACCCCCATCGGATGCCAGTTCTCCGCCTGGATCGGCCGCAGGGTCGCCCAATACGGAGTGCCGCGCCGCCGCCGCCGGATCGCGAAAGATCGCGTCCGTCTCTCCGGCATCAGCACGTCCCCGTTCTCTAACAGAACACTCCCCTCACGCAGCGCCAGTCCGTCCGCCTTCCCAGCCAGCTTCTGAAATCTCCCGTTGCTTTGCACCACCTTGCCGTCCTGGTTTAGGATCGCCACCGCGAACGGCAACTCTTCAAAGCAGATCTTCACCCCGGTGCACCCCTGCGAGAGCAGATGCCGCTCTTCGAGCAGTTGCACACTGCGCCGGATGTGGCCGGCGATCCGGGTGCCCATCGCCAGTTCATGCTCGGTTAATGGTCCGGACTCCTTCGAGCGGATCACCGTCAGAAACGACTCGACGTCCACCCCCCGCGCAATCCACGTGCCGCCTCCGTAATGCAGCTTCCGCGGCGCCAAATACGCCTGATAAACCTCGGTCGCCTCAAGCTCCTCGTCCGTGATCACGCTGTGGGAGGGAGCAAAAACGCCCTCCTCGCGCGGAAACCGGTCCAAGCGCAACAGCCAAGGGTCTTGGAGAGCCCACTTATCCAAGTACTCCCTTTGGTCCTCCTCACTCTGCCCGTGGAAGCAACTCGTGGTGAGTTCCCCGTTTCGTTTGGAACGAATCCAAAAACTACCGCGTGGCGAACCGAGAAGTTCACAGACCTGTAACAATACTCGCGGCCACAGACCCGCGTCCCGCGAGGCTTCATAGATCTCGCCGGTCAATTTATCGAATTGATCTAGAAACATGGTCGGTTTTTAAATCGTGTCCCCTAAATGGGGGATGTGTTACCGGACCACTCCCCGTTACACTTTTTTTACCGCTAACCTTTATCGCTTTTCTGGGTGTTTTCGATTCAATGCCTGCAGGTACTTTAGCCATACTCTGCGCGGTCATCGGCAAACTCACCCATAAGGAAGAAAGCGATAAAGGTCGGCGGAAAGAGACACGATTCCGACGCTTAAATTTCTTTAACGCGAAGATTCCGGAACTCTACCCGCGTTCCATGGCCTAAAAAGCCCAGGTAGCCGGTCTTTCGCAGCAAACCCGGGTGCTTCTTCAACACGGCCGGGTCGGTTACGGTTGAGAGATCGGCATTCGAGATTACTTTCCCGTTCAGGGTAACGGTAACCTTCGAACCGTCCACGCGGATCTCTTCCGAGTTCCACTCCCCCGCCGGCTTCAACGAGTCCGCAGTGGCTGGGAACACGTCGTAGACGCTGCCGTGCCGTTGCGTCGGCTTGAGCTTGCCCTTGTAGTTCTCGTGGTCGTGATCCAGAATTTGGATCTCCATTCCGGCATAGGCCGCATCACCAGTCAACGGCGCCCGGATTCCGACTCCGTTGTTCCCACCCGGCTCCATTTTGAACTCGAACCGGAACACAAAATTGCTGTACTGCTTGCCGGTGTAGAGGTTCCCGCCGCCTTCCTTCGGGCACACGATTGTTCCGTTCTCGACCACGTAGCCGGGCCCCCGGCCGTTGACCAGCTGCCAGCCGTTTAAGGTCTTGCCATCAAACAACGAAACGAACCCATCCTCGGCGCCCCAAGCCGAAACCGCCAGACAGGCCAAAATTAAGTAACGCATCATCACCACTCCTTTATTGCGTCACAGCTCCCGCGGGTCGCGTCGAAGCTGGACGATCCTTCACCTCAGCATAGGCCTTTCGGATCTCTTCCGGAAATCCCGCCACCAACTTCTCAACTTCCGCCAGGATCTTGGCTACCACCTCCGGATTCCCGGCCGCCACATCGAAGCTCTCGTCGCGATCCGTAACCACGTCATAAAGCTCCGGTTGCGCCAGGCGGACATTCTTCCGCCCGCCCGCCGGCGCCGGGCTATAAGTCACGTTGTTGTAACGCGACAAGTGCAGCTTCCATTTCCCCCACCGCGCACACTGCACATTTAGCCCATCGAAATACAGAATCGGCGGCCTCTTCAGTTCCCGCTGCTTCCCGCTGAGCAGCGAGCTGATATCCATGCCGTCCACGGGCCGCGCCGGCAGCGAGGCGCCAGTCAACGCGCAAATCGTCGGCAACAGATCCATGGTCGAAACCAGGCCATCGCAGACCAACCCCGGCTTCACCCGCCCAGGCAGACGCGCCAGCAGCGGGACCCGAACACCGCCCTCCCAAGTCATCCCCTTCCGGCCCCGCAACATCCCCGGGCTGCCTTGAAACCATGGTCCATTGTCAGAACTGAACAGCACCAGCGTATTTCCATCCAGCTTGTGCTTCTGCAGAGCCGTCAGGATCTGGCCCACCGACCAATCCAATTCCGTCAGCACATCGCCGTAGATCCCCTGTTTCGACTTCCCCCGAAACGCCTTCCCCGCCCCCAAAGGAATATGCGGATACGTGTGCGGCATGTAGAGGAAGAACGGCCCATCCTTGGCGCTTTCGATGAACTGCACGGCACGCTTCGTGTACTTCTCCTGCAGGGTGTCGAGGTCGGTCTGCTCCTCAAGCAGCTTCTCGTCCTCCATCAGCCACCGCGGGTTCATATCGTTCGAGTACGGAATCCCGTAGTAGTGGTCGAATCCCTTATAAGTCGGCAGATGCGGTGGCAGATGTCCCAAATGCCATTTACCTATGCACATCGTCTGGTAGCCTTTGGCCTTCAGCAGATTCGCCATGGTCTGTTCGCCTTCGGCTAACCCCGTCTTATCCACCGGGAACAACACCCGCGGCACACCCAGTCGCGTCGGATACCGCCCCGTCAGCAGCGCCGCCCGCGACGGACTGCACACCGGATTCGCCGAAAGGCAATGGGTGAACCGAGCCCCTTCCTTGGCGAGGCGATCGATGTTGGGCGTCGCGATGGGCGACCCGTAGCACGATAAGTCACCCCAGCCTAAGTCATCGCAGAAGATGACGATCACATTGACCGGCCGGGCAGGGGCCGCGAGACCGGCCGATGCGGCGGCGGAGCAGGCAAGAAATCGACGGCGGCTGAGCATAGGTTCCCGGATCATAACAAATGAGCGTCACAATGTTGTACACTGCAGCTTTAGGAGGTGGATCTTCCCGAAAGGGCCCGTATCCGATGCGCACACTCCGCTTCTTCCTGCCGTAATTCAGCGGACCCTCGCGTCCCTGTTCAACCTTGTATTCCCCCAGGACTGCAAGGTATGCGGCCAAGCCGTCCGGCACGCCAGCCGGATTCCGGTCTGCGAGACCTGCCTGACTGCGCCCGCGCCGCTGGCGGCAGATTACTTCTGCACGCAGTGCCGCACCCCGTTCCTGAACGAGGCGCCGCTTGATGACCACGGCGTCTGCGGCCGCTGCCGCTCCGGGCTTACCGGTTACGATGCCGCTTACTCGTACGGCTATTACGAAGGCGCTCTCAAAGATCTCATTCATCTATTCAAGTACGCGCGGGTCGAAACGCTCGGCGAGCCGCTGGGCGCCTACCTGCTCCGCGCCATCCCGCTCGATCAGCGCTTCGATGTCGTCGTACCCGTGCCCTTGCATTGGAGGCGCCGGCTATGGCGAGGCTTCAATCAGGCCGAGCTACTCGCCCGGCCCTTGGCGCACCGGCTCGGCGTACCGGTCGGCGCCGCGCTCGAAAGGCGCCGCCATACGGATACGCAGGCAAGCTTGAGCCCTTCTGAGCGCCGGTCCAACGTGGCCGGCGCTTTTGCGTTACGCCGCGGCGCGGAGGTTCGCGGTAAACGAATTCTGCTGGTGGACGATGTTCTCACCACCGGCGCTACGGTTGGGTCGGCCGCCGCAGTTCTGCGGCGTGCCGGCGCCAGCCATGTCGCGGTCCTCACGCTCGCCCGTGTCGACCGTCGTCCCTCGTGGGCCACCCTCGCCAAAGCGGCTCGCGAAAAACCCGTACCCACTCCCTAACCGCCCAGAAAACATAACAAAGTCCAGTCAGTAGGAGCCTCGTCAGAATGCCAGCTATCGACCGCTTACATCAGCCCGTTCTGGTGCTCAACGCCAGCTATGAGCCGATCAACGTCTGCGCTGCCCGGCGCGCCGTGGTCCTCATCCTCAAGGGTCTCGCCTCGGCCGAGGAGCATGTTGCCAGCCACATCCACTCCTTCAACCGCGCTGTCCCCCTGCCCAGCGTGATCCGGCTGCTCGAGTACCGCCGGATTCCCCAGCAAACCCGCGCCCTGTCGCGGAAGAACATCCTGATGCGCGACCGCTACACCTGCCAGTATTGCCACCGCGTACTGCCATCCGGCGAATTGACGCTCGACCACGTCATTCCGCGCTCCCGGAGCGGCGGCTCCTCCTGGGAGAATCTCGTCGCCTGCTGCCACCCCTGCAATAACCGCAAAGGCAATCGCACTCCGGAAGAGGCTGGCATGCGGCTGAGCAAGCAACCACGCCCCTTCAGCCTCCATACCAGCCGGCATCTGATGCGGATGCTCGGCAACGCCGACTCCCGTTGGCGGAAGTACCTCTTCTACTAAAAAATTTACGGCCTTGGCTGGGGCTGCACTCCCTGCCAAGGCCGCCCCCGAAACTCAATTCGCTCGCTAGCGGATAAATCCAAGTAAGTAGGCGATGAGGAGAATCACGAGGATCGTCCCTAAGCCCACGCCCGCGCCGCCGCCGGCGCCCCAGCGGCTATGTCCGTAGAACCCCGTGCCGCCACCCACCAGCAAAATTACCAAAATCAATACGAGTATCATAGCTTCTCCTTTTCCGACTACTTCCTTCCCGTCAACAGCAGAACGACTCCGCCCGCCAGCGCCAGTGCCCCGGCGATCGGAGGCACCGGCAGCGTCCGGGTCTTGTCCCGCGTAGCCTGTATGGGACCCAAGTCGACGACCGTCTCCTTGGTTGTGTAAGAAATCCCACCCCACACCAGGCCAAGCACACCCAGCGCAATTAACACCATCCCTGCGATCTTCGTCATAACTCCTCTACTGACCGGCGGAACGCGCGACGGCCGGATAATCCGCACTGGCTTCGCCGGCCGAAGAAATGTCCTCGGCTCCGCTCGACTTCAGCACTTCTTTGGCTCGCGCAATCTGCGCCGCGCTATCACAATGCACCGAAAGCAAAACGCCGCCCGCCTTGATGCGGCCTTCGTAGCGTTTGGCTTCAAACTCCGGCATCCCCATGCCGACCAACGCACCGATCACCCCGCCCACTGCGCCGCCCACACCCAAACCGGCCAAGGCACCCATGATCGGTCCGGCGGCGATGAACGGGCCGACGCCCGGAATCGCCAACATGCCAATTCCGGCCAGCAAGCCCAGCGTGCCGCCGACTACGCCGCCGGTGCTGACGCCCACCGTCGCGCCTTCCGGCGCCTTCGTGTTCTTCTCGTGCGCGAAATCGCGCGTTCCCTGGCTATCCGGCAAAAGCACCGAGATATCCGGGTTCGAGAAGCCCGCTAACAACAGATCGTCCACTCCGCGCTCGGCGAGGGTCGACGTCTCATAAATTCCGAACACTGCAACTTTTTTGTTTTCCATGGTCAAAACTCCTACTATTTCCCGCTCTTGGCCGTCGGCATTACCGACATCTCATTCGTCACTTTTGCCGCTGAACCCGCGATCTCGATCGCCTTGTCCATAATCGACTTCACTTCGGCTTCCGTATCCACCGGCCCCTTCAGCGTCACCTTGCCGTCCGCGCTCACAATCTTCACGTTGTGACCGTTCATGGACAGGGTCTTGTCGGCCATCACCGCCCGCCGGATCTTCGCAGTCAGTTCTCGATCAACTGCGTTCATTTTTTGCTGGTCCGCCGTCTTGGCGCCCGGCTTTTGGTCCCGCTTATTGACAGCGGTGTTGTCGGGCTGCGGAGCCTGCGGTGAAAACGCGGTAGCGTTCACCGGCAGCAGCAATGCAGTGCCCAATAGTCCGATCATCGTGATCTGGTAAATCTTCATGCCCTTCTTCCAATGCACTCCGGGGACCATCGCCCAACTGCAATCGAATCATCGCCCTACCCGGCGGGGCCTCGACCGCCCATCGTCAGACGACGGCCCTTGCTCGCCCAAAAACGCGATACCTTGAATGCGTGCGTCCCCTCCTCTTCCTGCTACCCGCCCTCCTCGCCGCCCAGTCCGAATGGCCCCACTTCGGCAACGATCCCGGCGCCATGCGCTGGTCTAGCCTCCGGCAAATCAACTCGACCAACATCGCCAAGCTCCAACCCGCGTGGACCTTCCGCCTCGGCAAGCCGGGCTCGGAAGCCATCCCCGTCGTCGTCAACGGCGTGCTCTATGTCAACGCCCCGGACGGCGTCTATGCCCTCGTCCCCGAAACCGGCGAACTGCTGTGGAAACACGCCGCCACCCCCGTCGCCATTCGCGGTCTTGCCTACTGGCCCGGCGGCAAATCCCTGAATCCGCGCCTGTTCACCGGCAACGGCCATCACCTTCTCGCCATCGATACGACCACCGGCAAACCCGCCCCCGGCTTCGGCAACGAAGGTCGCGTCGACCTCAAAGCCGGAGTCCTCGACGGCCTTCCCGATGGCCGCTTCCAGCTCCAATCTCCCCCCGCCGTCTTCCACGATGTCGTCATCACGGGATCGAGCAATGGCGAAGGTGCCCCAACCATCGGCGCTTACGGCGACATCCGCGGCTGGGACGCCGTGACCGGAAAACTTCTCTGGACCTTCCATACCGTCGCCCGCCCCGGCGAACCCGGCGGCGACACCTGGCCCGCGGGCGCCTACAAGAACCGCTCCGGCACCAACGCCTGGGGCTTCTTCACGCTCGATGCTGCCCGCGGCATCCTCTACGCTCCCCTCGGCTCTCCGACCAACGACTTCTATGGCGCCGACCGCACCGGCGACAACCTCTACGGCAACTCACTCGTCGCCCTCGACGCCCGCACCGGGAAAAAGCTCTGGCACCAGCAGCTTGTCCATCACGACATCTGGGACTACGATCTTGCGGCCCCGCCCGCGCTCTTCGACATCAAGCGCAACGGCCAGACCATCCCCGCCGTCGCGCAGATCACCAAAATGGGCCTGCTCTTTATCTTCAACCGCGTCACCGGCGAACCGGTATACGGCATGGAGGAACGCCCCATCCCCCGCTCGGTCGTCCCCGGCGAGGTCAGCGCGAAAACTCAGCCGTTCCCGATCAAGCCCCCGCCCCTCTCCCGGCTCGACTTCACCGAGAAAGATTTCTACGATCAATCGCCAGAACACGCCAAGTTCTGCCGCGAACTCTTCACGGAAAACAAGATGAAGATCGGCGCCGGCCCGTATGTTCCGCTCGGCCTCGAAGGCAACGATCTGTTCTTCCCCTCCACCCTCGGCGGCGGCAACTGGGGCGGCGTCTCGGTCGACCCCACGCAGAACACGCTGTACGTCAATGTCATGCACATCGGCCAGTGGGGCCACATGGAGAAGAAGGGTAATGAGTACGTCCGCACCTCCGCCTACGGCACCTACGCCCGCTTCTGGTCGGCGAAATGATCGCCATCGATCTCGCCACCGGCGACGTGAAATGGCGCTCCCCCCTCGGCCGCATCGATGAGCTCGACAAGATCGGGGTCCACGACACCGGCTCCATTAACATGGGCGGCAGCATTGCCACGGCCGGAGACCTCGTCTTCATCGGCGCCGCCAACGACTCCCGCTTCCGCGCCTATCACAGCGGCACCGGCAAGCTCCTCTGGGAGGTCAAGGTCGAAGCCAGCGCGCACACCTCTCCCATCACTTACCTGGGCCGCGATGGTCGCCAGTACGTCACGGTAATGGCCGCCGGCGGGGGTGGCTTCCTGGGCGGAGGCTCCAGCAATACGCTGGTCGCCTTCGCCCTGCCGGACGTGAAACGGAAGCCGCTGCCGGTCTCGGTTTCCCGCGCCGTAGCGGCCGCTGCAGCAAAACTACGAAACGAACCCAAAGTCGGGGCCTTTACCCCGGTCACCTTGCCGCCGACCGCCGCCCGCGCGCTTGCCAACCGCACCTGCGGCGTCGGTTGCCACTCTATCGAAGTCGTCACCACGCAGCGCCACTCCGCCGCGGAGTGGAAGGACCTGGTCCAGAACATGATCGCCCGGGGTGCGCCCGTCAAGGATAACGAGGTGCAGGCCCTGGTCGACTACCTGGCCGCCACGCTTCCCCGGCAATAGGCTCTCGCGGTCTGCCAAAATAGAAGTTCAGGAATGGAAAAACGAATCGTCGTGGCCATTGATGGCCCGGCCGGGGCCGGCAAAAGCACCGTCGCCCGCCAGGTCGCAGACCGCATGGGCTTCCTTTATATCGACACCGGGGCTATGTACCGGGCCGTCGCGCTGTGGGCCAGCCGTCAGGGCACGGCCTTCGACGACCACCTCAACCTCACACAGTTGGCCCATGCCGCCGACATTGACCTCCACTCCGGCAGCGTATTCCTGAACGGGGAAGACGTCTCGGTGGCCATCCGCACCCCGGAGATCGCGACCGCGGCCTCCCAGGTTTCGGCCGTCCCCGGTGTCCGCCGGGCTCTCGTTGAGAAGCAACGCGCCATGGGTGCCCGGCAGAGTGTGGTGATGGAGGGCCGTGATATCGCCACCAACGTCTTCCCCGACGCGCAGGTGAAAATCTTCCTCGATGCCTCCACCGAAATCCGCGCTAGCCGTCGCGTGGCGCAGGCCGGGGGGGACCCTTCCATCGTGGCGCGCGAGATCCAAGACCGCGACCACCGCGATCGCACTCGCGCCGAGGCCCCGCTGCTGCAGGCGCCCGACGCCACCTATCTCGATACCTCCCACCTTCCGCCCGACGAAGTAGTCGAAGAGATCCTCCGGCTAATCCGCGCGCGAACCTCCAATGGAAAGGCAGTAACCAGTTGAACAATATTCTGATCATGAAATTCGGCGGCACCAGCATGGGCTCCGCCGATCGCATCCGTGTGGCTGCGGACCTCACCGCCGCCCAGCAGCGCCTCCGCCCCACCGCCATCGTCGTCTCGGCCATGAGCAAGGTGACGGACCTGTTGCTCGATACGCTCCGCCACGCCGAAAACAATGACGGCGAAGCGATGGCGCAGAACTTGGCCACGCTGCGCCAGCGGCATCACGACACGGCCGGCGAACTGTTGCCCGCCGCGGCGCTGCTTCCCGTGCAGGGCGAGATGGACAGCATTCTCGCTGAGTTCGAACGCATCGCCAAAGGCATGCAGCTTCTGGGCGACCGCCCGCCGCGGTCGGTCGACGAAGCGATCGCCGTGGGCGAACGCCTCTCCGCGCTGCTGATCGCCGCCTACCTCACCGGCCAAGGCACGCCGGCGGTGGCCATCAACTCGGCCCGCGTCATCATTACGGATGCCGTGCATGGCAACGCCACGCCGTTGCTTGACCTCACCCGCGCCAAGGCCGCCGAACACCTCGCGCCGTTGCTCGATGCGGGGACAGTGCCCGTGCTGACCGGCTTCAACGGCGCCACCGCGGACGGAAAGCCAACGACGCTGGGCCGCGGCGGCAGCGACTTCTCCGCGTCCATCTTTGCCTACGCCCTCGACGCCGCCGAGCTCTGGATCTGGACCGACGTCGACGGCATTATGTCCGCCGACCCGCGCCTGGTCAGCGACGCGAAGGTGCTCGACGAGGTCACCTACGCCGAGGCCGCTGAGCTCGCCTACAACGGCGCGAAGGTGCTGCATCCGCGGACGCTGGCGCCGCTCGTCGAAAAGAAGATTCCGGTGTGGAGTAAGAACTCGTTCAACGTGGCCGCGAAAGGAACCCACATCGCTCCGGCGCTCTCGACGCCCGGGCAGGGCGCGCGGGCGGTTACCTCGATGGCAAACGTGGCGATGGTTTCGGTGGAACCGGCCAGCGCCGAAATCCCTGGTACCCGCATCATGGCCCGCGCTCTCGACGCGCTCGCGTTGGTGGGCGCCGAGGTGTTGACGTTCTCCAGTTCGAGCTACCGGCAGAGCTTCTGTTTTCTGATCCGCAAGGATGAACTCCAACTGGTGCTCCAGGCGCTGCGGGAGACGTTGGCTCTCGAACTGGAGCATGGTTACGTTCGTCCGATCGAGGTTGATGATCAGGTGGGCCTGATTGCGGTGGTGGGCGAAGGCATGCGCGGCCAGGCCGGGCTCGCTGGGCGGGTGTTCACCGCCGTGAGCCGCGAGCAGGTGAACATCATTGCGATCGCGCAGGGGTCGAGCGAATTGACGATTAACCTGGTGGTGCCGCGGTCCGGGATTGAGAAGGCGGTGAAAGCCATTCACGGCGAATGTGCGATGGGCCGGTAGGTCGCCCATCGCGGCCCGCCAAAAAGTGCCGGGAAATGGAAGCTCTTGGCGCAAGAAATCGAAAGAGGGCGTGCACCGCATCAACCATTTTTAGCCGCCAGGCTTGCTCAGCCATTCCCGCAGTTCCCTTAAGTGCCCGGCCCAGGGCATCGGGTCCTTCTCACTCGCTCGAACCAACAATTGTTCGGCATACTGCCCCAACTGCCGGCGCGCCTCCCGAAGCTCCTTCTCCTGCCCGCGCTTCGATTCCCGGATCAGGATCAAGCGGTGCACCAACTCCGTGCCCACGTACCCAAGCATGTCCAGGTCGGCTCCGCTTGCCAACTGTTGCCTGACCCGTTCGCCGAGGCCAGCCGGAAGTCGCAAGCGTCCGCCCATCGAACCCAGCCCCGCCTTCGTGTAATGGTCCACCGCCACCGCCTCGGCATAGAGAGCAGCCAACCGCAGGGCCCAACGGAGGTCGTCTCCCTGGTTCAACTCCCGGGCGCGCAGCCACAAGCGTTCGGCCGCCTCCGGTTCCGTCCAGATCAGCGTGTCGGCCGCATGCTCTAACACCCGCATATCCCCATCGTGTCTGGCTACCTGCTCCTTCCACAATTGGCGAGCCCGCTCGGCCGATCGGCGCGTCTCCTCGGCAGGTGCCCGCATCCCCTCCTGCGAAATCGACAACGTCGGCCCCGCCACCGCCAGTTCAGACTCGGGGCGATTCGCAATCACCCACAGGCCATGCGCGTCTCGTGCGGCGAAATCCGCGTTGTAGAAGTAGTACGCCATCAGCTTCGCTCGCGCCCCCAGCGCCTCCGGCTCGCGCGCCACCACCCGCTCCAGTTCACGCGCCTCTTCCCCGCTCGTCCGAAACCCGTCCTGCACCCAGTTCCATCCACGCGGGACGTCGCGCTGGTCCGCCAACGAGGTGTGGCCCTGGGCCATGGACAGAAATGCAACGACCGGCAACACGGCTAGCGCAATCCCCAACCAGCCGCGCGGCGAGGTCAGCCCGGTGGACCATCGCTCACTCTGTAATAGCCTTTCGATCCGCGCTCCCATTTGGCTGGCGCCCGCCATTGAGATAGCCGTTGGTATCCGCAAGGCGGGCCCCGCGACGGCAATTTCCAGGAGTACCTGCGCATAGCGCGGGGCATCGCCCACTGTCCGCACCGCCGCATCGTCACAGGCCCGTTCGCACAGCGCCGCCAGACGCCGCTGCAACCACCACGCCAAAGGATGGAACCAGAACACCGCCCGGTTCCACGCGGCAAGCACCACCGTGCGCCCATCGTCCCGCTGCACGTGCGCGAGTTCATGCGCCAAGACGGCCCGCAGCTTCCAGTCGTCCCACTCACGCCACCCGATCGGTAATAGAATCACGGGCGCCTGTCTCCCCACCACCACCGGCGACGCAATTTCCGCTGACTCCAACACCTGCGGCCACGGCATCGGCAGCGCCTGCGCCCGTGCGACCGAGTCCATGGCCTCCGCCACGCGCTCTTCTCTCACCGGAGTTCCCCGCCCCACCAAGCGCCCGGCGAGGAACGAACCCAGCGCCAATCGGGCCAGCATCACGAAAAGACCCACGATGTAGACACCGGCGGCTGCACTCCACCATCCCCACACCACCCGCGGCCCCACGGCGTCCATCCACAGCCCGCCACGGCGATCGATCGCGATCACGATCGGCGCGGCCCGGACTGGCAAATCCGCAGCTCCCAGCGGAGTGCGTTGCGCCGCGGAGGGCTCCGCCGGTGCCCGCAGCCAGCGGGCGACATCCACGTCCGCGGGCAAGGGAACCGCCGGGGGCAGGAGGGGACCAAGGAGCAACAACAGCATCGCCGCCGCGACGACAGTCCACACGGCATGTTGAGCAGGCGCCGTGCGCCCGCGCCACGCCCACAAGCCGACCGCCGCGATTCCCACCAGAATCAGCGCCCGCACCGACGCCCCTGCCAACGCCTGCAGCAGCACGGCGCTCCATGACTCGATTGAAAGCATAACCCCTCAGTCTTTCTTGCGGCGCTGGGCAATCTTCTTGGCCAGCGCGTTCAGCTCCTGCGGGCTGATCATCTTCTGATCCACCATGCCCACTAAAAGCTGCTCCATCGACCCGCCGCAGAATCGATCGAGCAACTGCCGGATCGCTTGTACGGCGACATGCTCGGGCCGTTCGAGACCACGATAGATGAAGGTGCGGCCCTCAACCTCATGCGTTACATAGCCCTTCTCTTCGAGGCGCCGTAGTACGGTCCGGACGGTCGCCTCTTTCATCGGGTGTTCTCTGGCCAACCCTTCCCGTACCTGCTCCGAGCTCACCGGTCCGGCGGCCCAAAGGAACCGCATCAGCTTGGTTTCCAATTCGCTAAGCGGCTTGCGCTTTGACTCAGACTTACTGCTACGCATTGTAACAGTACAACTTGTAGCAGAGGAACCTGCCGCTGTCAAGGGTTGGTTTTTCAGTCGTCTGGAGGCTACCGCGAGGGCGTTCGCCGGCCCAACCAGTCTCCCCAGATATACTTGGTCCACTCGATGAAACTCAGCCTTTTGCTCCTGCTCGGCTCGACCCTCGCTTCCGCACAGTCGTCGATGACGGCGGAAGACGCGCTCTCCGTCCCGCAGGTCTCAGCCTTCCTCATTTCGCCCGACGCAGCCGCAATCGCCGTCGCGACGAACCAGATCGACTGGACCGCCAATCGGCAGACTGCGGCTTGGACCCAGCTCCAAGGCAAACTGCCATTCGACCCCCAGGGCGCCAGCAATATCGTCTGGAGCCCGGACGGCCGCCGCGTCGCCTTTTTCCGCGCCGAGGCGGGCAAGACGATCCTATACGCCACCACCAGCGCGACGGGCTCCATCCGCGCGGTCTGCGAACTCTACACCCCGAACGCCTATCTCGCCGCGGCAGGCAATCGCATCGCCTGGTCTGCGAAGGGCGACCGCCTTGCGTTTACGGGCACCCTCGATCCACCACCCGCGGCGGCCGATCCGCTCGTCATCGACCGCATCCAGTACAAGTCCCGCACCAGCATGGCGGACAACCGGCGCTCCCGCGTGTTCGTCGTTAGCGCCGCGGCCGGTTCCCTGCCCCGCCCCCTCACGTCCCCCGACCGGGACGCGCACTCGGTCGACTGGGGACCCGGCGCGGAGATCGTCTACCTCGCCAACCCCGGCCCCTACCCCGACGCCAACCACAACTACGACCTTTACGCCGTGCATCCGGACACCGGCATGAGGCGCACCGTGGTCGCGAGCCAAGGGGTGGAGATGGATCCCCGGGTCTCGCCCGATGGGAAGTGGATCGCCTACCGCGCCACCACGCGCCCGGTCACCACCATCGATAGCGTCGCCGAGGATCAGCACGTTTGGGTCGTGCCCTATGCTGGCGGTACCCCGCGCGAATTGAACCGGGCGCTGGATCGCCGCTGCGCCGCGCACCATTGGACTCCGGACAGTCAGGCCGTCGTCTACCTCGCGGCCGATCACGGCACGATGTTGCCGTATCGCAGTGCGCTCGAACCGGGCCCGGCCCAGCCGCTGCTCACGGGCAAGGCCGTTGCCAGCAGCCTGCAGTTGGCAAGAAACGGGGACATCTATCTCGCGCTGAGTGAACCCGCCAAACCAGCGGACCTCGTCCGCATCTCCGCTGCCGGCGCCGTCACAACGCTTACCAAGTTTGGCGCGGAAGCCGCGAGAACTTGGCGACTCGTGCAGCCGGAGACCATTCGTTTCCCCAGCTTCGACCGCACGGAGGTGGAGGCCTTCTTCTACCCTCCCCTCAACCGCACCGGCAAATGGCCTCTCATTCTCAACATCCACGGAGGCCCCCATAGTACCCATAGCTACGGCTTTAGCGGCGCCACGCAGTTCTATGCGGCGCGCGGCTACGCGGTCCTGGCCGTCAACCCGCGCGGCTCTTCCGGCTATGGACAGAAGTTTGCCGACGGCTGCCTCAACGATTGGGGCGGCGGCGACTACCGCGACTTGATGGCCGCCGTCGACGAGGTGCTGCGGCGCCATCCAGAATTGGATGCTTCGCGGATGGGCGTGATGGGCGCGAGTTATGGCGGGTACATGACGAACTGGGTGATCACGCAGACGAACCGCTTTCGCGCGGCGGCGCCGATTGCGAGTTTGTCGAACCTGATCAGCTTTTATAGCACTTCGCTCTATCAGGACTTAGTGCATGCCGAGTTCAACGGCTTTCCGTGGGAAAGGAACAACTTCGAAACGCTGTGGCGGCGGTCGCCGCTTGCGCATATTCGGAACGCCCAGACCCCGGCGCTGCTCCTGCATGGCGAGAATGACAACGATGTCCACATTACTCAGGCCGAGGAGATGTATACCGCGCTGCGCCACCGCGGCGTACCCGCCACGTTCGTTCGCTATCCGCGCGAAGGCCACAGCTTCAGCGAGCCGAAGCATCAGCTCGACATGCTGCGGCGCGTCGCCGAATGGATGGATCGGTACCTCACTACGGAACGTCAAAACGAAAGGTCGATACCAAGGTGACCGTCTCGTAAGGCTTGCCGTTGTGCGTGCCCGGAGTCGCTTCGCGAACCGTGACGTGCATCTGATAAGCGCCAGGGCCAAGCACCGTCAGCGTGAACTCGCCTTGCGAGTTCGTGGTCGCTTTTAGCGCATTGGAAGGGACCTCGCCGCTGCCCTCCTTCTTGGCATCATGAGCGTGATCATGTCCGGCGGCCTTGGCAGCTTTCAACGCCGCGGCGTGCGCCTCCCCTTGCTCGGCGGTATAAGCAAACACCGTGGTCGCCGCCAAGGGCTTCCCCTTCCGCAACAGCCGGAAGGTAGACGGCCTGCCGCGCTGTA
This sequence comes from Acidobacteria bacterium Ga0077553, assembly GCA_001464575.1. Classification (GTDB taxonomy): domain Bacteria; phylum Acidobacteriota; class Terriglobia; order Bryobacterales; family Bryobacteraceae. The sequence continues at coordinate 35,073 of LNFE01000196.1, read as the reverse complement.
CCGTCCCGTTCGAAAGCGGCAGGATGTCAAGCGGCAACACCTCCGGACTGCTGGTGGTGAGCTTGCCCCGGAAGGCTTTGGCCGAGAAAATGATCAACGAAGCGGGGCCGTGGCCAGCGTAGACGCCAAAGGGATAACTCATCACCACCCCTTCGTGCGCCCCAAGGTTCAGCCCGTTGCTCTCGGCTTGCGGCGACAACGGCTGAAACGCACCCTTCGCATCAACGCTCCAGAAACGGGCCGATTTCATCGCGTTCACTTGAGCGCCACTCATGCGCTCGGCCGGATAGACCCCGAAGTAGGCGCGCGCCGGATCGGCCGCGGTGCCGGGTTCGAGCCAAGGCCAGTGGGCCTGCAAGGAGGCAACTGTAAGCACGAGCAATGTGGTGGAGAAGAGTGTCGTATGCATAGGGAATGGTCTCAAAGGCGCCTAGGTCGTCTGACGGCCTTGACTCTCTTGATAATGATAACACCATATCGAACCCGGGAGAGATCCGGCGTTTCGAGGCAAGCCCGTGTTCTCGCCCCTTGGAACATCGGCTTTTGCGCCCTCTCGGCGGAGAACTCATCCGAGAGAGTAAAGTCTATGCCGCTCACTCTCGAAACCCCCACCACGGTAGCGCCAACCCCGGCTGAGCTTCGCCGTCAGATCGAGGAGCATCCCGTCTATGCAGCCGTCCGCACCCCGGCGGCCCTTGGCCTCTTCACGGCCCACCACGTCTTTGCCGTTTGGGATTTCATGAGCCTGCTGAAACGGCTCCAGCAGGAGTTGACCTGCGTCACGGTGCCGTGGATGCCCTCGGCTCATCCCAGCGCCGCCCGGCTGATCAATGAAATCGTGCTGGGGGAGGAGTCCGACGAGACGCCGGACGGCTATCGCAGCCACTACGAACTTTACCGGGGGGCTATGGCGGAGATTGGGGCGCCCACGATTTGGATCGATGACTTTCTTGGCCGCCTCCGCTCCGGGGAGCCGCTTTCGGCGGCGCTGGCGGCTTGCGGAGCCCCGCCGTCGGTGGTTCAGTTCGTCGAGACGACGTTTTCGATTCTCCGTCACGGCCAACTTCATGAGATTGCCGCCGTCTTCACCCTCACGCGCGAAGATCTCGTCCCGGAGATGTTTCTGCGGGTGACGGCCGAGTGCGCCATGCACCGGCAGGACTACCCGCAATTCTTCTACTACCTCGATCGCCATATCGCCGTCGACTCAGAGTCGCACGGCCCGATGGCTCATGCCCTACTGGCCGAGCTCTGTGGGGGCGACCCCGTGCGTCAACAGCAGGCGGAAGCTGCGGCGTGCCAGGCGCTGGCCGCCCGGATCGCCCTTTGGGACGGGGTCCTCGAAGCGCTCGGGTAAGCCGCGGGCCGAATCAAGGCGTACCGCTCAGCGCATGGTGGCGTTTCCGCGCCGCCAGTGCCTTTTCTCGCTGCCCGGCCTTGGCGTACAACTGCGCCAGCGCATAGTATGCCGGACCATACTCCGGATTCAACTCCACCACCCGCTCGAGCAACGCCACCGCCCGCTCCGGCGCCACGCTCCGGTGTAGCGCAAACGCGGCTGGCCAGAATTTGGCATCCAGGGCCCACGCCTTTTCAAACAGGGCCGCATCGCCCCGCTCGAGCCCCAACAGATACCAACCCATTGGCGACCCCGGATGGCGCTCCGCATAGCCCGTCAGCCGGCGTTCCACCTCCTTCCCCGCCGGCAGCAGCGTTTCCAATCCCGCGTAGAGCGTCTCCTCTTCCGGAGCCAAGTCGATCGCCTTCAGGAAAGCCGTCACCGCATCGGCGTTCCGGCCCTGGGCGTACACCGCCAAGCCGAGCAACCGCCACAGCTCCGCCTCCCCCGGATACGCCTTCACCGCCTCCCGGAGCAGCGCTTCCGCCTTCTTCTCCTGCCGCGCGTCCAGCAGCCCCTGCCCCGTCTCCCCCATGCGCCGCGCGAACATCGCCCGCCCGCGCTGCACCATCGCCGACCCCGGCGCCAATCGTCCCGCCTGCTCCATGGCCGCCACCGCTTCGCCTGCGTCGCCAGTCCTCAGCCGCGCCTCCGCCACTGCCAGCCACATCACCGGCTGGCCCGGCGCCTGGCGTACGGCCTCTTCCAACGCGATCCGCGCTTCATTCGCGTGCCCCGCCTTCAGCGCCTCCAGCCCTTTCGCCAACCACTCCTCTGCGCCGATCTGCAGGAGCAGCGCCAGCAACATTACCATCCCTTCTTCCCCACCACGCCCGACCCCTCTTTCACCCGGTACAGCGCCCCGGCCGCAAGCTTACCCACCACCTCGGTCTCCCCGTTCGGCCACCGGATCTCCACCCGCGCCGCCTCCGTCGCCGTCCCTAACCCGAAGTACACGGCAAAGTCATGCTGCGACGCATAACTCCCCCCGCTCCGCACCTCCTCCGTCAACGTCTTCCCGCCCACCGTAACCCGCACCCGCGCCCCAATCCCACTCCGATTCGACTTCGTCCCCTCCAGGCGCAAACCTAACCCGTTCCCCCGCTTGGCCTCCACCCGGTAGACCGCCGGACTAGCTCCCAGGTTGGTCACGACGATCTCCTCGACGCCATCTCCGTTCAGGTCGCCGACGGCGAGGCCGCGGGATGCCATCGGCGCCCCCGTCCGCGCCGTCGCGAACACTCCGCCCCCGTTCCAATACAGAGACTTCGCCTGCTTCTGCGCGGCACCCAACTCAGGATAAATGTGCCCATTCGCCATCACCAGATCCGGCCGCCCATCGCGATCCCAATCCACGACGCCCAACCCCCAGCCCACTGCCGTCGCGTCCGTGCCCAACCCCGTCTCCTCGGTCGCGTCCACGAAGAACCAATCGCCCAGGTTCCGGTACAGGCTCGGTGTCTCGTCGATGAAGTTCGTTTTAACCAGGTCCATCCGCCCGTCGCCGTCAACGTCCACGGCGGCCACGCCCATGCTGCCCAGCTCCTCGCCGTTAGCCCCGTAGGCCGCCCCGGCTTCCACCGCCACGTCCGTCAAGGTGCCGTCCCGATTGTTCCGCAGCAGGATGCCGGGCGTCGAATCGCAGGCGATGTAGATATCCGTCCACCCGTCTCCGTCGAAGTCCGACACGACCACGCCCAGGCCGTAATGCAACCCCTCCACTCCTTTGAGCGCCTTCTCGGTCACATCCCGAAACTTCCCGTCGCCTTCGTTCCGGTACAGAATGGGCCGGTCGGTCGGGAACCCGCGCGGGCCGCAGAAGACCTCCAGGCCCAACCAGGTGCAGTACTTCGTCGCGCCGGGCTTAGCGGCCGACGCAAGGTCAAAACCCACGTAGTTCGCCACCACTAAATCCAGAAGCCCATCCCGGTCGTAGTCCACAAAGGCGCACCCGGTGGAGAACCGTTTGCCTTCCGCCGGCATTCCCGCCGCGACGGTGACGTCGCGGAATTTGCCGTCGACATTCCGGTACAGCCGGCTCGCCCCGTAGTAGGTCAGCAGGACATCGGTCCAGCCGTCGTTATCGAAGTCCCCCGCGCAGACGCCCTGCCCCCAGGCGCGGGCCTCGAATCCGCTGCTCGCTGAGACATCTTCGAATTTCCCCGCCCCGGTGTTCCGGTACAACACGGGCGCCACGCCGTCGGCGAACAGCAGGTCCACCGCGCCGTCGTTATCGAAGTCGAAGGCCCCCGCACCATTCCCGGTCATGCTCAGGATGTACCGCGAAGTCCCGTCGCCGTAGCGATGCTTCGCGGTCAACCCCGCAGGCACTTCCCGCAAAGAAAAAGCGGGCGCGGCCACCTTCGGCCCGCCCGCCTTCTTACCCACCCGGGGACCGCTGCCCATGCCTTGCGCCAGCAGCAGCCCCGGGAGTAACCAAACCAGCAACTTCATTAGAACGACAGCTTCAACGCCATCTGCACCAGCCGCGCGTTCACCGACGTCGAGTTGATCTGGCCGAAATTGGCGTTATCCATGCTATTGCCAGGATTACCAAAATTGGCCTGATTCAGCAAATTAAACATTTCGGTCCGGAACTGCAGGTTGAACCGTTCGGTAAACCGGAAGTCCTTGAACACGGAGAAGTCGATCGACGTCTGCCCCGGCCCCCGGAACATACCGCGGCCGGAGTTGCCCCAGGTGCCGCGCGGCGCCGGGCTCCAAGCCGCTTTGTTGATGAAGTTCAGCAGGTTGTCCTTCACGTTGCCGGGAGTCACGAGCGGCTGACCCGCGATGACGTTCGAGAAGAACGGCGCCGTCGGGTCCGTCGCAATACCGCCCAAGCCCTGGCCGCTGTCCCGGTTGAAGATCGTTACCGGGTTGCCCGTCTGCGTGACGAAGAATCCATTCAGGCTCCAGTTGTTGAGCAGGAACTTCCCTACCCCGCCCGTGAACAGGTTCGGCAGGTCCTGATTCACCACCAGCGTGAACCGGTGCGTCCGGTCGAAGTTCGCCGGACCCTTGGCGCGGCTGAAGTCATTCCACGGAGTCGGGAAGAGGCTCGTGAAGAACCGCGCACTCTCGTCGCCATTCCCCAGCGTCTTGCCCCAGGTATAGGCACCCTGCAGCGTGGTCATCTTCGTGCGCTTCTTCACTGTCGTCTGGAACGAGTGGTAGGTCGAAGAGCCGTTCTGCGCCGTGATCAGCATCGTCCCGAACCCGGGATACTGCCGCACCAGGGAACCATTTGCCTGCGGGATCAGCGGATTGAAATTCCGCCGTGCCATCAGGTTGGTACCCTTCGTGCCCACGTAAGCGCTTTCGACCAGCACGTTGCCCCGCAGCTGCTTCTGGATGCTGAAGTTGTACTGCCAGGCGTTGTCCATCTTCGTCTGCCGCTCCGTGCCCCACACCTGGAACTGCTGGTTGGGCAGGGTCGGGAACGGGATCCGCGAAGGATCATGCTGCGGATCGAGATAGGTCCAGTTGTCCGGTGTGTTCAGCCGGCACGGCGTACCCGGCGCGTTACAATCCGCCTCGACGCGGGTCGAGGTCGGCGGATTGTTAAAGGCCTGCTGCGCAATCTGGCCGGTCCGCGTGTCGTAGTAAAGGCCGGCGCCGGCGCGGATTACCCACGTATCGGTTACCCGGTAGGCCAAGCCCAACCGTGGCGCGAAATTGTTCCCGTCATTGAAGACGGTGCTCTTCGGTACGCCGTTCACGCCGCCCTGCACGATGCCCGAGCTCTCGAGCGTGCCCAGGCCCGTGTAGCGGTCCGGCCACCAGCTCAGCATGCCCAGGTTATAGGCATAGGGCTGGAAGTGATACTCATACCGCACACCCCAGTTTACGGTCAGCTTCTGGCTCACCTTCCAGTCGTCATTGAAGAAGAAGGACATCAGGTTGTCCCGCATCTTCAATTCGCCGCCCGTGCCCGGCGCGCTGAACTGTTTCAGCCGCGCGTGGCTCAGCAGGAAGTCGGCGTACTCGTCGCCGCTCGCCTGACCGTTGAACTGCCACAACCCGCGGCTCACCTGCGCGTTCTTCGGGTTGTAGTCCGACACCTGACTTTCCGCGCCGTACTTGAAATTGTGCTTGCCCTTGATCCACGTCATCGTCGCGCCACCCGTGTAGCGCTTGATGAAGTCCGACCAGTTGGCCTCGTTGCCGAATTGCACGTAGTTGTTGATGTTGATCCGCGGCGGACCATCAAGGTTCGTCACCGCCAGCGGCCTTAGTCCCACTGTCGTCGGGTTGTCGCTGTTCTCCATCGCCAGGAACTGCGACGAGTCGTCGAAGCCAAACCGCGCTTCAAGAACATTGTTTGGATTGAACAAGTGGGTGTGGGTAATGTTGCCCGAATCCTTCTTCCGGTTCGCGATGCGCCCCAAGCCCGGCAGTCCGGAACCAAACGGCGTCAGGTCTCCCTGCCGGCTGATGAACCAGCGGCCCGAGATGTTGTCCTTGTCCGAGAACCGGTGATCGAACTTCACCGTCCACATGTCAATGTCGGTCGCAATCGACTGCGCCGCGAAGAAGTTGTTCGCCCCCGATTGGAAGTTCGGAACAGGAATGTAACGGTCCTGAATCGCCTTCGAGATCGGATTGATCCGCGACGCCGGAATCACATTGCCGGGGAACGGCTGGCCCGTCACCGGGTCATTGATGATCCGCCGTCCCGAAAAATCGCCGTTGCGCTGCGCCGTGGTCGGCACAATCCGCAGAATCGCCGCCGCGCTCGAATTGGCGTTCAACTGCCGCGAACTCTCCCATCCGAAGAAGAAGAACGTCCGGTCCTTACCGTTGTACAGTTTCGGGATCACCACCGGCCCGCCCACGTTGGCGCCGAACTGGTTCTGATTGTTCTGCCCCCGCGTCGGGTTGAAGAACGGCCGCGCATTCAGCGAGGTGTTCCGCAGGAACTCATACGCCGCGCCATGCAACTGATTCGTTCCGCTGCGGGTCGTCACGTTGATCGTCGACCCCAGGTTCCGGCCATATTCAGCGCTGAACAGGCTCGTCATCACCTTGAACTCGCTCAGGAATTCAATCGACGGCGTACCGTCGCCGTCCGGCGCGTTGTTCAGCGGATTCGTCGTCGGCACGCCGTCGACGAGCAGGTTGTTGCTGCCGCGCCGCGCGCCGTTCACGCTGACGCTGTCACTGCCCGTGCCCGGGTTGTCCGCATTGAAAACCGAGCCTACGACGCCTGCGGAGGTCCCCAGAATCTGAGTAAAGTTCCGCGTCGCCAGTGGAATCGACTGAATCGTCCGCTGTTCCACCACTTGCCCGATCGTGACGCGCTCGCTCTGCAGCAGCGGTGTCTCCGCGGTCACATTCACCGTATCGCTCAACTGACCAACGCTCAACGTCACATCGATGCGCGCCCGTTCACTCGTGTTCACGATTACGCCGGACTGCAGCACGCGCTGAAAGCCCTTGCTCTCCACGGCCACGCGGTAGTTTCCGGCGCGCAGCAGCGGAAACAAGTAGCTGCCCGATTCATCAGTCACCGTGCGGAATTCTCCGCCCGTCTCGGTATTGGTGGCCGTCACGGCGGCGCCTACAATGACGGCGCCGGTTGGGTCTTTCACCGTTCCTGTTACGCTTCCCGTTGTTTCCTGAGCGGCCAATGTCGCCAGACCCAGAATGATCCCTGAAATAATTCGTGCGGCGCGATTCATGGGCCGTAGTATATATCAATTAGTGTTTCAGGCCCGTGACGCCGGGATACGGCGTCGAATATCCTTTGGCATCGCCCCACAGGATGCGATTCAGCGTGTCCGTCGGCACGTCGTCCACCTCGCTCCAGTTCATCTTGGCCGACTCCTCCGCCGCCCATCGTTCGCGGCCCTTGAGAGCCTGCAGTGGCGGATTCAACTCGTCCAGCTTCACCCGCGCGGGCAGGTGGGTGAACGGCTTCAGGTCCGGATCTTTCACGAACACACTGTTCATCGCCCGCGAGGCCTGCAGGAAGCGGGTCTTCGGCTCGATGCGGAAGACATCCTGAATCGTTCGCACCATGCTGGTCTGCGTGAAGAAATTCGAGTTCAGCGATTTCCGTTTCACGTGCGGTCCAATGGCCAGCGCCACCGTGCGGTTCCCCGCCACGTGGTCCACGCCGTCCTGCGCGTCGTCCTCAACGACCAGGATCAATGACTTCGCCCACATTTTGCTCTTGCTGATCCCTTCCACCATCCGGCCGAGCGCGAGATCATTATCCGCCACCATCGCTCGCGGGGTCGGCGCACCGGGATTCTTCCCTACCGTGTGATCGCTGGTCATTGTGACGATCGTCAGGTTCGGCGTGGTCCCGTCCTTCTCCCATTTCCCCAAACGTTCGAGAAATGCCTCGGCGCGGATGACGTCCGGAATCTTCATCTCGCTCGGGGGGAACCGCTCATCGTAGATTCCCTTCAGCGAAGGGACGCCGCACTTGGAAGCCACTACGTCGCGCCAGGTGCCTTTTTGGTAGTGGTCCCAGTAGAAGGTCCACGGCGGCAGTCCGCTTTCGTTGACATCCTTCACCAGGCCCGTTTTCGCGTCGAAAATCGCTGGCAGCGAGAGCGGCCCGAGCAACTGCACCTTTAGCGGCCGCCGCGCGTTTTGCCAGAAGAAGCCCTGCGGCGCCACGGCCAATCCATCGGCCATGTTCCACGCATACCCGCGCGGCGCCGCCTGCAGCGACCGCTCCACGTGGTCACTGACGAAGCCCATCATCAGCCACTGGTGGCCTTCAAAGCTAATGGCGCCCGAGGCGTAGAAGTTATCGAGCAGCACAAACTCTTCGGCGAGCGCATGGTGATTCGGTGTGATCTCCCGCGGATAAATCGCCAACTCCTTCTTGCCGTTGCCCACCGGCAGGTCGCCGAAGACTTGATCGTAGGTCCGGTTTTCTTTAATTAGGAGGAATACGTGCTCAATGCCCAAGCGTTCCAGGTCCTTCACCCCGCCCTGCGGCGTGAACCGGGGCGCGTTGGCCAATTTCACTTCGCGCTGTCCCGCCGCTGCCTGCGCCCGGCTGGGCGCGGGGATCGTCAGCAAGCTTCCTTCGAACGCCCGGCTGTTGAACCGGCCTGGCTCCTGCTCAGTGTTGCCGACGCCTTTGATGTTCACGACCCGCAGGTCGCCCTTACTGTCAAGCGCCATCGCCGAGGGGAACCAACCTGTCGGCAGAGCGCCGACGACCTTGCCACCCTCCACCACGGCCACCGCGTTCTCGCCCGCGCAGGCGACATACAAGCGGCTGCCATCAGTGCTATAGAGCACTCCAATCGGCTGCCCGCCCGCGGCCACCGTCTTCGTCTTCCGCGTTTTCGTATCAACCAGCGTCACGGTGTCCGAATGCCCATTGGCCACGGCCACTTCGCCGCCGTCCGGCCGCATGGCGATCCCCGACGGCGCACGGTCCACCGGAACGTCCTCGCGCTTGCCGTCCGCGAGCGACAGCACGGTCAAGCTGCCAGGCAGCACCGATCCGTTGGCGTCCACCGGGACATCGACGCCGCCGCTGGGCGCCGTTGCGGCTCCCGGAGGAATCGACGATCCCGCCCGGTTCGTCACATAGGCCATGCCGTCGCGCACCACGACACCAAACGGCGCCAGACCCGTGGGCCAGCGCTTCGTCTCCTTCCGCGTCGCGCGGTCAAAGGCCACCAGCACGTTGTCCCGGTGCATCGCGACATAAGCCGTTTTTCCATCGGCCGAGAACGCGATGCCGGTGGGCACCGAATGCCCAGGCAAGTTGATGCGATCCGTGCCGGTAACTTTTCCGTTCGCCCCCACGGCGATCAGCAGCAGACTATCCGGCCCGGTCCGCGTCGTCTCCGATGCCCAGATCTCTTTGCCATCGGGCGAAAAGGCGATGCCGGCGTAGGAGGTCGTCTTCGATTTCGCCCGATCGATCACGCTGCCGCTCGTGCCGTCCAGGATCGCCACTTCGGTCCCGCTCAGGACCGCCAGCCAGCGCTTGGCCGGGTCGAAGGCCATGTCCACCGGCCGGCCTTTAAAGAAGAGCTGCGTCCCCCACGGCTTCACCAGTTGGTGGTTCACGAGCAAGAAGCTTCCGTCCACCTGGCGCCCTAGCAGGGTCGTCGAAATCAGCGGCGCCGAAGCCGCGCCCAAGGCGGCAACTGCCGCCACCAGGAAAGCCGTATTGCGGAAAGTCATCGCCCACAGACTATCAGGGTTAAATGACGCGCCGATGTCAGCCCTCGGGTTACCCTGTGAAGATGCACCTGATCGAAGCCATCGGCAACACGCCGCTCTTCCGGCTCGACCGCCTCACGGCTCACCTCCCCGGCATCGAACTTTACGGCAAGGCCGAGTTCGCCAACCCCGGCGGGAGTGTGAAGGACCGTCCGGCGCTAAACATGATCCTCGACGGCGAACGCCGCGGTCTGCTGACCCGGGACAAGGTCATTCTCGATTCCACCTCCGGCAATACCGGTATCGCCTATGCCATGGTCGCCGCGGCCCGCGGCTATCCGGTCAAACTCTGCCTTCCCGCGAACGCCTCCCCGGAACGCAAACATATCCTGAAAGCCTACGGCGCCGAACTCATCCTCACCGATCCCGATACCGGCTCCGACGGCGCCATCCGCGAGTGCAAGAAGATCTACGCCGCTGATCCTGATCGCTATTTCTACCCCGACCAGTACAACAATCCGGCCAACTGGCAAGCCCACTACGAGACCACTGGTCCCGAAATTCTTGCACAAACGGAGAACCGCATTACCCACTTCGTCGCCGCCATGGGCACCTCCGGAACCTTCATGGGCACCACCCGGCGGCTGAAGGAGTTCAACCCCCAGATTCAGTGCTTCTCCGCGCAACCCTCGTCTGGTTTCCATGGTCTCGAAGGGTTGAAGCACATGCCCACCGCCATCGTCCCCGGAATCTACGACGAATCACTGGCCGACGAAAACCTTTGGCTTGAAACCGAAGACGCTTACCGAATGGCTCGGCGTCTGGCGCGCGAGGAAGGCATCCTAATCGGCATCTCCGCCGGCGCGAATGTCCATGCCGCCCTCAAACTGGCCGAGAGGATCAAGACTGGCGTCATTGTCACCATCCTCTGCGACGGCGCCGAAAAATACCTCTCCGAACCCTTCTGGAACGACCCCCAATACTCATGATCCGCGTACACCCTGAACCCTGGGCCACCATGGTCGCCCACGCTGAAGCCACCTTTCCCAATGAATGCTGCGGCGCTATGCTCGGCACGGCCGACGGCGACGACAAGACCGTGACCTTCGCGCTTCCGCTCGAAAACGCCTACACCGGCGGGCAGGAGGATCGCTACGAGATCCGCCCCGAGGACCTGCTTCGCGTGGAACGCGAAGCCCGGCAGCGCGGCCTCGACGTCATCGGCATCTTTCACTCCCACCCGGACTGCGACGCCTATTTTTCAAAAACTGACCTCGAAAACTCCTGCCCCTGGTACAGTTTCATCGTCTTGAGCATCCAAAAAGGGAAGTTCCATCACGCCAATAGCTGGCTCCCCAACGCCGAGCAAACGAAAGCCGAGCAAGAGCCTTTAGAATATTAAGAAAAGACCCAATGGCCAAGATCCTCATTCCTACCCCTCTGCGGCAGTACGCCGAAAAGAACAACTCCGTCGACGTCTCCGGCGCAACGGTCGGCGAAGCGCTCGCCAGCCTCACCACGCAGTTCCCCGATCTCCGGAAGAATCTGTTCAATGACGAAGGCAAGCTCCGCAGCTTCGTGAATGTCTATGTCAATGACGAAGACATCCGCTACCTGCAGAAAGACGCCACCGCCATTGCCGACGGCGACATCATCTCAATCGTGCCCTCGATCGCTGGCGGCCTATGCTAACGCAGGAAGAGGTATCCCGTTATAGCCGGCATCTGATTATGCCGGAGGTCGGCGTCGCCGGGCAGGAAAAGCTCAAAGCAGCGAAGGTGCTTTTGATCGGCACCGGCGGCTTGGGCGCTCCGGTGGCGATGTACCTCGCCGCGGCCGGCGTCGGCACCATTGGCCTGGTCGATTTCGACGTGGTCGACGTGTCGAACCTGCAACGCCAAGTGATCCACGGCACCAAGGACATCGGCAAGAAAAAGATCGACTCGGCCGAAGAGACGATGCGGGACATCAACCCGCTCATCACCATCATCAAGCACGAAGTCGCCCTGACCAGCGCGAATGCCCTCGAAATCCTGAAGGATTACGACATTATCGCGGACGGCACGGACAACTTCCCCACCCGCTTTCTGATCAATGACGCCTGCGTGATGCTCGGCAAGCCGAACGTCTATGCGTCCATCTTTCGATTCGAAGGCCAGGCGACGATCTTCGCCGCCGAGGGCGGGCCGTGCTATCGCTGCCTGTATCCGGAACCGCCGCCTCCGGGCCTCGTCCCGAGCTGTGCCGAGGGCGGAGTGCTCGGGATTCTTCCCGGGGTAGTCGGCCTCCTGCAGGCTACCGAAGTGGTCAAGCTCATCCTCGGCGCCGGGGAGCCGCTCATCGGCCGCCTGATGTTGTATGACGCCCTCGCCATGAAGTTCCGCGAGTTGAAGCTCCGGAAGAACCCGGAGTGCATCTGCGCGACGGGCGATGTGAAGCTCATCGACTACGAGCAGTTCTGCGGTATTCCCAATCAACCGGAGCCCCCTCCCATGTCCGCTGAAATCAGCCCCAAAGACGTCAAAGCCCTCATCGATGCCAAGGAGAATTTCATCCTCATCGATGTCCGCGAACCCCACGAGTTCCAGATCGGCCGCATCCCGACCTCCACGCTCATCCCGCTCGGCGAACTGCCGAAGAAGGTGGCCGAACTCGATCCCAACGCCAACTATGTCCTCCATTGCAAAATGGGCGGCCGCAGTGCAAAGGGATGTGACGTGCTTCGTCAGGCCGGTTTCAAAAATGTTCGCAACATGACGGGCGGCATTCTCGCTTGGTCTGACCAAGTGGACCCGACCGTCCCCAAGTATTAGTCATCGAATATTCACGGGCTGCACGGTACTATTGTGTAGCCTATGAGTAGAATCTCGCTTTATTTGCTGGCCTTCACGGCCATGCCTCTGTGCGCTCAGTTTGACTCCGCCACCGTACTCGGCGTCGTTCGCGACTCCTCCGGTCTCGGAGTCCCCAATGCCAAACTGAAGCTGACCAACGTTCGCACCGGTGTCGAGGCCGCTTCAGAAGCCGACGGCACCGGTACCTACCAGTTCCTCACCGTCCGCGTCGGCCGTTACAAGCTCGCTGCCGAAGCCACCGGCTTCAAAACCGCCGTGGCCCAGGAGTTTGAAGTCACTGTCAATGCGCGCCAGCGCGTCGACCTCCAACTCGAAGTCGGCGCCACCACCGAAAGCGTTACCATCAACGCCGCCGCCCAGATCCTCGAAACGGATACCAGTTCCCGCGGCACCGTCGTCGGCACGCAACAGATCGTTAACCTGCCGCTGAACGGCCGGGCCTACGCCGACCTCGCCTTACTCGCCCCCGGCGTCCGCCGCAGCGGCATCGCCAACTCGCGCGACGCTTCGTTCAACGTGAACGGCATGCGCAGTTCGCAGAACAATTTCGTCGTCGACGGCGTTGACAACAACTCCTACGGCACCTCCAACCAGGGCTTCTCCAATCAGGTCGTCCAGATCACCCCCGACGCCGTGCAGGAGTTCCGCCTCGAGACCAACAACTTCTCGGCCGAGTTCGGCCGCGCTGGCGGCGCCGTCATCAACGCCTCCATCCGCAGCGGCACCAACGATCTCCATGCCTCGGCGTGGGAGTATCTCCGCAACACCTCGCTCAACGCGACCGGCTTCTTTAAGCCCGTCAACAACCAGAAGCCCACCCTGATCCAGAACCAGTTTGGCGTCGCCATGGGCGGTGCGCTCGTGAAGAACAAGATGTTCGTCTTCGGCGATTACGAAGGCTTCCGACGCATCAGCCGCACCATAACCTACGCCACTCTCCCGTCGCTCGCGATGCGCCAGGGCAACATGGGAATCCCCATTCGGAACCCTTACACGGGTGAAGTCTATGCCAACGGCGTCATCCCCACCTGCCCGCCCCCAACCACATCGGGGCCGGCCCGCTCGGCGTCGGCAACAACTTCGAATCCCAGCCCCGCCGCACCGACCAGAACGACAAGGGCGACATCCGCTACGACCAGTACTTCAACGACAAGTGGACCGCCTTCGTCCGCTACAGCCACCGGCTGATGAACAATCTGGAACCGCCATCCATCCCCGGCCCGTCCGGCGGCGACTCCAACGGCACCGTCAGGGTTCGCAACGAGCAGATGGCCATCGGCAGCACCTACACGCTCAGCCCCACTTCGCTCATCGAAATCCGCACCGGCATCTCGCGCACCGAAGGCGGTAAGTTCCCGCTCTTCGTCGGCACCCCCACCATCGGCGAAAGATTCGGCATCCCGAACATCCCGAACGACCCCCGGTTCACCGGCGGTGTGATGAGCAACAGCATCAATGGCTTCACGGCCATCGGCGTCCAGGGCTCAAATCCTCAGTTCCAGAATCCGTTCGTCATCAACCCCAAGGTCAACTATTCGAAGATCCTCAGCAAGCACAGCGTGAAGGCCGGCTACGAGTATCAGAGCATCGATACCGACATCGACGACTTCAACCCCAAGTACGGCAGCAGTGGATTCTCGGGACGTTTCTCCCAGGCGCCCGGCACGCCTAACGACGACCGCCAGTTCGTCGCCGATTATCTGTTTGGCGCCCGTTCCACCTACCAACTGAACACGGCGACCATCGTCAACTACCGACAGCGGATGCATTTCCTTTATCTGCAGGATGACTTCAAGGTCTCCCGCCGGCTCACCCTGAACCTCGGCCTCCGTTACGAGTTCGCCACTCCGCAATGGGAAGGCGGCAACCGCCTGGCGAACTTCGACCCGTCAAACAACACGGTCGTCATGGCCAAAGAGGGCTCGCTCCGCGACCGCTCGCTCGTCAACCCGGACCGCAACAACATGGGCCCCCGCATCGGCGCGGCGTACACGCTGAACGACAAGACCGTCATCCGCGCGGCCTTCGGCGTCAGCTACATCCACTTCAACCGCCTCGGCGGCGAAAACCTGCTCGCCTACAACCTCCCGTTCATCTTGAACCCGAACATCAACCAGGTGGCTCCGGCCGTGCCCAACGGCGGCCAGCAGCTCTGCCCGTCCACCGGCAACTTCAACCCGGCCACCTGCTTCCTGCCATTTGAACGCGGCTTCCCGAACAACTTCCTGGACATCTCGAACGTGCGTACCAACACCGTCCGGACCAACCAGATCCCCTTTGACCTGCCCTCGGCTTCGGTGAAGAGCACCCACTTCACCATCCAGCGCCAGATCGCTACGGGCCTGGTTCTCGACCTCGGCTACGTCGGCACCTTCGGCCGCAATATGATGATCCTCGGCGACCTCAACACCGCTCGGGTGAATCAGCCCGGCCAGAATCTGCCGGTCGACGCGCGCCGGCCCATCCAGGGCTTTAGCTACATCCAGTCGGCCTTCCCCGGCGGCTTCCTCGACTACCATGCCTTCCAGGCGAAGCTTGAGCGCAAGTTCTCGAACGGCTTCTACTTCCTCAACTCCTTCACCTGGTCGAAGGCGATCGACAACGCCTCCGGCCACCTAGAAGCCCAGAACGGCGACAACAGCCGCGTCAACTACGAGAACCTGGCGGCCGAAAAGGGCCTGAGCGGCTACGACCAGCCCTTCAACAACGTCACCACGTTCCTGTACGATCTGCCCTTCGGCAAAGGCCGGGCTTTCGGTTCGAGCTGGAACAAAGCGGCCGACCTCGTCGCCGGCGGCTGGCGGCTTTCGGCCATCAACTTCGCTGGCAGCGGGACGCCGGTGAATCTCAGCTGGGGCCCCTCGGCGCAATTCCAGGTGAGCGGCGCGCCGACCTACCGGCCGAACATCTCCGGCAATCCGCTGATTGCCGAGGGCCAGCGCTCGATCTCCCGTTGGCTCGACCCCTCAGTCGTGTCCATCCCCAATGATCCGCGCTTCCCGTTCGGTAACGCCGGCCGGAACATCGTTCGCGGACCTTCACTACACCAGATGAATTTCGGTCTCCACAAGGACTTCCACATCACCGAACGGGTGAAGACGGAGTTCCGCATGGAAGCCTTCAACTTCTTCAACAAGACCAACCTGGGCAACCCGAACGGCAACCGCTCGGCGGGTGGCTTCGGCACCATCACCGGCTTGAACGGTCCGGCGCGCGAGATCCAGTTCGCGCTCCGCATCGCGTTCTAAGGCTAAACTAGCCGCATGCGATTCTGGGTCGCACGCGGCACCCCCACCCCCATCAAGGAGCAACTGATCTCTCAGTTGCTCCTTGCTATTTTCAGTGGCCGTTTCGTGCCGGGTGAGCGGCTGCCGAGTGTCCGCCAACTGGCGCGCCGCCTCGGCCTGCACGCCAATACGATCAGCGCGGTGTACCAGGAACTCGCCGCCCGCGGCTGGGTGGAGCAACGACCCGGCAGCGGCGTTTACGTCCGCCCACAACTTCCCCCGCCCACGCTCGATTCGCTCATCGAACGATTCCTGGCCGAAGCCGCCGCCGCCGGCTACCCGCCTGCCGCCGTGCTGGAGGCGGTCTCCCGTGCCGTTCACCCCTCGCCCGTCCTGCAACGTGCCGTCATCGACCCCGAGCCTGCCCTTGCCGAAGTCATCGCCGCCGAGCTGTCAGCGCAGTGGGGCGAACCCGTCCGGTTCGCTTCCAGTGCCGCTCCGCCGCCTGACCACCAACTCTGGGCCAGCGCCGGCCGGCTGCCGGCCCTGCAGCGGCGTGTGCTCCCGGTCCGCCTGGTTGCCGTTGAGGACATCCTTGCCCAGGCGCAGCGCCCGCCAGCCGGGAGGTTGCTGGCTGTCGTTTCGATTTCGCCCACCATCCTCGAATGGTCCGCACGCATCCTCTCCGCCCTCGGCGTCGCGCCCGACGCCGTACTGCTTCGCAACCCCCGCGACGAGCAGGGCCTCGATGGACTCTCCCTGTGCGCTTCGATCGGGGCGGATGTAGTCGCCGCCCGGCTGCTGCCAACCACATTGACCTACCACGTGTTCCGCGTTGTGGCAGTGCAGAAACCGTCCTAATCCAGCCGCCCCGTGCCGGGTGGCCGGTCTAACTTCGCAGCATGCGAACCCTTTTGCTCGTCTTTGCCTTCACTCTTCAGCTCTCCGCGGAACGGTCCCCGGAGCGCGTCGTCTGGTGCCGTACCCCAGAAGCCTTCGCCGGCCGTCAGATCGAAGTCCGCCTCCTCTCCGGCGAGCGGGTCTCGGGGGCATGGGCCGCCGTCACCGGCGCCAGCTTTACCCTCAAAAGCAGCAACGGCAAGTCCCGAACCTTCGCCCGCCAGGAGATTCGATCGGTCCGCGCCAGCCGGCGGCGCGTGCGCGGCCGGCTCCTCGGCGCAGCGATCGGATTCTACTCGGTGGCGGGCCTCGGCGCCGCCGCCACCCGCAGCCCGGAGGCGCTCCAAGGCAGTTGGGGATTGGCGGCCGTGGGCGCAGGCGTGGCAGGCTACTTCGTGGGTAAGTCCCTCGACCGCGACACCCGCACCATCACGCTCCTCGCCTCTCCAGGATGTGATTGAATAACGGGGTAGGTCTTCCATCCGCATGAAACGATTCTTTAGCGTCACCCTCTCTCTCGCCCTGCTGGCCCTTGCCTGGCATCTCGCCCCCGGCGGGCCCTCCACCATCCTTGGCCAAGCCGGCAACGTGAGCGGCGAAGGCAAGTACAAGTTCCGCGTCCTGTTCAACTCCTCCCACCTCCCGGCCGAAGCGCAGAAGGTGCTGAAGGCGGCCCACGGCGGCTTCGCCATCGACAGCCGCAAGGGCAAAGGCGACATCTATTTCGCCCTCCCCGGCGCGGGCATCATCCGCATCAGCTCCGATCTGAAGACCACTACGCTTCTGCCCACGGACCCCGCGATGCGCGATACCAACATGCATAACGCGCTCTTCTGGAAGGCACAGGACGGCACCCCGCTGCTCTCGTTCCCCGGCAACTCCGTCGGTAAAATCTTCACGACCGCAATGGACGGCAAGCTGATCGGGACCCTCAACGCCCCCGCGCCGAAGACAGACATCGGTAACCCCACCGCCAACGAATACTTCGCCGGCGGCGGCGCGTTTGTTCCCACTGATGTCGAACAGCTCGACGGCCTCTTCTACATCCCCACCGGCTACTCCAAGCTCGACTACGTTCTGACGGCGAAGATCAATTCAACCAGCCCCTTCCAGGCCACCTGGAACCCCCTCGCCTTCGGCGGGCGCGGCACCGGCCCCGGCCAACTCGGCACCGGCCACGGCGTCACCATCCCCCCCGGCACCACCCGCATCGACGTCGCCGACCGTCCAAACTCCGAGATTGACCGCTACAGCCGCACCGGCGAGTACCTCTCCACGCTGAGCCTCCCGAAGGGCTCCTTCCCCTGCGACATTCAGTATCTTGATAAGTTCGCCGTGGTCGGCGCGCTGCATGGGCCGGACCGCAGCAAGGGCGCTCCGATTTATCTCCTCGAGAACGACAAAGTGGTCTCGACCATCATGCCGAAAGAAGATTTGGGCCTGTCCAACTTCCAGCACATTCATAACGCTGTGATCAAGAAGCAGGGCGGCAAGCTTTACATCATCGCCCAGGCGTGGAACCCGGGCGATTTCGCCATCCTCGAACAGGTCAAGTAGTTTCTAGAACCAGGGCTTATCGGTAAGATTATAGATCTCGTCCAACTCGTGGAGCCTCTCCTCGAAGTTGATGTTCAGGTCATTGATGAGCCCTGTTTCGAGATCAAATACCCAGCCGTGGACGGTGGGGAAGCCATATTTGAGATAGGAGTGCTGCACGGCTGCCGTCTTAATGACGTTGATGCACTGCTCGATGACGCTCAACTCCACCAACCGGTCGTAGCGCGCCCAGCCGTCCTTGATCGCATTCAGCTCGTCTTTGTGCATCCGGAAGACGTCCCGGATGTTGCGCAGCCAGGGGTTTAGCAAGCCCAGATCCTTAGCCTCCATGGCCGCCTTCACGCCGCCGCAATGGGTGTGGCCACAGACCAAAATGTGCTTCACGCGCAGGTGCGTGACGGCGTACTCGATTACCGCCATCACGTTTAAATCCGTATTGGCCACCACGTTCGCTACATTCCGGTGCACAAAGATTTCGCCCGGCGACACCCCGAGAATGTCTTCGGCGGGCACCCGGCTATCCGAGCAGCCAATATAGAGAAAGTCCGGACTGTGCTCCGCCGCCAGCTCCGTAAAGTAATTGGGGTCCTTCGCTTTTTCGGCGGCCCAGCGGCGATTGTGTGCAAGTACGTCGTCGTAAGTCATGAAGACCTAATTATTCCCTAACTTTTACCCAAACGCATCCCGGCATGGACGTCTGTTAACCTTTTTCTAACCGCGACCGATATGATTCAAGGGACAAACCATGGTCCGCTGGCCACTGCCCTTCTCTACGACTAACCGGGTCCGTCTGCTTTTCTGGCTGTGCGGATGGGCAGGGATCGCTGCGGCCGCCTATGCTTGGGCCTACAGCTACCAACCTCCCCAACGTCCTTTACGGGTCGGCACCTGGCACGGTCCGCCTTTTGAAATCCACGCGTCGGACGGCACCGTCACCGGCCTGGGGCCGGATGTCATCACTGCTGCGGCGAAGCGGCTGGGCATGCCCATCGAATGGGTGCGGGCGCCTCGCAGTCCGGAGGAGATGCTCCGCGCCGGGGAGCTCGATCTGTGGGGAAGCCTGTCGATGACCTCCACGCGGGTGAAGACACTCTCCTTCGCCCGTCCGTGGGCAGAGTCTTACTTCGGACTCATCTCCCTGTCGAACGCCACGCCAGCGGGCGACAGCACCATCGGGGTCATGCACACTCCAGTGCCCAACTTCCTGATCCGGCAAGTTCGCCCCAGGGCCACCATCCGGCAATACCGCGAGAGGGACCTTCTGTTCGACGCCCTCTGCCGGGGCGAGGTAAATCAGGTCTTCATGGATCAACGGTCGTTCGTGGCCCAAGCGATGAACCGGACGCCGGCGTGTCAGGGCGCTGCATTCAATGCGGTCTATCTGCCTGACACCAGAACCGAGGTCGGTACGGCAGCGGCGCCGGGTATGGAGGCGCACGCCGAGGCACTCCGCCGCGAGATCGACCGGATGGCGGTTGACGGAACCCTCGGCCGCCTGATGTCCCGCTATCCGATCGGATTAGGCAGCACCGACTGGCTGATGCAACTCGCCGCTTCCGAACGGCGAGCCCAGTTGCTGCAGTTCGGCATCCTGGCGGCCCTCCTGTTTGCCGGCGTTACCTCCTGGCAGGCCGGGAGGGTTCGGGCCGCCCGACGCGAGGCCGAGCGCGCCAACCAGGCCAAGTCGATCTTTCTCGCCACCATGAGCCACGAGATCCGAACGCCGATGAACGGGGTTCTCGGCCTGACGAACCTGCTGCTGGCCACTCCCCTGGCGCCGGAGCAGCGAGAACTGGGCACCTCGATTGAGTCGTCGGCTCAGGCCTTATTGAACATCCTTAACGGGGTGCTGGATCTGTCAAAGATCGAGGCTGGCAGCCTAGCCCTCGAATCCATCCCGTTCTCTCCCGTTGGCGTGACAAATGAAGTGGTTGATAGTTTCGCGGCGCTCGCCCGGCAGAAGCATCTCCAATTGACCGCCGAGTTCGAGCCCGCGGTCCCGGCCTGGGTGCTCGGTGATCCGGTCCGGATTCGGCAGATTCTCGTCAACCTGATCGGCAATGCGGTGAAATTTACTGATGCGGGTTCCGTAACCATCCACTGGACCGCGTTGGACCGTCAAGACACCTCCGTCATACTCCTCCTGTCGGTGTCGGACACGGGCATTGGCATCGCGGAGGACAAGCTGGAGTTTGTCTTCGAACCCTTCCGGCAGGCCGACGCCACCACGACCCGCCGCTTTGGCGGCACCGGTCTTGGGCTGGCCATCGCCAAACGTCTGGTCCTGGCGATGGGCGGCAGCATCGACGTCACCAGCAAGCCCGGCCAGGGCTCCCGGTTTAGTCTGACCCTGCCGCTTCCCCTGGCGACAGCGCCCGCGATTCCGGAGCGCCCGGATAAACGCTGGCAACCAACCGACGGGCAGCGGCCCCGGGTGCTGGTCGCCGAAGACAATCTGGTCAACCGGCGGATCGCCCAGGCGATCCTGGAGCGTTTCGGCTGCGAAGTCGTCAACGCCGCCAACGGGCGGGAGGCAGTCGCCTACCATGCCCGTGAAAGTTTTGATTTGATTTTGATGGATTGCCAGATGCCTGAAATGGATGGCTACGCCGCCACGGAGGAGATCCGGCGGCGAGAGGAAGGAAGACCGCAGACGCCGATTGTCGCCATGACGGCAAGCGTCCTGACCATCGAGCGCCAGCGCTGCCGCGAATGCGGCATGGATGATTTTCTCGCGAAGCCCTGGCAGCCGAAGGAACTCGAGGCGATCCTCGCCCGGTGGTGCCGGTCCTACACGGTTCAGCCAACATAACGCCTTTGCTACCCCGAGCGGTGCCGGTGAGCGAAAACGGAGGCCGTTTTCGCCATAATCAGCACGACCACCGCTATGCAACTCGCTGATCTATCCACCGCCGACCGCCGCGACTACGAGAATCTGCCCCCCGCCCTTCGTCAACTCCTCGACGCCGAACTCGCCGCCGGTAACGAGATCGCCGCGGTGGAGCACGGCTTCCCTGCGGCTCCCATCGGCGCCTCCTTCCGGCTCACCGGCCCGGTCCGTTCCCGGCCCCGCGCCTCGGCCGGCGAACTTCAATTCTACGAACGCAACAGCTCCCAGTACTCTGGCGAGTTCACCGTCCCACCGCGGCACTTTTTCATTCTCGAACCCCCGCGGGAGGAGCCCTGGACGGCCCCTCCCGAACCTCCGACCGCGCCTCCGCCACCCGCGCCCCCCACCCGGATCGAACAGTTCCAGGCCAGCATGGTGATGAACTACGAAAGGTGGCACGATGGCATCGGCTATGACCTCGACGTGCTTGCGCAGATGTCCGCCGCGGAACGCCGGGTCGTCGAAGCCGATCTGATTCAGCGGCTGCGGCGGGGCGGCGAGTGGCGCGACCTCGAAGCATTGGCGGCGATCGACACTCCGGCCTCCCGCGCCGCGATCGACGTGGCCCGATTTCACTCTGATCCGGAAGTGCGCGCCTACGCCATTGAGCAGGCGCTCGAAGCAAAAGAACTGCCTGCCGAACTCATCGAGTCCGATATCATCCGTGTCATCGAACAGGCCGCCTCGATGAGCACGTTGACCCGGGCCCTGTCGCTGGCCGAATCCTGCCCGACTACTGCAGTCCGCCGCGCGATCCTCGACCGGGCACGCACCGGAGACTCCACCACACGGGTCCACATGGCCGGTCTGCTCTTTTACCTCTGTGGCAAGAGCGAGGAGCCGTTCGACTGGAATCATCGCCCGTTCTTCCTGCGGTTCGGCGACCATAACGACGACTCCGATTTCCGCGCCGCGTGGCGGGAACTCCGGACCCTTTGGGAAGCGTTTGAAGAGGCTCAGCCGAAGCCATGAAGCCCTTTTGGAGTTTGGTCTCGCTGGCCCTTCCGCTTGGCGTCGCCTTGCTCGGAGCGGTAATTGTGGGAACGTCGCGCAGTGGCGCCGGCGACTTCGCGGGCCGCCTTGGCAGCGGAGTCCTGCTGGTGATCGCGATTGGCCTAGCGTGCCTGCTGGGCGAGGCCGCCGCGCTCGTCTCGCTGTTTCGCGGTGAGCGGCACGCTTGGCTGGGGGCGCTCGGCTTGATCTTCAACTTGCTGATTATTTTGCCCATCGCCGCCGTGCTCGTGAGCGATTAGCCCCCGGCGATACGCCCTAACAGGCAGAGAGACACACATGCCTAACCAACTGATTGAAGCCCCGGACAGCACGGACTCGGTCCGCTATGAGACGCTCGCCTACCTGGAGGCTTATGACGCAATCCTCAACGACGACTATGCTTTCGTGGCGTATAAAGAGACGGATTCGAGCGGCGACTGGCGGGGTCGGATCAAATCCCGCCACACCGCCGGCGCGGTGTTCGAGCCCGACATGATGAAGTCGAACGCCCGCTCCGCTGGCGCCCAGGGCAAGCCATGGTTCCAGTGGGGATACAGCTTCGACCCGAGCGAAAGCGACCAGCGCAACATTCAGTTCCGGGTGCATGTCGCCGGTGGGAAGCCGGCGGCGATCGAAATGTTCGCCCAGTTGCGGAAGTTCGACGGCAGTGCCGACGAACCTCAGTCGGTCCAGTTCCCCTGGCCTGCGTAGACGCCAGCGGCAGCCCCACCTCGGTATCCTCCAGGCCAGCGGGGTAAGCGTGATGCCGGCTCTCGCTCGATTTCGTGCGGCGATCGCGACGGCAATCCGGCGATTTCCCATCCGTCCGAATTCTCTGGCCCGCAAGACGCGGGCCAGCTGGCAGGGAGCCGACGCCACCCAACGCTCGATGGGACGCGATCATGTAGGGGCGCCCCGAAGTCTCTTGGACCGATCGGTTCCCCTAACGGCAAGACGAGCGTTGGCCGGCAATGGGTCCGACGGAGGAAGAGAGTCGTTCGGAAGACCTCCGGTTCGATACGTAGCCCACTCATGGGGGAATCCGGCGCCATCATTGGCCAGTCCAGGTTGGGGGATCGAGCCCGCCCCCGCGAGATGTACGCCAAGCGCCGGCGGACCAAGGAAACCGCTGGGAGGCCGCATCTTCGACACCCACTTCGTCAACGAAAAGCCACCCGGCCACGCTAGTCAAGGTGTACCCGCCGCCGCAGGGATGGCAGGCTGCCGAAGGCAGGACCAATCCCCCGCTCGATCCGCCTGGCCGCACCCCGTCCGATTCGCTACCGCCAAAGAGCCTACACTGAAGCTGTAGCTCCTATGGCGAACTCCACGATCGATATCGAAGACGCATTCCGCGAACGGCCGCGCGGCGGCGGGTGGGGCAAAGGCACGCTCCTCGTCATCCTGCTCGTTGTCCTGTTCAGCGCCACCGCTATTTGCAGCACCATCATCGACTATGAATGGTGGGCCGAGGTCGGACAAACCGACGCTTGGTGGGCGCAGTTCTACTACCAGACCGGTCCACGCCTGGCCGCCGGCCTGCTCGCCTTCGTCGTCCTTTGGATTGCCAACGCCCGCGGGATGAAAGAGGCCGGAACGTCCCTCCGCCGGCATCCCCTCTACGCCAGGCTCGCTACTCTCGGCGCGCTGATCCTCGGCTGGATCCTCGCCGCGGTGGGATTCTCGAGCTGGGATGCCGCCCGTTACTTCGCCAGCCTCCAGTCACCCGCCCCGATTGCGACAACCGATCCGTTCTTCGGCAAGCCCCTCGCCTTCTACTTTTTTGAACTGCCGTTCTTTGAATCCCTGGCTTCGTTCGCGGTCGCCACCCTCGCCGCCGCCACCATCGTCCATTTCGCCGTCAGCCAGGCCTGGTCAGCGCACTCCCTCTTCCGCACGGTGGCCCCCGGCCAGTTTGAACTCGACTGGCAGAACCTCCGCAGCGGCGGTTCCGGTACCCGCATCTTAGGAGCACTCACGCTCATCGCCCTCGCTGCACAGTTCTTCCTGAACCGGTACGACCTGGCCTACGAGGATCACGCCTTTATGACGGGAGTCGACTATGTTGCCGCCAATGTGCGGATTCCCCTCAACTGGCTGCTGGTCGGCGCGACTCTCGCCGCCGCCGCCTTGGTCGCGATCGGCCGCCCCAAGACCGCCCTCGCGGCCCTCATCGTCCTCCCGATTCAGAGCGTCGTGCCCGGCATTGTCAATTCCGTCTATGTCAAGCCGAATGAGTTGACCCTCCAACGGCCCTTCATCCAACACCACATGGATGCCACCCGCGAGGCCTATCAGCTCAAGGGCTCCGCCAAGCCGAAACTGTTCAAAGCCAATCTCGACACGGCCCTCGACGCCAACAAACATCGGGATCTGCTCAATAACGTCCGGCTTTGGGATTGGCAGGCCTTCCACGATACCGTCAGCCAAATTCAGCCCCTCCGGCCTTATAGCTACGTGGACACGGACGTCGATCGGTATCGCATCAATGGAAAAATGCAGCAGGTGATGTTGACGCCAAGGGAACTCGACATCCAGCAACTCGGGGAGGCCCGGAACCGTTGGCCCAACAGCCATGTGGTCTACACGCATGGTTATGGCATTGTCGCTGCCGATGCCAACAAGATCACCGCCGACGGACTCCCCAGCCTCTTCATCCAGGACGCCCCGCCCAAAGTCACCGTTCCCGGTATGAAGCTGACTCGTCCGGAGATCTACTACGGCGAGGTCGCCCACGAACCCGTCTTCGTCCGCACCGCGCAGCCCGAATTCAACTATCCGTCAGGCTCTGACAACGTCCACAACCACTATGACGGCAAAGGCGGCTTCCCGATCGGCTCGTTCGCCATGCGTCTGGTCGCCGCGATCGCCTACACCGACCCCAACATCGTCCTTACCGGCTCGCTGCAACCGGAAAGCCGCATGATGATCCATCGCCGCGTCGGTTCGCGCCTCGAGACTCTCGCCGGCTTCCTCACCTGGGACGAGGATCCTTATCTCGTGCTGACTAAGGAAGGACGGCTCGTCTGGATGGTTGACGGCTATACCACCTCGAGTTCCCACCCCTACTCCTACCCAATCCGAACCCGCGCCGCTGGCCGGATCAACTACGTCCGGAACGCCGTCAAGGCGACCGTCGACGCCTACAGCGGCGAAACCAACCTGTATGTCTTTGACGACAAGGACCCCATCATCCTGGCTTGGCGTCAACTCTATCCGAAACTGCTCAAACCCGGCGCCGAGATGCCCGCGGAACTCCGCGAGCACGCCCGCTACCCCGAGTGGCTATTCCGTATCCAGGCCGAAGTACACCTGACCTTCCACATGCAGGATGCCGAAGCGTTCTATAACAAGGTGGACGTTTGGGACATCGCGAATCGCCAGGGCGGGACGCCAGGACGGGCGGCCAGTCCCGACGGCTTCGCGCAGGATTCAGCGACCGGAAAGTCCACCATGACCCCCACTTATGTCATGGCCGACGTTCCGGGAGACGAAGCCGCGGAGCCCGAATTTCTTCTGATGTTGCCGTTCACCCCGCGCGGCAAGGATAACCTGATCGGCATGATGATCGGCCGCGGCGACGGCAATCACCTCGGCGAGCTCGTCTTCTTGGAACTGCCGAAAGAGCAGCTTTACTACGGACCCATGCAAATTGAGTCGCGGATTAACCAGGATCAGACGATCTCGAAGGATCTCAGCCTCTGGAACCAACAAGGCTCCCGCGTCCTGCGCGGCCAGATGACCGTGCTCCCGATCGATAACAAGTTCTTCTTTGCTCAGCCGTTCTATCTGCAGGCCAGCCAGGCTCGGATGCCGCAGTTAAAGAAGGTGGTCGTCGCCGTCGGGAATCGCCTGATCTATACCGACACGTATGACCAGGCCCTTGCCGAACTCGGCGCGTCCGCCCCAGCGCCGCAGCAGGTCACGACCAACGAGCAAACACCGCCGGGGACCAAGCCCGTACCGGCGGACCTTGCTGATCCCCGCTCCCGGCTGCAATCTATCCGGCAAAGGATGGACCGCTATCGCCAACTGGCCGCCCAAGGGAAATGGGCCGAAGCCGGACGGGAACTAGAAGCGATCGAGAGCGAACTGCGAAAGTAGGTCGTTATCCGTTCGCCACCAGCCGAGCCCGTTCCGCCCCGGATTTTTTGGTTCCCCGGCGGGAGGCCTCCATCCGCTCCACGGCGGCGGTGACTGCGTCGCTCAGGCGTTCGGCATGGACATTGACGGCCGCCCAACTGAAGCTGATATTGCTCAAACCCAGATGCCGCAGCTGGAAGTCCCACAGTTTTTCGGACAACCCAGCCACCCGGCGCTGAGAAAACCCATTGTCGTCGATCCGGTAGACGAACACCCACTGGTCTGCCGCGACCTTCACCCCAAAGTCACCGTCTCGAACCATTGACGACATCAAGACCTCGACAGAATCGAGCAACGGAGCCAGGTCCTTCTCGCCCACCGTGGTCGAGAGCCGGTTGAAGTCGGTGATACTGATGGTAATCACGATCCCGCTCATCGGATTCGGCATTTCCAGTAAGCGCCAGTAGGTCGCCAAGTCCTGCATCCCGGCTGGCAACAGAAGTTCGGACAGACTCTCTGGCTGCGTCGCCGGGAGCTCTTCGGCGATCTCAGCCGCGACAAGAGGTAGTGGAGGGACTTCAGCAGAGACCGTGACCGGCTCGAGAGTTGGCAGTTCGGCATACGTTTCTGCCGCGAAAGCTTCGGAGGCGAAAACAGTTTCGGGCAGCGGCGCGAATTCGGCCCCCGACCAGTCATAAGCCGGGGTCTCAACCACCGGCGGCAGCGAGTCGTAGGTGGGGAAAGTTGCAGCGAATGCCGGAGAGGGCTCAGGGCTGGCAAACGCAGCCACCGAGGGGAACGGAAGCTCCTCAACAACCGGGGGCGGTTCTGGCGAAGCCACTGCTGGAGAGGTCAAGACGTCAGCAAAAGCCGACCCAGCGTACTCTGGCATCTCAAACGCGTACGCCGTCGCTGGCTCTAAGGCCGGGTAGTCGGCAGCCGCAGGCGGAACTTCCAGTAAAGGAGCCCCATGCTCCAGCGAAACAAACGCGTAGGCGGTCTCCGGTTCCTCCAGCGGCTGCTCGACAACCACCGGCGGAGCCTCGACTGCCGGCTCAACATCCTCGAGTGAGGCGAACGCGAAATCCGTCTCTGGCCGCTCCACTGGCATTTCGATTGCGACCGGTGGAACCTCCATTACCTGGACGCTTTCCGCTAGCGGGGCGAACGCGAAGGTAGTTTCCGGCTCCGTAGCCGCGGGCTCCGCCACAACGGGAATCGCTTCCTCAAACGACGGTGGAGCTTCCGCAGCCGCTTGGGCGTCGTCGAACGACGCAAAGGCGTAAGCGGTCTCTGGCTGCGCCGCCACTTCCTCGGCAACCATCTGCGGAGCGGCGATCTCCTCGGCTGGCTCTACCGACAACACCGATTCTTCCGGTGCTGCCGTGAGAGCGGACGGCTTAGCCGCACTCGCAGCGATCACATCTTCGAGCAGTTGGCTTGTGAAGGGAGCCGGTGCAACCTGCGTCGACTCGGCGATCCGCTGCAATTCATCGGCAAGCTTCATGGTCGGCAACGGCCGCAACATGATGACCGGAGGAGTCGAAGCAGGCCGGGCCTGCGCTTGCGAGATGTGCTCCATTTCCGTCTGCCGTTCACTGGGAGCCAGGGCCATCGGCACAGCGATCTCGGGATCGGGCGACACTGCGGGCTTCCGAGCCTCAACCGGCGCTTCCAGCAGGAGCGGGGTCTGCTCAAACGCAGATGCCACTTCTACTGTCTCCGGCACCTCCGCCGCCTCTTCCACAACATCCCGTTGACCACCGCCCGCCCGCCGAGCCACTCTCGCCATGACCTCGGGACGCACCCAGTCATAAGAATTTTCACCGGACTGGGCCGCCTTCTCGGCACCCCCGCCGCGCTTCCGGCGCGATCGCCGGCGCTCAGAAACGTCAAAGCCGGCTACAGAAGGCACCTCGGCCATGGCGTCCCCGCTCGCGTCCGCGCGGCCCATCAGCGTTGCCTCGCGCTCAGCCACCTGCGCCAAAGCTTCGGCCGTCGCATGGGACTGCATCACCGACTCAGCAGATACTGGCGCAACCGGCGCCGGCGCCGCATTGGCAACCGCCGCCGGAGTGCTCCGGAACTGCGACAGCCAAGCCGCAGGGTTCAGGATGGCAAACCGTTCTCGCTCCTCCGTCCGCACCCGCAGTTCGATGTTGCGCTCCCGCAACTGCTCGTTGTTGCCTTTCAAATAGTCGCAGATCAGCGCGACAAACGCCGACCCCAATACCACTACCAGGCTCACGAAGATTTGTAGTTCTAAGGCACCTAAATCCATGGCTTCCTAAGTATCTATCGACGATAGGTCCCTAGGAGAATAGAGTAGAAGGTTCAAAAAAACTGGTACTCCAGTTGGAATACCTGCTTATTTCCAACCGTTTAGAGCGAAAGGACTAGGCGTTCCGCTAGGTAACTAAGGTGAAGTCCTTACGGATTCTTCTGACCGATCCCGCCCCGGCGTCCCGGTAACACCGACCCATTGCGACCGCCCGCCGGTACCGCCCCATCGTTCTCAATCGGACGGCGCGCCGCCCCCGACTGCGAAAAATCCAACTCCTCGGCCGTGAACTCCAAATTTCGATCGAGCACCATTTCGACGGTAGTCCCTCGCCCCAAAACCACGTCTTGGCCCCGCGTCAGCATTACGCCCATCAACCCCGCCGCCGCCCCCGCCGCCGCTCCAATTCCCGCACCCATGCCAGGCCGGCCCGACACACTCCCCGCAATCACCCCAATCGAGGCGCCACCCGCGGCACCCTCACCCACCGTTCGCGCGTCGGAACCCTTGGTCGCCTCTGCCGTAATCTTTCCTTCACTCCGGTCCAACTGCTGCGAGGAACGCCCATCAATGCCGCCCACTCGCGCCCGGAAATCCCGGGTCACCCCGTTGGGCAACGTCAACGAATCGAAGCGAAGAAACAACTCCGCCTTCCCCTTCACGCGGCCACCCCGCTTGGCCGAAGTCACCGTTCCCGCCACATAGCTCCCCGGCGGGATGACAATTTTGCCGTTCGATAGAATCGGAAACGACGTCTCTAAGTAGAGCCGGTCCCCTTCCGCCGCATGACGCGTCGACACACTGTTGATCATGACCAGCGGAATTTTCGTCCCCGCGTCCACCAAGTACGGCGCCGGCCCTTCGGCCAGTAGCGGCAACGCACCCATCGCCAGAACAATCGCAGCGTACCGTAGCATAGGAACTCCTTATCCTATTCTACGGCCCTTACCGTTTTTCCGTTGCAGCAGAATCCTTGGCCAAATACAACAAACTAAATACTGCGGCCGGCCATATCTGCAGCAGCAAACGTTCCGCCGACGTCTCGAGCTGCCACTCCAAACGGTCCGATCCCACTACATACACGACCAGATATCCGACCAGCTGCAAACTCGCCACTACAAACGGCCACCAAACGCTCCCGCTCTCCACCTTCCGCAGCCCCTGCAGCCCCAGCCAAACGCCAAACACGATCACCGGCGGCACCAGCCAATCCCCAAACGTCAAGATGCCTTCCGCGATCCCCCAGAAGGTCACCGAGTACCGCGACAAGTCCAACAGCCGCGCCCCCATCGAAGCCGTTTTGCCCACCGCCACCAAATCATTCGCCGGCGCGAAATGGTATTTGAAGTGGCCCACAAACGCTAACACCGCCAGCATTCCCAGCACCATCGGCCCCACCATTCGCACCCGCTCCGCCAACTCCGCACGGCTCCGCACCATTGCCAGAAAGGTCAACACCAGAACCCCGCAGAACAGCAACCCCTCGTTCTTCGACCACGCCGCCATGCCCGCCGCCACGCCCGCCAACAGCGCCGCCCCGCGCCCCGCGCGAGTCTAAATCGCCATCAAGCCCAGCCCCACCGCGTCCGCATACATCGCGCTGGCATTCCTCGTTAGGAGCGGCATCCCCGCCAGCGCCAGACCAGCCGTCAACCCCATCGCCGTGCTCCGCAACCGCGAAAGCACCATTACCGGCACAAAAACGGCGCTGGCCCAGAACACCGCTGCCACAGCCGCCGCCAACCACTGCGCCTCCCCACCGTTCCACGTCCACAACCCCGCCACCGACGCTGGCACCAATAGTGGATAGTCCGGATGGGACCAGTTCAAGAGCGGATCAAACGGAACCGTTGCCTCCGTCGCGCGGTACAAGAATCGCGCTCGCAGGTTCCAAATCGACCACGCGTCCCACTCCCCGTGCGGCGAAGCCACCAGGATCAACAGCAAGGTCAACGCGGCCACCCCGGCCACGGCGCCGAAGATCAGCCACAGCCAAGTAGGCCCTTTCGCCCAGGCTCGGTTTTCTGCCTCGGCCGATTCGCTTCGCCACCAAGCCAACCCCGCCAATCCCAACGTCACCGCGGCAAACGCCCCCGCCATCGCTCCGCCACTGCCGCCCAATACCGTCCGGACCGCAAAGTACATCAGCGACAACAACCCCAGTCCTAAAGATGGCGCCATCGCCAGTCGCAGCGGATCGTGCGCACTCCACCGTCGCGGCGCGGGCCAAGCCGCCCGGATCGCCCCAAATCCCGCCAACACGCACAGAAGCAATCCGCCGAATCCACCCATTTAGCGCTTCCCCCACTTCTCATTCTCAAACACCGCTACCCCGTTGCCGAACTCCCGCACCAGCTTAAAGCCCTGATCCGCCATCGAACCGGTCGTCACCATCGTGTGAAAGTTGGTCACGATATATCGCTGGTCCGTCGAGTTCACCACCACCACCGGCGCGAGCGCATACTGCACCAGATACAGCTCCGCCGTGGCGTTCAACTCGTCCGCCGCAGCCGCTGGGTCCGTCATATACCCGATCACGCCCTTTTCAGGCAACAACGCCCGCACCGGCGTATAGCGGGAAGTGAACTGCGTCACCCCATCCACCTCCGGCCGCCGGACGTAAAAGTCAGAGATCTCCTGGAAAAACTTCCCAATCGAGAAAAACGAGACGCCGGCCAGCAGCAGCACGGCCAGGACATTGCGAGGGCTCATCAGCAGCCTATTGTAGCGCTGCCGCCCCAGCCGGAAGCAGCAGCCCAGCCGGGCTTAGCCGCTCCCCCACGCCCACCCGCAGTTCCGGATTCTCCGGCAACTGTTCCGGAAGCCTCAGATTGATCTGGTAGAGCCCGGCGAACCCCGGCGTCACCCCGGCGTAGAGAATTGCGGCCGCCTCCACCGCCACGCCGTTCAGCAAGACCCGCAATTGGCTGCGCCGTTCGATCTGCGCCGCTCCCCGCGGAATATTCAGGTTCAGCAATCGCGGTGTCGTCTGGCCCAGCCCGCTGGCGTAAACGATCACAATCTCGCCCGGCCGCGCCGGTGCCGCGGCGTCAATCAACGCGCCGTCCGCATGGGTGGCGATCACGAATCGCGACTCCATCACGAACGTGCCCGGCGCCACGTCCGCCACCTCCAGCTCCACTTCGGGTCCGCTCCAGCCATCGCGGATCAACTGCAGCTTGTAGCGGCCTGGCCGCAGAATCGGCGGCACCAGAAAGTTCACTTGTTGCGGGGATACGAACAGGATCGGGACAGCAATCGCACTAATCCTGATCCGCACCCCCGTCCCGGCCAGCGCCGTGGGCAGGGCGTCGGCAATCAGGTCCTGCGCCTGCAAGGCCCGGGTCGAGAAGGAAAGCTTCGTTCCATAAAGCGAAACAAGGCCATTCGGCGCCACTGCGCCGGGTAGATTCGTCGCGGCGTCCACCACGCTGGCCGCCGTATAAAATGGCGCATTGCTGTTTGCCGGCGTCTGTGCCCACACCGCAGTGCAGAACACCAGCGCCAACAACAGTTCGGCCATTCGCTGGAATCCGCTGACCATAAGACAAAAGGGGGTAGTCCGGGTGACTACCCCCATAGTAAGCGGGAGCGCAACAATTCCACCGCTAGGAATTTACTGAACGGGAATTCCTCCCCCCGTCGTCTGGGTGCTAACGCCACCCATCGTCGCCACCACGGGCACCACCCCCGGCGTCACGCCCATCGGGATCCGGATATTGAACTGATAAAGACCGCTAATCAGCCCCGGCGCCAGACCCGCGTACAGAATGTCGGAAGCAGCCAACATCGTCCCGCCAACGGTGATCGTAATCGGGTCCCGCAGGCGCGCAACGCCTCCGGGAATTTCACCGGCCTGATACACCGGCTCGGTGAATCCGAAGCCCGTTCCATAGAGCGTCACAACATCCCCCCGTCGCGCCGCCACGCCCCCGGCCACCACCGCAGGGTCCGCCACAATCCGTCCGTCCGCCGTCGTCGCCGCGATGGACCGGCCGCCAAACGTAAACCACGCCGGCGAGTACTGCGCCACCGTTACCGTTCCCTGGTCCGACCGCAGTTCGTTCGGCCGTCCCGGATTCAGGATGATCACCACCGGCACCGGACCCGTCTGCGTCAGCGCCGGCACCTGGAAATTGATCTGGTCGGTCTGCACATAAGTTACCGGCGCGCGCCGTCCCGCGATCTCCACCGCCACACAGGCCAACTGCTGCGGAAAAGCGCCGTTCACGAAATCGCCGGTTCCCGCTTGCCGGGTTCGCCCTGCGACCTCGAAGTCCAGCCCAAACACGCTGGCCAGGGTGTTCGGCGCGAGAGTCGTCACGAAGGAAGCTCCGTTCGCCAGATTCCGCAATGTAGGCCTCTGCGCTAGGTTGCAGGCGCCTTCGGCCGCCAGTTTTACGGTGGTCGTGTAAATGCGGTCGTTCGTATTGGCCGAAGTCCCGTCTGCTGCGTTCGCGGCAACATACAACGTGATTTCGCCCACCTCATTCGCCGGCGGAGTCCATTCGATGTCCCACTCCACCCCACCTGTCGTTCCCATTCGGCTGGAAGCGGTCGTATGGGTTGCGAACTCACGCGCTCCGCCGCAGGGAGCCGAACCTGAAGGATCACAAACAACCGAAATGTTCTCGTTAGGAGTGAAGCTGCCCGCCATTTGCGTCGTATCGTTCGTCGGCCGGGCGGTCAATTGAAAACCCCATCGCCGCGCCTCGGGATGCTCCAGGCGAACCCGGATCGACTGCTTAACCCCCGGCCGATAGGTCATTCGATCCATCATTACCGTCAGCCGCCCTCGGGAGTCCGAATTCGCTGCGTCTGGCCGGTGGCAGGCCGCGCAAGTCCGGCCATTCATGTCCGTCGGAACTCCTGCCGAGTTCGCCGGAGCTGCGGCGCTCCTGGCCATCATGGTTCCCGCCGAAAGCACGGCCGCCGCGCACACGACAAGCGCTCGCATCATTCGATTCATGTGATTCTCCAATTTTGGGGTGAGGGTTACGGTTAGCGCCGGACTGCTAACTGAACATCCGACTGGATCTGCTGCCCGTTCAAGAGCATCTCGATCCGATGATTCCCATCCGGTAGATTGGGAACGGTCACATTAAACTGATACAACCCGGAGCCGGAAAGCCCCGCGAAAGACGGAACAACGTTCGTCCCGCCGATCCGTACCTGCAAGCTGCCCGCATCGGTCAATGGCGCCGCGCCACTGAACACCCGGCCGGGTACCACGGCGGGTGTCGTCGGCCCGAACCCCGTGCCAAAGAGGAGGATCACATCGCCTGGCTTGGCCGGTTCCGTCGTCACGCCCGGGAACAGATCCACCGGACCGATAAACCGCCCATCGGTCGCCCGCACCGCCGCCGGATACCGGGTCGGCGCCTGCGTAAAGAGAAAAAGCCCGGGAAGCTCCCGCGCCACGTTCGCCATCACGGTTTCGCTCGCACCCGCCGGAGTCGTTACCACCACGGGAACCATCCCGGTCCGCGTCAAGGCCGGAGCCTGCACGTTGATCTGGTTGGCGCTGACGAAGTTAATGAAGGCCGGCAGTCCATCAATGGTCACGCGAACGTCATCGATTGCGGTCGGGAAATTGCCCTGGGCGTCAATCAACCCATCCCAGGTCTTCAACGCCGGCGCCAAGTTTGCACCAAAGATCGTTGTCCACGAGCCAGCCACTACACCGGCCGCAAAGCTCGCCCCGTTCGCTACGCCACCGCTCGAGGTAATCGCCGGACGGTTCCCACCACTAGCCGCGGGAGTCAGCGTGATGCTCGTTGTATAGATCCGATCCCCCGTATTCGACCCATTGCCATTCGCCGCATTCCCCGCGACGTAGATCTTCACTGGGCCCACATCCGTCGCGGGCGGCGTCCAGTCGAATTCAAAGCGGCCGGTGCGGTTGCTGCTGTTGCCGTGCGAAATGAACTCCACCGGCGCCGACGAAGGACAACCCGCCGTGGGCCGCTGCCGATCATCGGAACACAGAATCACGTCCGTGCCGACTGGCGTAAACGTCCCCGCCTGCCCATTCGCCTCATTAGAGCCCAACCTCGCCGAGGCCTGGTACCCATAAAGCCGCGTGTTTGTATTCGTATCTGTGATTACCACCGTAATCCGCTGCCGCTGCCCAGGAACGTAGGTCATCCCGCCGGGCAACTGGAGCTCAACTCGGCCGCCGCCAGCATTGACGGCAGTGCCGGTGTGGCATCCAGACGTGGCACATGTCCGGTCCCCAGGCGCCCCCGTATGCCGCGCATCAGGGCCCACCGAGAAGGCAAACAGCAGAATCGGCAGAGTCAAAAGAACGATCGACGACTTGGCTAGCGAAATAAAACGGTTTTTGTGCATAATCCCCATAAACCCGGTCTCTCGCCAGTCTACTCGATTCCACACCCAGAACTTTCTACTCGGTAAAAAGTTCACAACTGCTACCCCTTTCCCCTTACCCAAACAAATTCCCCTGCGCCATCCCAGCCAGCGCCTTCCGCGCCGTGGTGCTCAACGGAATCGTCGCCAATTCTTCTACCGCCACCCACTGCAGCCCCCCCTCACCCTTCGGATCCCCTCGGCCCACCGAAGCCTCAAACACTTGGAAGTGATAGATATGGTTGGTAATGCTGTGCTTAAAATGGTGGAGCGCCGCCCCAAATTTCGCCTTAGGTAGCTGATGCGGTTCGGGAAGTTCCCAGAAACCTGACAGGATCGCCGCGTCCGGTGGCCGCTGCCAGAGAAGAAGA